>NZ_CP077080.1:5106205-5406570 GCF_019141525.1 Pseudomonas alvandae
AGAACGGCGACCTGAAAGACTTCAAGTTCGTGGTTTACGAGTGGCATTTCGGCAAACCTAAAACCGAAGCTTCGCCTCAGTAAGGCCCTGCCTGACTGACTGCCAATAAAGCCCACGGCGTGCCGTGGGCTTTGTTTTGAATGTATTGGGCCGCGCTGGCGTGATCCGCCAGTCTCCCCACCTGAAAATCTCAAAACCGTCATCAGCGGTTCGCTGGCAAAACCCGCGTTCGAAGTGGATGAAGATCCACGGGGCCGGGCGGGAAAATGACTCCACCAGTGAAATGCGTATCAGGTTTTTAGGAGCGTTGTAATGCCTGACATCTATCACTTCTTCCAGCAGCTGGTTAACGGCCTGACCGTTGGCAGCACGTATGCCCTGATCGCCATCGGCTATACGATGGTCTACGGCATCATTGGAATGATCAACTTCGCCCACGGCGAGGTGTACATGATCGGCTCCTACGTGGCGTTCATCGCCATCGCCGGGCTGGCCATGATGGGACTCGACAGTGTCCCGCTGTTGATGACCGCGGCTTTCATCGCGAGCATCGTGGTCACCAGTTCCTATGGCTACAGCATCGAACGGATTGCCTATCGCCCCCTGCGCGGCAGCAACCGTCTGATCCCGCTGATTTCCGCCATCGGCATGTCGATTTTCCTGCAGAACACGGTACTGCTTTCGCAAGACTCCAAGGACAAATCCATTCCCAACCTGATTCCGGGCAACTTTGCCATCGGGCCAGGTGGGGCACATGAAGTGCTGATTTCCTACATGCAAATCGTGGTGTTCGTGGTGACCCTGGTCGCCATGCTCGGCCTCACCTTGTTCATCTCCCGTTCCCGCCTGGGCCGCGCCTGCCGCGCCTGCGCCGAGGACATCAAGATGGCCAACCTGCTGGGCATCAACACCAACAACATCATCGCCCTGACCTTCGTCATCGGTGCGGCCCTGGCGGCCATCGCCGCGGTGCTGTTGAGCATGCAATACGGCGTAATCAACCCCAACGCCGGCTTCCTCGTCGGCCTGAAGGCCTTTACCGCCGCGGTACTGGGCGGCATCGGCAGCATCCCCGGGGCAATGCTCGGCGGGCTGGTGCTGGGCGTGGCGGAAGCCTTTGGCGCCGACATCTTCGGCGACCAGTACAAGGACGTCGTGGCGTTCGGCTTGTTGGTTCTGGTTCTGTTATTCCGGCCGACCGGCATCCTGGGCCGCCCGGAGGTTGAAAAAGTATGACTAGGCATCTCAAATCGGCGCTTTTCAGCGCCCTGCTGGTCTGGGCCGTGGCCTACCCGGTACTCGGTCTCAAACTGACCATCGTCGGCATCAACCTGGAAGTGCACGGCACCAGCCCGGCCATCCTTGCCACCATCGCGATCTGCTCTGTGCTGATGTTCCTGCGCGTGCTGTTCAGCACGCAGATCAGCGCTGCATGGAAAGCATCGCCCGGCGTGCCGGTGATCCCGGCCAAGGCCAGCAACTTCCTGACCCTGCCGTCGACCCAGCGCTGGATCGTGCTGGGCCTGATCGTCGTGGCCCTGGTGTGGCCGTTCTTCGGTTCGCGCGGCGCGGTAGATATCGCCACGCTGATCCTGATCTACGTGATGCTGGGCCTGGGCCTGAACATCGTCGTAGGCCTGGCCGGGCTGCTGGACCTGGGCTACGTCGGTTTCTATGCCGTCGGCGCCTACAGCTACGCGCTGCTGTCCCACTACTTCGGCCTGAGCTTCTGGATCTGCCTGCCGATCGCCGGGATGATGGCCGCCACCTTCGGTTTCCTGCTGGGTTTCCCGGTCCTGCGCTTGCGCGGTGACTACCTGGCGATCGTGACCCTGGGTTTTGGCGAGATCATCCGTCTGTTCCTGCGCAACCTGACCGACATCACCGGTGGCCCGAACGGCATCAGCAACATCGAGAAACCGACGTTCTTCGGCCTGACCTTCGAGCGCAAGGCCGCCGAAGGCCTGCAGACCTTCCACGAGTACTTCGGCCTGCAATACAACTCGATCAACAAGGTGATCTTCCTCTATCTGGTTGCCCTGTTGCTGGCCCTGGCCGCGCTGTTCGTCATCAACCGCCTGCTGCGCATGCCGATCGGCCGCGCCTGGGAGGCATTGCGTGAAGACGAAATCGCCTGCCGTGCGCTGGGTCTCAACCCGACCGTGATCAAGCTGTCGGCGTTTACCCTGGGCGCTGCGTTTGCCGGTTTCGCCGGTAGCTTCTTTGCCGCCCGCCAAGGCCTGGTGACGCCCGAGTCCTTCACCTTCATCGAGTCGGCGATCATTCTCGCCATCGTCGTGCTGGGCGGGATGGGCTCGCAGTTGGGTGTGATCCTGGCGGCGATCGTAATGATCCTGCTTCCCGAAATGATGCGTGAATTCAGTGAATACCGCATGTTGATGTTCGGCGCCTTGATGGTGCTGATGATGATCTGGCGTCCTCAAGGTCTGCTGCCGATGCAACGCCCACACATGGAGCTGCGCAAATGAGCCGCGAGATCCTCAAGGTTGAAAACCTAAGCATGCGCTTTGGCGGCTTGCTGGCGGTCAACGGCGTGGCCCTGACCGTAAAAGAAAAACAAGTGGTTGCCTTGATCGGGCCGAACGGCGCGGGCAAGACCACCGTGTTCAACTGCCTGACCGGCTTCTACCAGCCCACCGGCGGCACCATCCTGCTGGACGGCGAGCCGATCCAGGGCCTGGCCGGCCACCACATCGCCCGCAAGGGCGTGGTGCGGACCTTCCAGAACGTGCGGCTGTTCAAGGACATGACGGCGGTCGAGAACCTGTTGATCGCCCAGCACCGTCACCTGAACACCAACTTCTTTGCCGGCCTGTTCAAGACCCCGGCGTTCCGCAAGAGCGAACGCGAGGCCATGGAGTACGCCGAGTATTGGCTCGACAAGGTCAACCTCACCGAGTTCGCCAACCGTACCGCCGGCACCCTGGCCTACGGTCAGCAACGGCGCCTGGAGATCGCCCGCTGCATGATGACCCGTCCGCGGATCCTCATGCTCGACGAACCGGCCGCTGGCCTGAACCCGAAGGAAACCGAAGACCTGAAGGCGTTGATCAGCGTGTTGCGCGAGGAGCACAACGTCACCGTGCTGCTGATCGAGCACGACATGAAGCTGGTCATGAGCATTTCCGACCACATCGTCGTGATCAACCAGGGCACGCCCCTGGCCGATGGCACGCCGGAACAGATCCGCGACAATCCTGAAGTGATCAAAGCCTACCTGGGGGAAGCGTAAATGCTGCAGTTCGAAAACGTTTCCACCTTCTACGGCAAGATCCAGGCGCTGCACAGCGTCAACGTCGAGGTCCGCCAGGGCGAAATCGTCACGCTGATCGGTGCCAACGGCGCCGGCAAGTCCACGCTGCTGATGACGCTCTGCGGTTCGCCCCAGGCCCACAGCGGCAGCATCCGCTACATGGGTGAGGAATTGGTGGGCCAGGACTCGGCGCGCATCATGCGCAAGAGCATCGCGGTGGTGCCGGAAGGTCGTCGGGTATTTGCCCGGCTGACCGTGGAAGAGAACCTCGCCATGGGCGGGTTCTTCACCGACAAGGGCGACTATCAGGAACAGATGGACAAGGTGCTGCACCTTTTCCCACGCCTGAAAGAACGTTTTACCCAGCGCGGCGGCACCATGTCCGGCGGCGAACAGCAAATGCTCGCCATCGGCCGTGCGCTGATGAGCAAGCCCAAGCTGCTGTTGCTCGACGAGCCTTCCCTGGGCCTGGCGCCGATCATCATCCAGCAGATCTTCGACATCATCGAACAACTGCGCAAGGATGGCGTGACGGTGTTCCTGGTGGAGCAGAACGCCAACCAGGCGCTGAAGATCGCAGACCGGGCGTACGTACTGGAGAACGGTCGCGTGGTGATGCAAGGCACCGGTGAAGCGCTGCTGACCGACCCGAAAGTGCGCGAGGCGTACTTGGGGGGTTGAATCTCTCGCAATAAAAAACGGCCTTCGGGCCGTTTTTTTTTTCGCCCAGATCGCAAGTGGGCCCCCCTTGTGGCGAGGGGATTTATCCCCTCGCCACAAGGGTAAGCGTCAGTAACTACTACAACCGATCCAACGCTTCCCCACTCCTCTTGAACCACTCAATCAAATAATCAGCCAGCACCTGCGTGCGCTTGGGCAGCCCGCCCTGATACGGGTGCACCAGGTACATCGGCATGCGCCGGGTCTGGAAGTCCCGCAGCAACCAGCGCAGGCGCCCGTCAGCCAATTCCTCGTTGAGCAGGTAAGACGGTAACCGGGCAACGCCGGCACCCGCCAGGGCGGCTTTTTTCAACAGGCTGTAATGGTTGCTGGCAAACGGCCCGGACACTCGCACCCGCAGCAATTCGTGTTGCTGGTGGTACAGCCATTCCTCACGTCCGCTGTAGTGGCTGTTGAGCAAGCACTTGTGCTCCGCCAGGGCCTGGGGTGTTTCCGGCTCGCCGTAGCGCTCCAGATAAGCCGGACTGGCGCAGGTCATTTCATGCCAGGCCAGCAACGGACGAGCCACCAATCGCTCATCGATCGCCGCATCGGAGCGGATCGCCAGGTCGAAACCATCGCGGGATAGATCGCGATAGCCGTTGTTGAGCTCCAGCTCGATCTGCACGTCGGGATAGGCATGGGCAAACTCGGTAAGCAGCCCCTCGAAGAAGGTTTCGCCCAACGAAACCGGAACCGTCATACGCACCGGCCCGGAAACTTCGCCCTTCAAGCGGGCCAATGCCTGACGCGCCCTTTCCACCTGGACCAACAACGCCTGGGCCTGGGGCAACAGCGCAGCGCCCGCCGCAGTGAGACTCAAGCGTCGTGTCGTGCGCTGGAGCAGCAGCACCGAAAACCGTTCCTCCAGAAGACTGATGCGCTTGGACAGTTGCCCCTTGCTGCACCCCAACTGCTGCGCCGCCAAGGTGAAACTTCCAGCCTCGACCAGCACGGCAAACGCGGCGAGGTCGTCTATTTCGCTCATTGGATTGTTTCCAAATGAAAACCAAAGGTTTCCCATTAGCACGCTTATCCCCAGGAAAATCCACTCTAGACTTCAACCTCGTTCAACCCTACTGAGGTACAGCCCATGAAAATCCTGTTGATCGGTGCCAACGGCACCATCGGTTCAGCCATCGATAACGAGCTATCGCCGCGCCATGAAATCGTGCGCATTGGCCGCCACAGCGGTGACGTGCAGGTGGACATCAGCGACAGCGCCTCGATCCGCGCCCTGTTCGAAAAGACCGGGCGCTTCGACGCGCTGGTCTGTGCCGCAGGCAACGTCACCTTCGCGCCCCTGGGCGACATGACCGAGGACAGCTTCGCCCTCGGCTTGAAGGACAAACTGATGGGCCAGGTCAACCTGCTGCTGATCGGCCGCGAATTTGCCAACGACGGCGCATCTTTTACCTTCACCACCGGCGTGCTCAGTCACGACCCCATCAAGAGTGGCGCCTCGGCAGCCCTGGTGAACGGCGCCCTCGACAGTTTTGTACGCGCGGCGGCAATCGAATTGCCGGGGTTACGGGTCAATTCGGTGAGCCCGAACGTACTGCTGGAAGCGATGGACAAATATGCCCCGTATTTCCGCGGTTATAAGCCGGTTCCTGCGGCTGATGTGGCGTTGGCCTACGCCAAGAGTGTCGAAGGCCTACAAACCGGCCAGACTTTTCATGTGGGCTAACCCCCCTTGTGATGAAGGATCAGTCTGAGTAACGTGGCGGCACTTGTCTGGAGACCCAATGATGCGTGCCGCTCGTTCCTTGTTATTTGTCGCCCTTCTTCCACTGTTCGCCGGCTGCCAGTTGCTCGAAGCCCCGCGCCAGAGCGTGTCCCATGCCGGGCAAACGCGTATGCAAGGCGAACTGACGGCAGCGGATGGCAAGCTGGTGTTCCAGCCGTGCCAGGAACAGCGCCGCTACATCGTCAATGACGCTGGCGGCACCAGCGTCCTGCAACAAGCCGCCACCTTGGCGGATGATAGCGGCAAGGTGTTCGCCGACTTGCGCGGTCGCATCGTTTCCAGCGCGTCGGCCGGTACCGAGAGTCAGTTGGACGTCGAGCAACTGTATCGCCTGGAACCTTCGGCGACCGCTTGCGACAACGCTGACTTCAAGCGCGTGATTCTGCGTGCAGCGGGCCACAGCCCAGAATGGGCCCTCACGGCCAGCGGCAAAGGCCTGGTGCTGGACCGCGCAGGCCAGCCCCCACTGGCGGTGCCTTACGTCGAGGAGCAACTGGGCGATGGCCGCTTCAACCTCGGCACCGAAGCCAACGGCCAGAAAGTCGAGCTCTGGGTCACGCCAGCGCGCTGTGTCGACAGCGCCACCGGCAGCGTGCAACACATGAGTGCGGAGTTGCGGGTCAACGGCCAGGTCCAGCGCGGTTGCGCCTATTTCGGCGGCGCGCGCGACGACTGATCCGACGGGAAGCTGTTTAAACCTCACCGAAAGCGGGTTTGCAGCTTATAATCGCCGGTTTGAAATACGCCCTGGCGCAGTAGTGCGTCCCGCGAACCGGATCCTGCCATGTTACGAATCACCGAACTCAAGCTGCCGATCGACCATCCTGAAGAAGACCTGCGTCCCGCCATCGTGCAACGCCTGGGCATCGCCAGCGATGACCTGCTCGACTTCACCTTGTTCAAGCGCAGCTACGACGCACGCAAGAAATCCTCCGAGCTGTGCTTCATCTACACCATCGACCTGACGGTGCGTGATGAAGCCAGCGTGCTGCGCAAATTTGCCGATGATCGTAACGTCAACGAAGCACCGGACATCAGCTACAAGGTGGTTGGCCACGCACCAGCCGACCTTGGCGAACGGCCGATCGTGGTCGGCTTTGGCCCGTGCGGCATCTTCGCCGCCATGCTGCTGGCGCAGATGGGCTTCAAGCCGATCATCCTCGAGCGCGGCCCGGAAGTACGCCAGCGCACCAAGGACACCTGGGGCCTGTGGCGCAAAAGCGTGCTCAACCCCGAATCCAACGTGCAATTTGGCGAGGGCGGCGCGGGGACATTCTCCGACGGCAAGCTCTACAGCCAGATCAAGGACCCGAAATTCCTCGGGCGCAAGGTCCTGCACGAGTTCGTCAAGGCCGGCGCGCCCGAAGAAATCCTCTACGTCAGCAAGCCACACATTGGTACGTTCCGCCTGACAGGCGTCGTGGAAAACATGCGTGAGCAGATTCGCGCCCTGGGCGGCGAAGTGCGCTTCGGACAGCGGGTCACCGATGTGCTGATCGAGGACGGCCAACTGGTCGGCGTCGAGCTGGCCAGCGGTGAACAGATCCACTCCAAACACGTGATTCTCGCCCTGGGCCACAGCGCCCGGGACACCTTCCGCATGCTCCACAGCCGTGGCGTGTACATGGAAGCCAAGCCGTTCTCGGTGGGTTTCCGTATCGAACACCCGCAATCGTTGATCGACAGCGCGCGCCTGGGCAAATACGCCGGGCACCCGAAACTCGGCGCCGCGGACTACAAGCTGGTGCACCACGCCAAGAATGGCCGTTCGGTATACAGCTTCTGCATGTGCCCAGGCGGCACCGTGGTGGCAGCCACCTCCGAGCCGAATCGGGTCGTGACCAACGGCATGAGCCAGTACTCGCGCAACGAGCGCAACGCCAACTCCGGCATCGTCGTGGGTATCACCCCGGAAGTGGATTACCCGGGTGGTCCGTTGGCAGGGATCGAGTTGCAGGAGCGCCTGGAATCCCACGCCTTCGTGCTCGGCGGCAGCAACTACGAAGCCCCTGCGCAACTGGTGGGCGACTTCATTGCCGGCAAACCGTCCACGGCGCTGGGCAGCGTCGAACCGTCCTACAAACCGGGGGTTGCCTTGGGCGACCTGGCCCTGGCCCTGCCGGAGTTCGCCATCGAAGCCATTCGTGAAGCGTTGCCAGCGTTCGAAAAGCAGATCCGTGGCTACTCGCTGCATGACGCCGTGCTGACCGGGATCGAGACCCGCACGTCGTCGCCGCTGCGCATTACCCGCAACGAAACGCTGCAGAGCCTGAATGTGAAGGGTTTGTTCCCGGCGGGCGAAGGTGCCGGTTATGCGGGCGGGATCCTCTCGGCGGGCGTCGATGGAATCCGGATTGCCGAGGCGGTGGCGCGGGACATGCTCGGCCTCGAGGCCTGACACCGGACCTGTGGGAGCGAGCTTGCTCGCGATGGCGGCCCGGCATTCAACACACTTGTTGACTGATCCACCGCTATCGCGAGCAAGCTCGCTCCCACAAGAGGCCTCAGTGATTCAAATATTGGCCCGCAACACACTCTCCGGCAGCGCTTCGCCTCGCTCCACACATGCCGCCACGGCGCTGATCAACGCGTCCAATTCATACCCTTGCTCCTTGAGCCACGCCGGATCGTAATAAGTCGTGGCGTAACGCTCCCCGCCATCACACAAGATCGCCACGATCGAGCCCGATTCGCTGGCGTCCACCATGCATTTTGCGGCAATCAGCGCGCCGATCAGGTTGGTGCCGCTGGAACCTCCGACCCGTCGTCCCAGGCGTTGGGCCAGGTAATGCATGGCCGCGAGGGACAAGGCGTCCGGCACCTTGACCATCGCATCGATGACTTTGGGCAGGAATGACGCTTCGACCCGTGGCCGGCCGATGCCTTCGATCCGCGAACCGCAATCCAGGCGCAGACTGGCATCGCCACTGCGGTAGTAGTCAAAGAACACCGAACGCTCGGCATCGGCACACAGCACCCGGGTGCAATGCTGGCGGTAGCGTACGTAGCGTCCCAGGGTGGCAGTCGTACCGCCGGTGCCGGGACTGGAAATCAGCCAAGTCGGCTCTGGATGCTGCTCGAAGCGCATCTGCTGAAAGATCGACTCGGCAATGTTGTTATTGGCTCGCCAGTCCGTGGCGCGCTCGGCGTAGGTGAATTGGTCGATGAAATGCCCGTCATGCTCACGGGCCAGGCGCTCGGACTCGGCGTAAATCTGCGTAGGATCATCGACCAAATGGCTCTGGCCGCCATAAAAAGCGATCTGTGCAATTTTTTCCCGCGAAGTGCTCGCAGGCATCACCGCGATGAATGGCAGGCCCAGCAATCTCGCGAAGTAAGCCTCGGAGATCGCCGTCGATCCGCTGGACGCCTCGATCACCGGCGCACCGGGCTTGAGCCAGCCGTTGCACAACGCGTAGAGAAACAGGGATCGGGCCAGTCGATGCTTGAGGCTGCCGGTGGGATGACTCGACTCATCCTTGAAATACAGCTCGATGCCCGGTAATCCAGGCAACGGCAGCGGGATCAGGTGCGTATCGGCGCTGCGCTGGAAATCGGCCTCGATGATGCGAATGGCTTCGCGCGCCCACTGGCGGTGGTCGTTCATGGTGTGTGTTCTCATTGGCTCGGTACGACACAGGCAGACCGAGGGCCGTGGGGCACGATCTGGTTCGGAAATACGAGACGCAAGCTTAGGAAAAAACCGACATCCCGCACAGGTACAGCTAAGGTCCAATATGGCACGGAACTGCCTGACCACCTGGGACGGCGCTTTGTAACGATATATAACAAAAAAGAATATAACTTTTGTTTTAGCAACCAACCGTACGGGTTAGGGTGTGCCATCTTTTTGAAATTGATGAATGGAGAGCAACCTTGGCTCTACGTAATTCTTTGTCACGTTTTTTCCAACTCGAAGCGGCCAGTGGCCTGTTGCTGATCGCCGCCGCTGTGCTGGCCCTGGTCATCAACAATTCGCCATTATCCTGGCTTTATGCCGGCTTGCTGGACACGCCCGTGGTTGCCCAAGTCGGTGCGCTGAAAATCGCCAAGCCCCTTCTGCTGTGGATCAACGACGGTTTGATGGCGTTGTTCTTCCTGCTGATTGGCCTGGAGGTCAAGCGCGAGGTACTCGATGGGCAACTGTCGAAGCCTTCGCAAATCGTCTTGCCGGGCGCAGCGGCGATCGGTGGCATGCTGGTGCCCGCACTGATCTATTGGTTCCTGAACCGCGACAATCCCGCCGCTCTTGCCGGCTGGGCCATTCCGACGGCCACCGATATTGCCTTCGCCCTGGGCGTGCTGGCATTGCTCGGCAAACGGGTGCCCGTATCGCTCAAGCTGTTCCTGATGACCCTGGCGATCATCGATGACCTGGGCGCCATTATCATTATCGCGATCTTCTATTCGGGTGCCTTGTCGACCTTGTCGCTGGGACTGGCGGCCGCGTGCATAGCCGGCCTGGTGGCGATGAACCGGATGGGCGTGGTCAAGCTCGGCCCCTATATGGTGGTCGGGCTGATTCTTTGGGTCTGCGTGCTCAAGAGCGGCGTCCACGCCACGCTGGCGGGTGTGACCCTGGCGTTCTGTATTCCGTTGCGCACGAAGAACGCCGAAACCTCTCCGTTGTTGACGCTGGAGCATGCCCTGCATCCCTGGGTGGCCTACGGCATCCTGCCGCTGTTTGCCTTCGCCAACGCCGGTCTGTCGCTGAGTGGCGTCACGGTGGAGAGCTTCACTCACCATGTGCCGATGGGCATTGCGATCGGTCTGTTGCTTGGCAAGACCGTCGGCGTGTTCGGCCTGACCTGGCTGGCCGTCAAGATCGGCATCGCCAGCCTGCCCAGCGGCGCGAACTGGGGCCAGGTGCTGGGGGTGGCGATACTTTGCGGGATCGGCTTTACGATGAGTCTGTTCGTGGGTTCCCTGGCGTTTGAGCCGGGTGTGAGTGAGTACGCGGGCATGGATCGGATGGGGATTCTTACCGGATCGATCCTGGCGGCGTTGATTGGGTATGGGGTGACGGCTATGGCCAGTCGCAGGGCTGCGCTGACGTCGTGATTTTTTGATGGGGTGTATATCCGTTGCTGCGGTAATGGCTGCTGGCGGTTCCGCCCTTACGGCGGCTCACTTTTTTCAGACGCCAAAAAAGTAAGCAAAAAGGCTTGCCGGTATGACTCACCCACATGGGTTACAAATCAGTTCACTCACATAGGTAACAGTTTTTAACTGGCAGGGTCGGTTTTCGAGGATCTGACCATGCCATGGCGAGAGCTGAAACCTATGGACCTGAAACTGCTGTTCATTGCGGACTTCATCAAAGGCCCGCCCAGCTTCAGTGCGCTTTGCCAAGCCTACGAGATCAGCCGCAAGACTGGCTATAAATGGGTCGAGCGGTATGAGAGGGAAGGGCCCGCCGGACTGGAAGAACATAGCCGTCGTCGGCTTACCCAGGAATGGGTAGTGCCGCTGGCTGTCCGTGAGGCGATCATTGAGTTACGCGGTCGGGGTGAGACAGAGCCTGGCCCCAAGAAAATTCAGGCGGCTTTGCTCGAGCGTTTTCCTGACCAGGCGCCGCCATCAAAGACGTCGATCTACAACATCCTAAAGAAAGCTGAGCTGGTCAAACCACGCCGATTGCGTCAACGAGTGGCGGTTTATCCCAAACCACTGCAGAAAGCAGAGGCTCCCAACCAGCTATTCAGCGCCGATTACAAAGGCCAATTCCTGACAGGTGCGGGCGTCTGGTGCTATCCATTGACGATCATGGACCATGCCAGTCGTTTCTTGCTCGCTTGCCACAGCATGGCTAGCACCAATTTCCAGGAAACCCAGGCGGTGTTTACTCAGGTGTTTCGTGAACATGGTCTGCCGGAGCGCATTCGTACCGACAATGGTGTTCCGTTTGCGAGCAAAGGGCGTGCGGGCCTTTCCCAGTTGTCCATCTGGTGGTTGCGTCTAGGGATCATTCCCGAGCGGATCGCCCCCGGCAGGCCGGAGCAAAATGGCCGACATGAACGTATGCATCGAACGTTGAAAAGCACTCTTCCGTCACCCCCTGCAGTAGCGTGGGAGGCTCAACAACGGCACTTTGATCGTTTCAGGCAACATTACAACTATGAGCGTTTGCACGAGGCTCTTAATCAGAAGACACCCGCGTCCTGCTATGAGCCTTCGTCCCGCCAATATCCCGAGAAGCTTCCCGAGATGACCTACCCGAGCCATATCGATAGCCTCCAAGCGGACTGCTCGGGCATCGTCAATCGTCGTGGTGTAAGGATCTACGTCGGCTATGTGCTCAAGCACCAGACCATTGGACTGGAGCAAATAGAGGACGGGATCTGGGATGTTATCTTCGGTCCAATCATCCTTGGACGGATTGATGTAAGAGATGCCATTGATGGCTACGTGACACTCCGGGTGTTACCTATGTGAGTGCACTTTTTTGTAACCCATGTGGGTGATCCGTATATGCCCCACCACTCGGCACCTCGCCTAGGCTCGGTGTGCCCTCACTCCGGCATTGCTCCGTGGGCCCGCCGCGATGGGCCATCCATGGCCCTGCGCGGCTATCCCGGCATCCATGCCGGGATGCCCACTGCGCATGCCTGCGTTCGGCCAGCGTGGTTTAACGGGGCATCAAGATCAAGATCAAAAGCAGAGCAAGAGCAAGAGCAAGAGCAACAGCAACAGCAACAGCAACAGCAACAGCAACAGCAACAGCAACAGCAACAGCAACAGCAACAGCAACAGCAACGGGACGTGCGTTCAGCAGTTCCGTCGCTGAGCCATTGCTATCGCAGCAAGCTCGCTCCTACTTTTTTAATTAGTGCGATACGCGACTCGTACCGCCGACTGTGGAAATCCGCACCCGCTCACCTACGCGGAACACTTCATTCTCCTGAACCTGCTGCACATAGGCACGCATGCTGCCGTCATCTTCACGAACAGTAATTTCAACACCCTGGGTACGGGTCAAACCTTCTTCAGTAGCGGAGCCGATCAGGCCGCCGGCCACTGCACCGATGACGGCGGCGACGATGCTGCCGCGGCCACCACCGATGGCGCTGCCACCTACGCCGCCGACCACCGCACCGGCAGCTCCGCCGATCGGGGTCTTGGTGCCTTCGATCTTGACCGGGCGCAGGGATTCGATGGTCCCCATACGAATCGTCTGGACGCGACGCGCTTCGTCACGAGAATAGGAGTCACCGGTCAGGCTCGACTGACAGCCAGTGAGCAACATCGCCATCGTGGAAAAGGAAGCAACCAGCAAAACAGACTTACGCATAGCATCAACTCCAAAAGACAGGGATCCATTAAACTCCCCGGCTTGACGCCTGTCACGGCTTCACCGGGAAAATCTGCTTTCATTCAGGTGGGATACAGGCGCACCCGAAAAAATTCATCACACAGTAGCGCCAATTTCAAAAGTCTGCGTCACCGACCCAGGATTTTTCATGGATTACTTCATCATTATCGCGACCACCTTGGCCGGCCTGTACTTCCACTGGTGGCTGTACGTACGCATCAAACGTTGGGCGGACCGTGACCTGGCGTTGTCACTGGCGGGGCAGGACGAGCAGAAGAAAAGCTACATGTTGGAACAATTGGCTCGCGCCGGTGAACAACGAATCAAGCGGCGGGACCTGCCGCAATGGCTCCAGGCCGCCGCGGCAGGTTATCCGGATGTCACGGCGCCAGGCGCTCACGAATCCAGTCCGCCCCTTGAAGGCGGTAGTTGAGACGGTCGTGAAGGCGGCTCGGGCGGCCCTGCCAGAACTCGATACGCTCGGGCAGCAGGCGATAACCGCCCCAATGCTCGGGGCAATGGGGTTGGTTGTCGCTGAAGCGCTGCTCGGTGGCCTTGAGCAGGTCCTCAAGCTCGCCGCGTCCGGCGATTACCCGGCTCTGGGGTGAAGCCCAGGCACCGAGGCGACTGCCCAGCGGCCGAACCTGGTAGTACGCGTCCGATTCCTGCGCAGAGACTTTCACAACCTTGCCTTCGATGCGCACCTGGCGCTCCAGGGTCGGCCAGAAAAACGTCATGGCTGCGAATGGATTCGCGGCGATCTGTTGCCCTTTGGCGCTGTCGTAGTTGGTGAAGAATGTGAAGCCCTGGGCATCCAGTCCCTTGAGCAGCAGGATCCGACAGTGGGGACGACCGTCCGCATCCACGGTCGCCAGGGTCATGGCGTTGGCCTCCACCGGGGCCTGTTCGGTTTTCACCGCGTCGGCGAACCATTGGTGGAAAAGCGCGAACGGCTCGCCCGGGGCTTGTGCCTCGGTCAAGCCATCGCGGGTGTAGTCACGACGCATATCAGCCAGCACTTGGGTCATGGCGCGTTCCTTGTGATCAGCCAATCACTGTTTTGGGGTGTCGGCGGCAGCGACTTTTTTCGCATCGGTCGCAGCCTTGGCCGGCTCTGGTTTCTTCGCCGGGGTGGCCTTCTTGGCCGGGCTTTTCTTCGCAGGTGTCTTCGCAGGAGCCTTCTTGGCCGCAGCTTTCTTGGTGACCGGGGCTGCGGCTTTTTTCGGCGCAACGGCTGGGGCCGGGGTCGCCGGCTTCACATCCTGGGCTGCGACCATCGTCACCGGTGCAGGGGCCGGCATGTTGTATTTGCTCAGCAAGGCAACCATGGTATTTGCCGGGGTGACCAACAGCTCCACACGACGGTTCAAGGCTCGACCTTCAACACTGTCGTTGGCCGCACGTGGCGCCACCGAGCCCATGCCGCGCAGCATCAGCCGATCGCGCTGCAGTCCGCTGAGGCGGAAAATCGCAGCGACGGACTGGGCACGTTCCTGGCTGAGCTTCAGATTGGCTGGCGCCGCGCCGGACGTATCAGCGTGGCCGAGGATCAGCACGGCGGTTTTCGGATCAGCTTCAAGTACCTTGGCGACACGGGTGAACGGGCCGAGTGTCACCGGTAGCAGCATGGCCGGACGGTCAGGGTTGAACGAGCCGTCCACGGGCGCCGTGACCACCAGCACGTTATCGCGACGCTCCAGCTCAAGCTTGCTGTCCTTGATGGCGGTGCGCAGCTTCGGCTCATAGTCGTCGAGCCAGGCCTGGGTGACTTTAGGGTCAGGCATCGGCACCGCCTTGGCGGTTTCCTGATCCTTGCCGCCGAATGGCCACCACCATTTACCGTTGCTCTCGGCTTCGGCTTTCGCCTGAGGTGCAACAGCGGCGGGTTTCACAGGAGTCTTCGGGGCCGGATCCTTGCTCGCAACCTTGTCGGACGACCCGAAAGGCCACCAGCCGCTGCCGCCCTCGGCATCATTTTGTGGATTTTGTGCGCAACCGGTAATAGCGAAGCACAGCGCCAGAGCGAGGGTTTTGTTCGATGACATTGGATAATCCACAAAATGATCTAAATGAAAAAACAAAGGCCATGTTCCGGCCGCATAAACAGACGCTTGGAAACCGAAAGGAACACGAGGTTCCTGTATCCACTCACTTCAGTGGCGCTTTATAGACAAGTGGCAAGCACCTTCGCAAGGTTCTGCGCACGGGGATCCATCAAGACATAGGGCCCGAGTGTATTGGTCACGAAACCGAACGCGACGTCATGTTCCGGGTCGGCAAAACCGAGGGAGCCTCCCGCCCCAGGGTGACCAAACGCTCGCGGGCCCAGGCCAAAGGTCGCGTTTGGCACATCCGGTTGATCGAGCATGCAGCCCAGGCCGAAGCGGGTCTGGGTCAATAAAGTCTTGTCCTCGCCGAAGCTGTGCTGGCGGGTCAGCTCGTCGAGCATTTCACCTTCCAGCAGGCTGCCGTCGAGCAGGCCGGCGTAGAATCCCGCGAGACTGCGGGCGTTGCCATGGCCATTCGCTGCCGGTTGCTGCATACGCCGCCATTCGGGCTTGTTGGTGCTGGTCATGATCGATGGCGGGTTGGTGAAGGCCCGGGTGGTCATCGCCGTGGGCTCGCGCATCGTCACTTGCAACAGGCGCTGGGCCGCTGCGTCGCCGACGTTGCCTTTGCCCCGGGCGATATGCGCCACGCGATGAAACTCTTCGTCGGCCAGGCCAACGTGAAAATCCAGGCCCAAGGGTTTGGCGACCCGCGCCACGATGGATTCCCCCGGCCCACGGCCATCGGCCCTGCGCAGCAGTTCGCCGACCAGCCAGCCGTAGGTGATCGCGGCATAACCGTGGCCTTCGCCCGGCGTCCACCAAGGTGCTTCAGCGGCCAGGGCATCGACCATGACCTGCCAGTTATAAAGTGCTTCTGGCGCCAGCAGTTCTCTCAGCGCCGGTAGACCTGCGTGGTGGCAGAGCAACTGGCGCAGGGTGACGGACTGTTTGCCGGCCGCGGCGAATTCAGGCCAATAGCGCGCGACCGGGGCATCCAGCTGCAACTTGCCCTCGGCCACCAACTGCAGGGCCGTGACGGCGGTGAATGTCTTGGTGCAGGAGAACAGGTTGGCGATGGTGTCGCTGTGCCAGGCTTCACTGCCATCCTTGTCGGCGGTGCCGGCCCAGATGTCGATAACGGTGCGGCCACCCACCTGGATGCACAACGCAGCGCCACGTTCCTGGGGATCGTCGAACAGCGCGGCGAATGCTTCACGCACCGACTCGAACTGAAGCTCGTAATGACCTTGAATTTGCACCCGCAACTCCGTTGAAACAAAGACTTTTTCAGGTGGCTGGCATTGTTTCAGCCATTGGTGTTTTTGTGAACCTTCCCGAGACGGCTGGTTGTGGCGACGGGATTCAGGAAATCTCCCGCCGAAACGGCGGCAGCGCATTGAGGATCGCCTTGCCGTAGCGCTGGGTCACCAGCCTGCGGTCGAGCAAGGTGATGGTGCCGCGGTCCTCCTCGGTACGCAGCAGGCGACCGCAGGCCTGGACCAGTTTCAGCGAAGCGTCCGGCACGGAAATCTCCATGAACGGATTGCCGCCCCGGGCTTCGATCCATTCGGCCAACGCGGCTTCCACCGGGTCGTCCGGGACCGAGAAAGGAATCTTGGCGATCACCACGTGTTCGCAGTAGGCGCCGGGCAAATCCACCCCTTCGGCGAAGCTGGCCAGGCCAAACAGTACGCTGGAATCGCCGCCATCGACCCGCGCCTTGTGCTTGTTCAAGGTTTCCTGCTTCGACAGGTTGCCCTGGATGAACACTTGCTTGCGCCAATCACGGTCAAGCCCATCGAAGACGTCCTGCATCTGCTTGCGCGAGGAAAACAGCACCAGGGTGCCTCGCGATCCCTCCACCAACTCTGGCAGGTCGCGAATGATCGCCGCGGTATGGGCGGCGGCGTCCCGTGGATCGGCCTTGAGGTCAGGTACCCGCAACACACCGGCATCGGCATGATGGAATGGACTCGGGACCACAGCGGTCACGGCTTTTTTCGGCAGCCCGGCGCGCATGCGGAAGCGGTCGAACGTGCCCAGGGCAGTCAGCGTAGCGGATGTCACCAGCGCGCCGTAGGCCACGTTCCACAGGTTGCGACGCAGCATCTCCGCCGCCAGGATCGGGCTGGCATTGACCTCGATGTCGAACAGCGAACCGCTTTCGGCCAGGGTCAGCCAACGCGCCATCGGCGGATTGTCTTCCGGGTCTTCCGTGGTGAAAGCCGTCCACAGTTCCCAGTTGCCCTGCGAGCGGGACAGCAGGCTGCCAAACAGCGGGTACCACTCCTCGGCCTGGTTGCTGGCGATCCCGATGTTGACCTCGCCATCCATGCCCTCCTTGAGCAGGTCGGTCAGGCGGGTGAACAGGTCGGTCAAGCGGGCAAAGCCTTTCTTGAGTTCGATGCCCATTTCACGCATATGCTCGGGGATCACCCCGCCGACAAACCGATGCCGTGGCCGCTCGCGGCCCTCGACGTCTTCGCCGGGCTTGAAGTCCGCAACCTGTTCACAGGCAGTGAACATGAACTGCTGGTTCGTCTTGATCTCCCGCGCCAGCTCCGGCACCTGCTCGATGAACTTGCCCAGGTCACCCGGCAACGGATGCTGGGCCAGCAGTTTGGTGAGGTTCTTGGCGGTGGTTTCCAGCCAGTCGGCGGTGGAACGCAGCCGGGTGTAATGGGCGAAATGCCCGATCGCCTTGTCCGGCAGGTGATGGCCTTCGTCGAACACGTAGATCGTGTCGCGCGGGTCCGGCAGCACCGCACCGCCGCCAAGGGCCAGGTCGGCCAGGACCATGTCGTGGTTGGTGACGATGACGTCGACCTTGCCCATGCCTTCGCGGGCCTTGTAGAAGGCGCACTGGCCGAAGTTCGGGCAATGGCGGTTGGTGCACTGGCTATGGTCAGTGGTCAGGCGGGACCAATCGGCATCTTCCAGGGCCGTAGACCAACTGTCGCGGTCGCCGTCCCATTTATTGCCGGCGAGCTTCTCGATCATGCTGGTGAACAGCTTCTGGCTGGCTTCATCAACTTCGATCTTGAAGCCTTCTTCTTCGAACAACTGGGCCGTGGCGGTCTGCGCATGGCCTTCCTGGAGCAACATGTCGAGCTTGGACAGGCACATGTAGCGGCCGCGGCCCTTGGCCAGGGCGAAGCTGAAGTTCAGCCCGCTGTTGCGCATCAGGTCGGGCAGGTCCTTGTAGACGATCTGCTCCTGCAGGGCGACAGTGGCCGTGGCGATGACCAGGCGCTTGCCTGCAGCCTTGGCGGTAGGAATGGCCGCCAGGCTGTAGGCCACGGTCTTGCCAGTACCGGTGCCGGCCTCCACCGCCACGACGGCCGGTTCGCCACTGCGCCGGCCTTCGTCGTCGGTGTCGATGTCACCCAGGACTTTTGCCACTTCGGCAATCATCAGGCGCTGGCCATATCGCGGTTTGAGGCTCTTGGCTTCGAGAAAACGCGAATAGGCGCCCTGGATCGTGGTTTTGAGTTCGGTGCTGATCATGAATGGTCGGGCGCAAAAAACGCTGGATAAATTTTCAGTGGTTCGGATCGGCGGCTATCATACCCCGCTAATGAATCCTGCGCAGAACGGAGTGACCCAATGACACCCTTTGCCCTTGTCTACACCCTGCATTTACTGGCGGCCCTGGTCTGGGTCGGCGGCATGTTTTTCGCCTGGATGGTCCTGCGTCCCGCCGCAATCACGGCGCTTGAAGGCCCTGCCCGGCTGAAATTGTGGGTAGAAGTGTTTCAGCGTTTTTTTGTCTGGGTCTGGATCGCCGTGGTGCTGCTGCCGATCAGCGGCGTGGGCCTGATCCACATGCGCTTCGCCGGTTTCGAAACCGCGCCACGTTATGTCCAGGTGATGATGGGCTTGTACGTGGTGATGACGGCGCTGTTCATTCGTATCCAGGGCTTGCAACTGCCCGCATTGCGTAACGCGGTGACGGCGCAGGACTGGCCAACGGGTGCGGCGGTACTGGGGAAGATTCGGCGATTGGTGGGGATCAATTTGTTGATTGGCTTGCTGGTGGTGGCGATTGGCGCGGCGCGGCCGATGTTCTGAAAATCACATATAGCCCTGTGGGAGCGAGCTTGCTCGCGATGACGGTGTATCAGGGGATACTTCATCGACTTAAACAACGCTATCGCGAGCAAGCTCGCTCCCACAGGTCTTTCACAGGTCTGAATCAGGATGTTTCTTTAGAACCGCTGCACCGTCACCGCCCCCGCCGCTCCAGCGGGCCCAGGCTGGCCATCGGCGCCAGGGCGACCGCTCTTGCCGCCGTCGGCGGTATAGACCAGGCAACCCTTGGCCTTGCCGCCTGCGCCGGGTTTGCCACCGTGACCGGCCGGGCCACCGGCGCCACCGTCCACCGTCACCTTGATTTGCTCGTCCGGGTAGGCCCGGGGCAACTCAAGTCGAACCAGCGCGCCGGCCGCGCCCGGCTGGCCATCACCGCCATTGCTGCCGTCGGCACCGCGGCCAGCCGACCCCCAGGTGCACCCTGGCGCCTGTCCGTTGGCGCCGTCCAGGCCCACGTAACCTGGCGCCCCCGTTCCACCCCGCGCGTCCACCGACAGCAGGGGCGCGTTCAACGCATTGAAGCGCAAATTGAGATTGCGCCCCGGCCGCGCCGCCTTCGTATAGGTGCCCGGCGCGCCGCGAGCCGCGATCTGGCTTCCCTCGGCCAATTCGGCCTGGGCCACTTTCAATTCCAACGCCTGTTGCGCCGGCACGATCGCAATCCGCGCCTCGCGCCCCAGGTGCAATTGTCCGACGGACAGTTCCGTAACGTTCGAGGGCACGAGCAACGTGCCGAAATCAGCGACGTCCAAGCGCTCCAGCGTCAGCGAACTGGTGGTGTTGGGCAGGCGCACCAATGAGTTGCTTTCGACCTGGACCACTTGAGCGCTCGCCATTGGGCACACAAATGCTGCAAGCAGACACAATTTACGCATGGGAAGCCTCTGGCGCGGTCGGAAGGGTTTGCAGGTGGAAGATGCCGAACATCAACACTCGGAGGCGATCACGACCAGGGGCGGGACGGCCACGAAAGCTGGCCCTGAACCACAGCAGTTCAAGCACATGGAGAACCAGTAGAAACGCACCGGCGAAATTGACCAACAGATGCAGCGGATGGACGAATGGCATGATCAGGTTAACCAGCACCACCAGCCAGAACAGCAGCGTCAGTAAACGCCCCAGCCCCCAAAACACCTTCATATGGCCCTCCGACGGACATTATTGTTTGGCGCACATTAACGGCTTGCGCGCTGGATAAGCCAGAGGGCGGGACAAATTTAATCCTGGCGTCGACCGGCGTCCGCCGAGTCGCTCGCATCACGACTCGGCGGTGCTGTGTCAACGCAATCCATGGACTCAACGCTGAATATGCAACTCCACGCGACGGTTCTGGGCGCGCCCTTCCTCGGTCTCGTTGTCGGCCACCGGTTCGCTTTCGCCCTTGCCCTCGCTGGTGAGTTTTTCCGGAGCCAGGCCCTGGGTCAGCAAATATTCCACGACGCTGCTGGCCCGACGCTCGGACAGCCCTTCGTTATAGGCATCGGTACCGACGCTGTCGGTATGGCCGACCACGCGGATGCTGGCGACATTGGCATGGCTCAGCTTGCCCATCAGCCCATCGAGCTGACTTCGCGCTGCCGCCGTGAGATCGGATCTATCAAAATCAAACAGCACCTTGCCTGCGTCATTAAGGGTAATGACTTCACTGGCCGGCGCTTGCGGTTCGACCGGTGGGGCGCTGGCCGGATATTGCGGCAGCGGGCAACCATGGTGTTCGACAGGCGTGTCGGCCGGTGTATCGGGACAGCGGTCGCGGCGATCGAATACACCGTCGCCGTCTTCATCGCCATCCTGGGCGTAACAGATCAAGCCGCCGCCGAGCAGACCCAACGCCGCGCCGCCAGCGGCCCAGCCGCTGCTTTCGATGGCGCCCAGCCCGCCGCCGACCAGCCCACCGATCAAACTGCAGATCGGCCAGGTGCGCTGGTTGAGAGGTGCGCTGCCGTCGCTGTGAGTGGCGCAACCGGACAACAGACCGCTGGCCAGCAGTACCGGTAAGGCAACCCTGATGAGAACCTTCATGATGAATGCTCCTGTGTCACCGGCCCATACCGGTCACACAGGAGTAAAGACCCGCATCCGCGACTGTACAAGCCGCGGATGACAAGGGTTTCAGCGGTTTATCTTGATTTCGGTACGGCGGTTCATCGCGCGTCCATCGGCGGTTTTGTTATCCGCGACCGGCTGGCTTTCCCCGGCGCCCGCCACGGAGACGAAACTGGCGCGAGGCACACCGCTGTCGACCAGGTATTGAACCACTGAATTGGCCCGTTTTTCCGACAGCTTCTGGTTGTAGGCATCGCTGCCAACGCTGTCGGTGTGGCCAGTCACGCGCAGTTGCGCGGTGGAGCTTTCCTGCTTCAACCGGGTCGCGATGGTGCTGAGCACGTCCTTGTCTGCCGGCGTCAGCGTGGCCTTGTTGAATTCGAAGTGCACATCGCGAACCACGATGGTTTCTTCCTTGACCACCACAGGCTCCTCGGCCATTGGCGCCGGAGCGGGCGGTGGGCAGCCGTCGGCATCGACTTGCACGCCCTTCGGCGTGCCTGGGCACTTGTCGCGGCTGTCCGGGACACCATCGCCGTCCTCGTCGCCGTCGCCATGCACCCAGCAATAAGCCGCCGCCATGCCGCCTACGTACAAAGCGCCGCCGCCAGCCCACGAAGTGCTTTCTATGGCGCCTAATCCCGCACCAATTGCCCCCCCGACGGCCGCACAGGTCGGCCAGTCGGTTTTCTGCAAACCTGCGCAACCAGTCAACACACTGGTTAGCAGCACCAGGGGTAACGCTGTCCGAACTATGCTCATCGGGTTTTCTCCTTGAAGGATCGGCTTTTGCGCCGATTCAGGGGAGTAAAGACCCGACTGCCGATCTGCGCCAGCAACCGGCCATATCCGGTTTGGGTCCGTGTTTGCGGCGCTTCGATGAGTTTTAATGACAACCGCTCTAGGCCGTGATCCCAGCGCACGCTATCGTGGCGGTTCTGATTGAGGAACTTCGATGACCGTAGCCATCTCTTCGCGCACGCCCCAGCAAGCACTGGCCTCCGTGCTTGACCGTTACGCCCCGCAAAGGCTGTTGTTGATCGGCGCCAGCAGTTTTCCTGCCCTGGAGGCGTTCCAGCAGGCCCATCCCACAACCGAAGTGGTCCACGCCGGCCCCGGCGCATTGCCGGCGGACGTGGCGGCGCAGCGTTTTGACCTGGCCTTGGCGCTCGATTGTCTGGAGCATTTGCCCAAGCGCGACGGTCTGAACCTGCTGGGCGGCATTCGCAATCTCAACGCCAGCCGGATCGCGGTGCTGGCAGATCTCAACGCCTGTGGCTGGCAAGAGACGGATTTTTTTTCCCTGGCCCTGCAGGCCAGCGAGCGCTTTCAGCGCGAGGACCAGGTGCTGACCCTGTTCACCTACGATCTGCTTGAATACAAACAGGTGCCCGACTGGCTCAACTCACGCTTCTGGGCCAACCCTGAAAATTTTGGAAAATACTGGTGGTAGCTGTGGATACAAGCCTGCACACAACCATTTGCCCCTGCGGCAGCGGCAACGCGCTGGACGCCTGCTGTGGCCATTACCACGACGGTCATCCGGCGCCTTGTGCCGAAGCCTTGATGCGCTCGCGCTACAGCGCCTATGTGTTGGGCCTGGTGGATTACCTTGTCGGCACCACGCTCCCGGCCCAGCAGGATGGCCTCGATCGCCAAGCTATCGGCGAATGGAGTGCCAGCAGCACCTGGCTGGGGCTGGAAGTGGAAAGCAGCGAGGTATTCGGTGGTCAACCCGAACATGCCTTCGTCACGTTTACCGCTCGCTGGCACGACAGCCAGGGCGAGCACAGCCATCGGGAGCAGTCTTCGTTCGTGCAGAACGGCGGGCGATGGTACTTCATCGACCCCACCGTGCCGGTCAAGACTGGCCGCAACGACAGTTGCCCGTGCGGCAGCGGGCATAAATTCAAGAAGTGCTGCGCCGGCTATTTCAATCGCTGATTTCGGAAACGTCCGACGCTCATCCTCAGGCCAGGGGGACTAGACTGGGGATAAACCCGAGGTACGGACATGACCCAGACATCACGCTTGCTCCGCATCACTTGCCTGCTGTTGTTCGTCGGGCTCGGCGGTTGCGCGTCCTGGCGAGGTGAGGAGGCGCCTGAACCGCAAGTGCATCTGGTCAAGGTCGAGGTGGTGCGGGCACGACTGCTGGAGCAGAAGTTCATGCTGCACTTTCGCGTCGACAATCCCGGCGACAGCGACCTCACCGTGCGCGGCCTGACTTATCGGATCCACCTGGGCGATCTCTTGCTGACCGAAGGAGAGCATGAGCATTGGTTCACCGTGACTCCGCGGCACAGCGCCTATTTCAAGGTGCCGATCCGTACCAACCTGTGGCCGCAAGTCCGGGAAGTGGTGAAATTGTTGGAAAAACCACGACAACAGATCCCCTATCGCCTGGAGGGGGAGCTGGAAACCGGTTTATTCATCGCCGACTACGTGCACCTGGAGCGCAATGGCGTGATAATCGCCGCCGATTTTATTGCGGAGTAACCCCGATGACCCAACAACCCCACGTCCACGGCCCTGATTGCAATCACGATCACGACCATGACCACCATCACGACCATGGCCACGTCCACGGCCCGAACTGCGGCCACGCCCACCAGGAACCCGTGCGCAACGCCCTGAAGGACGTCGGCCGCAACGACCCTTGCCCATGTGGCAATGGCAAGAAATTCAAGAAGTGCCACGGGGCTTGATGCTCCGAACTGAAGATTTTTAGTCTGTCAGACCGCCATCGCGAGCAAGCTCGCTCCCACAGGGATTTGTGAACGTCACAGAACCAGTGGGAGCGAGCTTGCTCGCGATGAGGCCGGAACATCCAATACCCACGTTTCAGCCCGCCCGCAAGATCCGCTCCACACTTACCACCGTCGCGTATTCCCCGTGCAGATTCGCCAATGACATTGCGTGCACCTCGGCAGCCGAACGGGCAATGCCAAAGTAATCGGCCTTGTCGAAAGTGAAACAGGCATCTTCGGCCACCCAGGTGTCGAATCCCAGATTGCCCGCCGTGCGAGCGGTGGACTCCACCGAGTTGTTCGTCGCCACGCCAACGATCACTAACTGTCCGATTCCGGCACCGCGCAAATCTGCCTCCAGGGTCGTGCCGCAAAAGGAATCCGGCACTTGCTTCTGAATCAATCGCTCCCCAGCTATCGGCTCGAACCGCTCCTGGACCTCCACGCCAGATTGCCCAGGCCAGAAAACCGAATCCTCGGAGCGGGAAAGGTGATGGACGTGGACGACTGGCCGCGCCGAATCTCGCCAGCGGGCAAGCAATTCCAACATACGCAACTCCGCTTCGGGATTGTTGCGAGGGCCGAGCTTGGGGTGGAGGATGCCTTTTTGTTGGTCAATGAGGACAAGCGCTGCGTTTTCTCTTAGCTCCATGCCGGTTTTCTCATGCTCAATCGTTGGGTTTTCCAACACTTGAACATCACCTTTTCATACAAGCAAGTCATCAATCGTCCCGTGAAGTCACAGGCCATTCCGGGCTTTCATCGCCAAATCAACAAATAACCCCACCACCGGCTTGCGCGCCCTCCTCCTGCTCACTAACGTAGCGCCTTTATTGTGCCACCCCCTCCCGCAGGAGCTTTGCCATGGCCTCGCCAGCCTCGATTTCCTTCATCCCCAAGCTCGGCGTTGCCGCAGCAGTGGCCAGCGTGCTCGGCTTGAGCGGTTGCCAGGCCTGGAATACCCAGGACACTGTCCCGCCCACCACCGGCGTACAACCGCTCAAGGGGCTGGCGCAAAATGTCTCGGTTCGGCGCAACGCCACGGGCATGCCGCTGATCGAGAGCAACAGCTTCCACGACGCCCTGTTCGCCCTCGGCTATGTCCATGCCAGCGACCGGATCACGCAAATGGCCACCCTGCGCCTGCTTGCCCAGGGCCGATTGGCGGAAATGTCCGGTGCCGAACGGTTGGATATCGACCGCTACATGCGTGCGGTGAACCTGAAGAAAAGTGCCGACGAGCTGTACAAGGCATCATCGCCACGCATCAAGCGTTTCTTTGAAGTCTATGCGCGGGGCGTCAACGCCTACCTGTTCCGCTATCGCGACAAGCTGCCCTCGGACCTGGCTGCCACTGGCTACAAGCCTGAATACTGGAAACCGGAAGACTCGGCGCTGCTGTTCTGCCTGCTGAATTTCAGCCAATCGGCCAACTTGCCGGAAGAAATCTCGACCTTGGTGCTGGCCCAGGGCGTGACCAACGACAAACTGGCCTGGCTGAGCCCGTCCTACCCGGATGAACCCTTGCCGCAGGCGGAAGGCGAGAAGCTTCAAGGTGTCCGGCTCAACGGCCAGGTTCCAGGCCTGGCTGAAATCAGCAAGGCTGGCGCCCAGTTGGCCGATCTGAATCTGATGGGCTCAGCGTTTTCAAGCAACTGGGCCATCGCCCCACAACGCAGTCGCAATGGCAAAAGCCTGTTGGCCAGTGACAGTCATGGTCCGCTGGGCATGCCGTCGCTCTGGAGCCCGGTGCAGATCCGCGCGCCCAAGTATCAGGCGGCCGGGCTATCCATAGCAGGTATTCCGCTCATCCTGGCGGGTTTCAACGGTAACGTGGCGTGGAGCATGAGCAGCGTTCTTGGTGACAACCAGGATCTGTTCCTGGAAAAAATCCGACGCCAAGGTAACGGCCTGTCCTACGAAGTCAATGGCAAATGGCAGCCGGTAGCCGTGCGCAACGAAACCTATTTCATCAAGGGCCAACGGTCTATTCGCGAAGCCGTCTATGAAACCCGCCACGGGTCCCTGCTCAACAGTGCCCAGGGTCCGGCCATGGCCAACGGCCTGGGGCTGGCCTTGCAACTGCCGAGTTTCACCGACGACAAGACCCTGGACGCGCTCTTTGATCTGTCGCGCTCGAAAAACGTCGAGAAAGCCTCGGATGCCAGCCGGGAAATCCGCGCGCTGGCGGTGAACATGGTGTTTGCCGACGCGCGCAACATTGGCTGGCAAGTCACCGGCCGTTATCCGAACCGTCGCGAAGGCGAGGGCCTGCTGCCGTCGCCGGGTTGGGACGGGCGCTATGATTGGGACGGCTATGCCGACCCAATGCTGCACCCGTACGACCAGGATCCAGCCCAGGGGTGGCTTGGCACCGCCAACCAGCGCGTCATCCCTCACGGCTACGGCATGCAGTTGTCCAATTCCTGGGCGACGCCGGAGCGTGGCGAGCGCCTCGCCGAACTGGCCGGTGCGGGCAAGCACGACGTTCGCAGCCTGAGCGCCATGCAATATGACCAGACCACGACCTTCGCGGCCAAACTCAAGAAAACCTTCGAAGCCCCGGGCATGGCCCAGCCGCTGAAACAGGCGATCGAAGCCCTGCCGGTGGCGGACCGGGCCAAGGCTCGCGAGGCCTATACCCGGCTGATGGCGTTCGACGGCAGGCTCAGTCCGGTTTCCACCGACGCGGCGATCTATGAGCTGTTCCTGCAAGAAAGCATGAAGCAGGTTTTCCTCGACGAATTGGGTCCGGAAAGCAGCCCGGCGTGGAAAGCGCTGGTTGCCAACGGCCAGTTGTCCTACTCGGCGCAGGCCGATCATCTGCTCGGTCGCGAGGACAGCCCATTCTGGGACGACGTCCGCACGCCGCAGAAAGAAGACAAGGCGGCGATCCTGGCCCGTAGCCTCGCGGCGGCCATCAGCATCGGCGACAGCCAGTTGGGCAGCGATCACACCGCCTGGCAGTGGGGCAAACTGCATCGTTATGAGTGGACAAATGCCAGCGGCCAGGTCGTACGGGGGCCGCTGGCGGCGGGTGGTGACGCCACCACGCTCAACACTGCCGCGTTCGCCTGGGGCCAGGACTTCAACACGACCGTGGCGCCGGCCACGCGTTTTCTCGTTGACTTCAGCCAACCCGAGCCATTGACGCTCCAGGGCGGCGCAGGCCAGTCGGGCAACCCGGCCAGCCCGAGCTACCTGAACGGTGTTGATCCGTGGATTAAGGGGCAATACCAGAGCGTGCCGTTGCAACCGCAGAACTTCGACCGGGCGTATGGCAAGACACGGTTGACGTTGGTGCCCGGCAAGTAAGCCGACCCTGATCATCGTGGCGAGGGAGCTTGCTCCCGCTGGGTCGCGTAGCGGCCCCCTTTTTGCGACTGCTGCGCAGCCGAGCGGGAGCAAGCTCCCTCGCCACCAGAACTTGGTGAACCAGGATCAATACTCTGTCCACGTACTTTTCAACTGTACTCTCGCCCCAAACCCGATCGAACTTCTCCCCTCGCCCCCACCTCTACCAGACAAGCCCATCGCCCCGGTAACCGCATGGATCTTGTCATTGCCCGCCCCGAAGGCCTGTATTGTCCGCCGGGAGATTTCTACATCGATCCCTGGCGCCCAGTGGAACGTTCGGTCATTACCCACGCCCACGGTGACCATGCGCGCGGCGGCAACCAGCACTACCTGGCAGCGGCACCCGGCGAAGGCATCCTGCGCTCCCGACTGGGCCAGGACATCAATCTGCAAATCCTGCCCTACGGCGAGCGCCTGCAACATCACGGCGTCACCTTGAGCTTTCACCCTGCAGGCCATGTGCTGGGCTCAGCCCAGGTGCGGCTGGAGTATCAAGGCGAAGTGTGGGTGGCGTCCGGCGACTACAAGGTCGAGCCCGACGGCACCTGTGCGCCGTTCGAACCAGTGAAATGTCATACGTTCATTACCGAATCCACCTTCGGCCTGCCGATCTATCGCTGGCAACCCCAGGCACAGGTCTTCGATGAGATCAACCAGTGGTGGCGCGAAAACATTGCCGCTGGCCGGGCCAGCGTGTTGCTCTGCTATTCCTTCGGCAAGGCCCAGCGAATTCTCCATGGCATCGACGCAAGCCTCGGGCCGATCCTCGCCCACGGTGCGGTGGAGCCGCTAAACCGGGTCTATCGCGAAGCCGGGGTGCATTTGCCGCCAACGCTCTACGCCGGCGACGTCAAAAAGAACGATCCGATCATGGGCCAGGCCCTGGTCATCGCCCCGCCCTCCGCCGGCGGCAGCACCTGGATGCGTCGGTTCGGCGATTACAGCGATGCGTTTGCCAGCGGCTGGATGCGCTTGCGCGGTACGCGTCGGCGCCGTGGCGTGGACCGGGGCTTCGTATTGTCCGACCACGCCGACTGGCCAGGCCTGCTCTGGGCGATTGAACAGACCGGTGCGGAGCGGGTCATGCTGACCCATGGGTCGGTTGCCGTGCTGGTGCGCCACCTGCGCGAGCAAGGCCTCGACGCCCAAGGCTTCACCACGGAGTACGGCGACGATGAAGAAGACGCCGCCTCGGCGGTCGGCACAGGTGAGGAGGCTTCATGAAAGCCTTTGCCGAGCTGTACGCCGAACTGGACGCCACCACTTCCAGCAACGCCAAGCTGGCCGCCATGCAGAATTATTTCGCCAAGGCGCCAGCCGAGGACGCCGCCTGGGCGGTGTATTTCCTGTCCGGCGGCCGGCCACGGCAATTGGTGCCAGTGAAAATCCTTCGGGAGGTGGCGGTCCAGGTGTCCGGCTTGTCGTTGTGGCTGTTCGAGGAAAGTTACCAGGCCGTGGGCGACCTGGCCGAAACCATCTCGCTGGTGTTGCCGGAGTCGCCCCACAGTTCCGACGAAGGCCTGGCGCGGTGGATCGAAGAAAAGCTGCTGCCGTTACGCGGCGAGTCGCCTGAAGTACTGGCCGAACGACTGCCGGTGCTATGGTCGCAGCTTGACCGACCAAGCCTGATGCTGTGCATCAAACTCATCACCGGCAGTTTCCGCGTCGGCGTGTCCAAGCTGTTGGTGACCCGGGCGCTCGCCGCCATGGCCGGCCTGGACAGCAAACGGGTGGCTCAGCGGCTGGTGGGCTACACCGATTTGTCCCATCGACCGACAGCGGCCAGCTATCTCAAGCTGATCGCTATCGAATCCGCTGACGAACATGCCCAGCGCGGCGGCCAGCCTTATCCGTTCTTCCTGGCCCATGCGTTGTCTGCGCCAGTGGATCAATTCGACTCACTGCTGGGGCCGGCCAGTGATTGGCAGGTGGAATGGAAATGGGACGGGATCCGCGCCCAGGTGATCAAGCGCGACGGACATTTGTGGGTGTGGTCGCGAGGCGAGGACTTGGTGACTGAACGCTTTCCGGAATTGCATCCCCTGGCCCAGGCGTTGCCCGACGGTACGGTGATCGATGGCGAAATCGTGGTCTGGAAAGCCCCGCAATCAGTCACCGAGGACGCCTTCGACCCGGAGGCGCCGCTACAACCGGCGGTGCAGCCCTTCGCCTTGTTGCAGCAACGTATCGGTCGCAAGACCCTGGGCAAGAAAATCCTTGAAGACGCCCCCGTGGTGGTGATGGCCTACGACCTGCTGGAATGGCAAGGCGAGGACTGGCGCAGCCGGCCCCAGGCCGAGCGCCGCGAGCAGTTGGAAACCCTGGTCGCCCGCTGCCACAGCCCGGTGTTGTTGCCGTCGCCCGTCGTGACCGGCCGGGACTGGCTCGACCTCGCCCACCAGCGCGAAGCCTCCCGTAGCCTGGGCGTCGAAGGCATGATGCTCAAGGCCCGTAACGCCCTGTATGGGGTGGGCCGGACCAAAGACATGGGGGTGTGGTGGAAGTGGAAAATCGACCCGTTCAGCGTCGATGCGGTATTGATCTATGCCCAACGCGGCCATGGCCGACGCGCCAGCCTGTACAGCGACTACACCTTCGCCGTGTGGGACAACCCGCCGGGCAGTCGTGAGCGCACCCTGGTGCCGTTCGCCAAGGCCTATTCAGGGCTGACCGATGCGGAAATGCGCCAGGTCGACAGCATCGTGCGCAAGACCACGGTAGAAAAATTCGGCCCGGTTAGCAGCGTCACGCCGACCCTGGTGTTCGAATTGGGCTTCGAAGGCATCGCCTTGTCCAAGCGCCACAAGAGCGGGATCGCGGTGCGCTTTCCACGGATGTTGCGTTGGCGCCAGGATAAAACCGTCGAAGAGGCCGACACCCTGGCAACACTTCAGGACCTGCTGAAATAACACCGCTCCCTTTGTGGCGAGGGAGCTTGCTCCCGCTGGGCCGGGCTGGCGCTCCAGCGCGAAGCGGCCCTCTGGTTCTGTATGCCACACCGCGTGGGGAGGCTGCGCCTCCAGCGGGAGCAAGCTCCCTCGCCACAAAAGCGCAGAGCCAACGAACAGCACGCTCCATCCCGGTGCGCTTTTTGATGTACGCTCCCCCTCGCGCACCATCGCGTTCCGTCACCCGCCGCCAGTGCTTTTAAAACACTTGTTCGGCACTATGGTTCGGAAATTGCTACCTTTATGCCGTCATACCGTTCAGACCTTCACCGGTAACAATCCAACGCGCCACAAGCGCTCAAATTGGTTTTAGGGACTCGATAATGAAAAAAGCACTGCTGACCCTTTCTGCACTGGCATTGTGCATGGCTGCTGGCGCTGCCACGGCCAAGGAATACAAGGAACTGCGTTTTGGTGTCGACCCGTCCTACGCCCCGTTCGAATCCAAGGCCGCCGACGGCAGCCTGGTCGGTTTCGACATCGACCTGGGCAACGCGATCTGCGAAGAACTGAAGGTCAAATGCAAATGGGTCGAAAGCGATTTCGACGGCATGATCCCGGGCCTCAAGGCCAATAAATTCGACGGCGTGATCTCGTCCATGACGGTGACCCCAGCCCGCGAAAAAGCCATCGACTTCTCCAGCGAGCTGTTCTCCGGCCCAACGGCTTATGTATTCAAGAAAGGTTCGGGCCTGAGCGAAGATGTTGCCTCGCTCAAGGGCAAGACCGTCGGCTACGAGCAAGGCACCATCCAGGAAGCCTACGCCAAGGCCGTGCTGGACAAGGCCGGCGTCAAGACCCAGGCCTACCAGAACCAGGACCAGGTCTACGCCGACCTGACCTCCGGCCGCCTCGACGCCGCGATCCAGGACATGCTCCAGGCCGAACTGGGCTTCCTGAAATCGCCAAAAGGCGAAGGCTATGAAGTCAGCAAGCCGGTGGACAGCGAACTGCTGCCATCCAAGACCGCTATCGGTATCAAGAAAGGTAACAAAGAGCTGAAGGCACTTTTGGATAAAGGTATCAAAGCGTTACACGACGACGGCAAGTACGCCGAAATCCAGAAAAAACACTTTGGCGATCTGAATCTGTACAGCGGCAAATAATGTGCGGTGCCCACCCGGTTTCGGGTGGGCACTTTTTTTCTGCCAAAGGCACCTTCCATGTTCGAACAACTCCTACAAAATCTGGGGCTCTCGGCCTTCAGCCTGCAGGGCTTCGGCCCGCTGCTGATGCAAGGCACCTGGATGACGATCAAGCTCTCTGCCCTGTCCTTGCTGTTAAGCGTCTTGCTCGGCCTGCTGGGCGCCAGCGCCAAGTTGTCCAGCGTCAAGCTGCTGCGTATTCCAGCCCAGCTCTACACCACGCTGATTCGCGGCGTACCCGACCTGGTGCTGATGCTGCTGATCTTCTACAGCCTGCAAACCTGGCTGACTTCTTTTACTGATTTCATGGAATGGGAATACATCGAGATCAACCCATTCGGCGCTGGGGTCATCACCCTGGGCTTCATTTATGGCGCGTACTTCACCGAAACCTTTCGCGGCGCGATCCTCGCGGTGCCTCGCGGGCAGGTCGAAGCGGCCACGGCTTATGGCCTCAAGCGTGGCCAGCGTTTCCGCTACGTGGTGTTCCCGCAAATGATGCGCTTTGCCCTGCCGGGCATCGGCAACAATTGGATGGTGATGCTCAAGGCCACCGCACTGGTGTCGATCATCGGCCTGGCCGACCTGGTCAAGGCGGCACAGGACGCGGGCAAGAGCACCTACCAGCTGTTCTACTTCCTGGTGCTGGCAGCGTTGATCTACCTGCTGATCACCAGCGCATCCAATGTCATCCTGCGCTGGCTCGAACGCCGCTACGCCGCCGGAGCCCGGGAGGCCGTGCGATGATCGAACTCCTGCAGGAATACTGGCGACCGTTCCTCTACAGCGACGGCGTCCACATCACGGGCCTGGCGATGACCCTGTGGCTGCTCAGCGCTTCGTTGCTGATCGGCTTCGTGGTGTCGATCCCGCTGTCCATCGCCCGGGTTTCATCCAAGTTCTACGTCCGCTGGCCCGTGCAGTTCTATACCTACCTGTTCCGTGGCACGCCGCTCTACATCCAACTGCTGATCTGCTACACCGGCATCTACAGCATCGAGGCGGTACGCGCCCAACCCGTGCTCGACAGTTTCTTTCGCGACGCGATGAACTGCACGATCCTGGCCTTCGCCTTGAACACTTGCGCGTACACCACGGAGATTTTTGCCGGGGCAATCCGCAGCATGAACCATGGCGAGGTCGAAGCGGCCAAGGCTTACGGCTTGACCGGCTGGAAGCTCTACGCCTACGTGATCATGCCGTCGGCCCTGCGTCGTTCACTGCCGTATTACAGCAACGAAGTGATTCTGATGCTGCACTCGACGACCGTGGCGTTCACCGCTACCGTTCCCGATGTACTGAAAGTCGCGCGAGACGCCAACTCGGCCACATTCCTGACGTTCCAGTCGTTCGGGATCGCCGCGTTGATCTACCTGACCGTCACGTTTGCACTGGTGGGCCTCTTCCGTCTCGCCGAACGCCGCTGGCTGGCCTTTCTCGGCCCAACCCACTAAGGCTTCCGTTCCAGGACATACACGTAAATGCGCCACCAGATCCATGACCTGCTGGCCCCGCTGCCGGGGACCGCACGCAAGATCCACAGCTTCCACTTCGGCCCGGAAAAAGCCGAGGGCAAAATCTATATCCAGTCGTCCCTGCACGCCGATGAGCTGCCCGGCATGCTCGTGGCCTGGCACCTCAAGCAGCGCCTGGCCGAACTCGAGGCGTCCGGCCACCTGCGGTACGAAATCGTGCTGGTGCCTGTCGCCAACCCCATCGGCCTTGAACAGGTATTGATGGATGTGCCCCTGGGCCGCTACGAACTGGAGAGTGGGCAGAATTTCAATCGCCGCTTCGTCGACCTGAGCGAAGAGATCGGTAACGAAATCGAAGAGCTGCTCACCGACGATCCGCAGCACAACCTGTTGCTCATCCGCACCAGCCTGCGTGATGCCCTGAGTCGGCAGACCGCCGGCACTCAACTGCAATCCCAGCGCCTGGTCCTGCAACGACTGGCCTGCGACGCCGACATGGTGCTCGACTTGCATTGCGACTTCGAAGCCGTGGCCCACCTCTACACCACGCCCGAAGCCTGGCCCCAGGTCGAGCCGCTGGCACGCTACATCGGTGCCGAGGCCAGCCTGTTGGCCACCGACTCGGGCGGCCAATCCTTCGATGAGTGTTTCACACTGCTCTGGTGGCAACTCAAGGAGCGTTTTGGAGAACGATTCGAAATCCCCCTGGGAAGCTTTTCGGTCACCGTCGAATTGCGCGGCCAGGGTGACGTCAACCATGGCCTGGCGAGCCTCGACTGCCAGGCCTTGATCGAATACCTGATCCGCTTCGGCGCCATCGACGGCGAACCGGTGCCGTTGCCCGACCTGCCCTACCCAGCCACGCCGTTGGCCGCCGTCGAACCGGTGGCGACGCCGGTCGGCGGCCTGCTGGTGTACAGCGCCCTGCCCGGCGAGTACATGGAGGCCGGGCAACTGATCGCCGAGATCATCGACCCGGTCAACGACACCGTCACCCCCGTCCATTGCCGTAATGCCGGGCTGCTATACGCCCGCTCGCTGCGTCGCATGGCCACTGCCGGCATGGTCATCGCCCATGTCGCCGGGACCGAAGCCTACCGCAGTGGTTACCTACTTTCGCCTTGAGGATGCCTGCTCCATGTACAAACTGACCATTGAAGGCCTGCACAAGAGCTACGGCCAGCATGAGGTGCTCAAAGGGGTTTCGCTCAAGGCCAGGACCGGCGACGTGATCAGCCTGATCGGCGCCAGCGGCTCGGGCAAAAGTACCTTCCTGCGTTGCATCAATTTCCTCGAACAACCCAACGACGGCGCCATGAGCCTGGACGGCCAGTCGATCCAGATGATCAAGGATCACCACGGCATGCGTGTGGCCGACGCCGACGAGTTGCAGCGCATCCGCACGCGCCTGGCCATGGTGTTCCAGCACTTCAACCTGTGGAGCCACATGACCGTGCTGGAAAACATCACCATGGCGCCGCGCCGGGTGCTGGGTGTCAGCAAGCAGGAAGCCGACGACCGCGCCCGCCGCTACCTCGACAAGGTCGGCCTGCCGGCCCGCGTTGCCGAGCAATACCCGGCGTTCCTCTCCGGCGGCCAGCAACAGCGCGTCGCGATTGCCCGCGCATTGGCGATGGAGCCGGAAGTCATGCTGTTCGACGAGCCGACGTCGGCCCTGGACCCGGAACTGGTGGGCGAAGTGTTGAAGGTCATCCAGGGCCTGGCCGAAGAAGGCCGGACCATGATCATGGTGACCCACGAAATGAGCTTCGCTCGCAAGGTGTCCAACCAGGTACTGTTCCTGCACCAGGGCCTGGTGGAAGAAGAAGGCGCGCCGGAAGACGTGCTGGGCAATCCCATCAGCGAACGGCTCAAGCAGTTCCTGAGCGGCAACCTGAAATAACAGACTGCTTTTGTGGCGGGGGAGCTTGCTCCCGCTGGGCTGCTAAGCGGCCCCCTGGCCTTGGCTGACACGCTGCTGGGGAGGCTGCGCCTCCAGCGGGAGCAAGCTCCCTCGCCACAACAGCGCGCCCGCCACAACCAAGCCATAAAACCTTTCACCCGCCGCCGTGGTCTCTGAAGAAGGACTTTCAGGGCATGCACGGCACCCATGGCGACATCCAGCAACTTCGCGAAACAGTGGTTCGACGCCCGGGGCTGGAAGCCGTTCGCTTTTCAAAAACACGTGTGGGCCGCCGTCAAGCGCGGCGAGTCGGGGCTGCTGCATGCCAGCACCGGCGCCGGCAAGACCTACGCCGTCTGGTTTGCCGCCCTCAATCGTTTCGCGCGCTCAGTGCCGCCGCCGGATAAGCCGCGCAAACGCAAACCGCCGGCCGAGCCGTTGACGGTCTTGTGGATCACGCCCATGCGGGCCTTGGCCGCCGACACCGCCAAAGCCCTCGAAGCGCCGCTCACGCCGTTGCAAATCCCATGGAGCGTCGGCCTGCGCACTGGCGACACCAGCGCCAGCGAGCGCGCCCGCCAAGGCCGGCGCCTGCCCACTGCGCTGATCACCACACCGGAAAGCCTGACGCTGATGCTGGCCCGTGCCGATGCGCAAACCGCCGTCTCGACCCTGCGCATGGTCGTGGTGGATGAATGGCACGAACTGCTCGGCAACAAGCGTGGCGTCCAGTTGCAATTGGCGTTGGCGCGCCTGCGACGCTGGCATCCCGGGCTGATTGTGTGGGGCGTATCCGCGACCTTGGGTAATCAGGCACACGCCGAGCAAGTCCTTATCCCGCAAGGCAACGGGGTCAGCGTGCAGGGCGCCAACGGCAAAGCCCTACAGGTCGATACGCTGTTGCCACCGACCCTCGAGCGCTTTCCATGGGCCGGGCACATCGGCTTGAAAATGCTGCCTCAGGTTGTCGCCGAAATTGACGCCAGCGGCAGTTGCCTGGTCTTCACCAACACCCGCGCGCAATCGGAAATCTGGTACCAGGCCATTCTCGATGCGCGGCCGGATTGGGCCGGGCTGATTGCGCTGCACCACAGCTCGTTGTCCCGTGATACCCGCGACTGGGTGGAGCGAGCGTTGAAGGACGGCCAGCTCAAGGCCGTCGTGTGCACGTCCAGCCTGGACCTCGGCGTGGATTTCCTTCCCGTCGAACGCGTGATGCAGATCGGCTCGGCCAAAGGCGTTGCGCGACTGATGCAACGCGCCGGGCGCTCCGGCCATGCGCCGGGACGGACCTCGCGGATAACCCTGGTGCCCACCCATAGCCTGGAGCTCGTCGAGGCTGCCGCTGCCCAGGACGCCGCGGCACAGCGACGCATCGAACCGCGGGAATCGCCCGACAAACCCTTGGATGTCCTGGTCCAGCACCTGGTCAGCATGGCCCTGGGCGGCGGTTTCACTCCCGATGAGCTGTTCGACGAGGTCCGTAGCGCCTGGGCCTACCGCAACCTGAACCTGGCTGAATGGGCCTGGGCCCTGGCGTTCGTTCGTCACGGCGGGTTGTCGCTGACGGCCTACCCCGACTACCGACGGGTCGAACCGGACGAACACGGCATCTGGCGCGTCCCCGACGCCCGCCTGGCCAGGCGTCATCGCATGAGCATCGGCACCATCGTCAGCGACGCCAGCCTGCAACTGAAGTTCTGGAGCAAGGGCGGTGGCGGCAAGACCCTGGGCAGCGTGGAAGAAGGTTTCATCGCACGCCTGCGGCCCGGCGATGGTTTCCTGTTTGCCGGCCGGCTGCTAGAGCTGGTCCGGGTGGAGGACATGACCGCCTACGTGCGGCGCAGCCAGGCGAAGAAAGCCGCCGTACCGCGCTGGAACGGTGGGCGCATGCCGCTTTCCAGCGAGCTCGCCGCAGCTGTCGTGGCGCGCCTGAGCGAAGCCGCCGCCGGTCATTTCGACGGCCCGGAAATGCAAGCGGCGCAGCCCATGTTGAGCACGCAACTGCGCTGGTCCGGTTTGCCCACGCAAGGCACGTTGCTGGCCGAAACCCTCAAATCCCGGGAAGGTTGGCACTTGTTCCTGTATCCATTCGCCGGACGCCAGGTTCACCTGGGACTCGCCAGCTTGCTGGCCTGGCGCGTCAGCCAACGGCAACCGGTGACGTTTTCCATTGCGGTCAACGACTACGGCCTGGAATTGCTCAGCGCCACCGAGCTGGATTGGTCGGCACACCTGAACCCGACGCTGTTGCGCACCGACCACTTGCTGGACGACGTCCTTGCCAGCCTGAACGCCGGCGAACTGGCCTTGCGCCGCTTCCGAGAGATCGCCCGGATCGCCGGGCTGGTGTTCGCCGGCTATCCCGGCGCGCCGAAGAGCACTCGGCAAGTCCAGGCGTCCAGCGGCTTGTTCTTCCAGGTGTTCAAGCAATACGACGCCGACAACCTGCTGCTGGCCCAGGCCGGCGAGGAAGTCCTGCGCGAAGAACTGGATATACGCCGATTGGAGCAGACCTTGGAACGCCTCGATACCTTGAAGCTCGACCTGCATGTCATCAAGCGCCCGACCCCGCTGGGTTTCCCATTGCTGGTGGAGCGGTTCCGCGAAAGCATGAGTTCGGAAAAGCTCGCCGACCGCATTCGCCGAATGGTCAGCGAACTGGAAAGAACCGCCGATCGGGGGACCGCCTGATGGCCGCGCCCTATCCCGTCAACCTCGCCGGGGAAGAGCTCTGGCTGCTCCCGCAAAAAGCCCTGTACTGGCCCGCCCAGGAAACGTTGATGGTGGCGGATGTACATTTCGGCAAAGCCGCTGCGTACCGCAGCCTCGGCCAGCCGGTTCCCCATGGCACGACAGCGAGCAACATCGCGGCGCTCGATGCATTGCTGGCGAGCCTGCCCTGCCGACTGCTGATTTTCCTTGGGGATTTTCTCCATGGGCCCGGCTCCCATGCACCGGGAACCTTAAGGGCCTTGGCGGACTGGCGTGCGCGACACCCGTCCCTGGCCATGACGCTCATACGCGGCAATCACGACAAGCGTGCCGGCGACCCGCCGCCGGGCCTGAATATCCGCGTCGTCCCCGAGCCGCTGCTGCTGGGTCCTTTCGCCGTGCAACACGAACCGCACCCGCATTCGAGCCGGCACGTTCTGGCCGGCCACGTGCACCCGGTCTACCATCTCAGTGGCAAAGGTCGGCAGCGGCTGCGCCTGCCGTGCTTTCGCCTCGGCAGCGACATCAGCCTGCTGCCGGCCTTTGGCGCGTTCACGGGAGGCTATCGGGTCGAGCAAGGGAACGATTGCAAGATCTTTGTCATCGGCGACAACGAAATATGGCCCGTCAGTTGAAGCATTTGCGCTTCATCTGACGGGCCATATTCGGATCAGGCTACGGGAGCAGGAGGTGGCTCGTCCGGAAGCGTCGGCTCACCGGGTTCGGTGGGTTCCGTGGGGTTGGGATCAGGATCGGGGTCACCGGGAATCCCACCCGCCGCTTCGACAGGATGGGCCAGCAGTGACCAAGCCAGGACGCCGATCTGATTGGGCTCAAGCCTTGCCAGTTCGGCACTGATTCGCGGATCGATCTTCATAGAGCTACTCCTGAGCGAAGGCCCATTGGGGCTGACGCAAAAAAACGGGCAGTACACTTCATAGAGTGCCTGCCCGCTCAGGAATTCCAACAGCTCGTCAGAATCAGGTACGCGGCAGTGTCACGCCGCGCTGGCCCTGGTATTTACCACCCCGATCCTTGTAGGACACTTCGCACTCCTCGTCGGATTCGAGGAACAGCATCTGCGCCACACCCTCGTTGGCATAGATCTTCGCCGGCAGGGTGGTGGTGTTGGAGAACTCCAGCGTCACATGGCCTTCCCACTCAGGTTCCAACGGCGTCACGTTGACGATGATGCCGCAGCGGGCATAGGTGCTTTTGCCCAGGCAGATGGTCAATACGTTGCGCGGGATGCGGAAGTACTCGACAGTGCGAGCCAGGGCGAAGGAGTTCGGTGGAATGATGCAAACATCGCTCTTGATGTCGACGAAGCTCTTCTCGTCGAAATTCTTCGGGTCGACGGTGGCGGAATTGATGTTGGTGAACACCTTGAATTCATCGGCGCAGCGCACGTCGTAGCCGTAGCTGGAAACGCCGAAGGAAATCAGCCGGTCGGCGCCTTCGCCACGCATCTGGCGCTCGACGAAAGGCTCGATCATGCCGTGCTCTTGCGCCATGCGGCGAATCCACTTGTCCGATTTGATGCTCATGGCGGGTTTCCTGAATAGCGAGGTGGAAAAAAACTGTCCGGCATCTTACCGGGGCACGGGTCGGGTTCAAAGTGCGGGACGCAAATCTCGGCGATCCACCTTGATTTCCGGCCCCCGGCGGCCATCGCGCTTGCCGTCAGTCATTAAAACCGAGAAACCTTCGCAAAGACCATTGGCACGTTCCGGAAAAAGGGTTAAGGTGGCGTCACTGTGCTGCTTGTGTCACTGAGAATCTCTACACGATATGTTGAATTTCGATCCAACCATCTACAAGAATTTTTCCTGCTCTTTGCACTCAGTCTCGGCCAGGGTTCTTCCTGAGTCGCAGTTATCTTTGTTCAAGGAGTTACACCATGTCTAATCGCCAAACCGGTACCGTTAAGTGGTTCAACGATGAAAAAGGCTTCGGCTTCATCACTCCACAATCCGGTGACGACCTGTTCGTTCACTTCAAAGCTATCCAATCCGACGGCTTCAAAAGCCTGAAAGAAGGCCAACAGGTTTCTTTCATCGCTACCCGCGGTCAGAAAGGCATGCAAGCTGAAGAAGTTCAAGTTATCTAACTTGTCCTTGCTTTAGTAAGAAGCCCCGCCCTTAAAAGCGGGGCTTTTTTGTGCCTGTCGATTTTTCAGGCACAAAAAAACTGTGGGAGCGAGCTTGCTCGCGATAGCGATCTGTCAGTCAACGTAGATGTTGCTGATCCACCGCTATCGCGAGCGAGCTCGCTCCCACATTGGTTTGTTGGTTAGCCTGGGATTACCAGGTCACGCCAAACCCAGCCGTGTAGCGCGTCTTGCTCAGGTCGCTGTCTTCAGTCCCTTCGATCACGTCCTTCTCGGCCTTGAGGTTGAGCGACGCCCAGTCGGTCACCTTGTAGCGCAACCCGACTTCCGCGTCATAGGCGTAGTCGGCGACATCGGATAGCGGCTTGCCGACTTCGCCGTTGGTGAAGAACTCCACGCGCTTGCCAATCAGGTAGCGGTTGTAATCCCACTTCATGGCGACGGAATAGAAGTTGTCCTTGCCCCCATCGCGATATTCATAATCCGTACGGTTGAGCAGCGAACCCAGCGAGAACGCGCCCAGCTCGTCGTCCCAGAACTGGTAGCCGGGACCGGTGCCCACGACACGCTGGCGGGCCAGGTCTTCGACTTTGTCGCGCTTGTAATTGAGGCGACCTTGCCAGAACCATTTGTCAGTGATGAACCGGTCGAGGGAATATTCCAGCCGCCAGTTGTCCGCCGACACCACGTCATCCTGGAATTCACGGTTGTACTCGCCTTCAGCAGTGTGCCGCCACCTGCCGTGGCGCGCAGAGGTCTTGAAATCGATGTCGTAATCGTCGGTATCAGCTTCTGCGCGCTGGTAATCCAGCGCGGCGTCGATATTGCCTTTCCAGACCAAGTCCTCGACCACCGGCTTGGGCTTGAGGATCTGCTGGATACTCGCCAGCTCAACGGTCTTGGGCGCATCACCATTGGCCAAAGTCACCTTGCCCTCTTCCGCAGGCTGCAGGGCCTTGGCCTTTTCGCCAGAATAAGCGTCCTGCTTGACCAACAATTGCTGGTCGCTTTCAAGTGTCTTGACCTGCTTCCAGTCAATAGGGACCGCGCCGGCGTAATCGGTCTGGATCAACAGTTTGCCGCCATCGAAAACGGTAATCTTGCCGCTGAGCTTGTCGCCGTTCTTCAACCAGACGGTATCGGCAAGCAATGGCATGGAGGCGCTCGTAACAGCTAGGCACAGCAGGGTTCTGGACAACATAAGCGATAATGGGCTCAAGTTTTCGGTGAAAAGGCGGCATTATCCCCCAGGATGACACCTCAGCAACGACTGACCCGCGTACGGGTGATGAGTTCACTTATCAACACGATCCGTAGGAATTAATCTACAGACGGACCTATTTCCAGGAACAACCCCCGTGACTGACACCCCAGCGCCTCCCGAAAATCCAGCCCAAGTCCGACGAACCACGCTCTACCTGACCCTGGCGCAGGTACCGGAAGGCAAAGTCGTCACTTATGGTCAGCTTGCCGATATGGCCGGCCTGGGCCGCGCGGCCCGCTGGGTCGGACGCACGCTCAGCCAATTGCCGAACGACACCAAGCTGCCCTGGCATCGAGTGCTGGCGGCCGGCGGTCGGATCAGCCTGCCGGCGGGCAGCGCCTCGGGGGATGAACAACGCGCACGCTTGCGCATGGAAGGGATCAGTGTCCTGAATAATCGTGTTGATATTCAGCGCCATGGCTGGCGCCCGGTAGAGCACAGCGGTTAGAGTGCGCGCTTTGTTTTCGCAATTTTTGAGGCAGACTCCAGCCCATGCCCCGTAAAACCTGGCGCGCCGCCCTCGCCGCCTATGCCAGTCCTTCGACGCTCGTGCTGTTGCTGCTTGGCTTCGCCGCCGGCTTGCCGTACATGCTGGTGTTTTCCACACTCTCGGTCTGGTTGCGCGAGGCCGGCGTGGCCCGCGAGACCATCGGTTACGCGAGCCTGATCGGCCTGGCCTATGCCTTCAAATGGGTGTGGTCGCCGTTGCTCGACCAATGGCGCCTTCCGTTGCTGGGCAAACTGGGGCGTCGGCGCTCATGGTTGGTGCTTTCCCAAGGCCTGGTGATCCTCGGCCTGGTCGGGATGAGCTTCTGCGACCCGCAAAAGCACCTGTCCTGGTTGATCGCGATTGCCGTCATAGTCGCCTTTGCCTCAGCCACCCAGGACATCGCCGTCGATGCCTATCGCCTGGAAATCGTCGAAGACACCCGCCAGGCCGCGTTGGCCGCCAGCTATATGTCTGGCTATCGGGTCGCCGCACTGCTCGCCACGGCCGGCGCGCTGTTCTTCGCCGAAGGGTTTGGCTCCACCGGGTTCAGCTACAAGCATTCGGCCTGGGCCGGAACGTACCTTCTGTTTGGCGTGCTGATGGTGCCAGCCTTGCTGACTTCACTCTTGATGCGCGAACCCCCCGTACCGCTGCGCACCCAGTTACAGGCCGGGCGCTATACCTTCGTTCACCAACTGGCCTCGGTCTTCGTGCTGATCGTGCTGCTGGTTTCGGTTCCGGCGATGTTCACCCAGCTCTACAACACTGACTTCGCCAGCGTATTGTTCGAAGGCGTCAGCCTGCTCGACCTGCTGCTCGAAGATCGCGCGTTCCTGCGGGCCATCCTCTACATCCTCCTGACCGCCCTGTGCCTGTCGTCCATGGGGCGTCGAGGCCTGGCGCCGGTACTGACGCCCGTCAACGACTTCATCCTGCGCTACCGCTGGCAGGCGCTCCTGCTGCTGGGACTGATCGCCACCTACCGGATGTCCGACACGGTCATGGGCGTCATGGCCAATGTGTTCTACATCGACCAAGGCTTTACCAAGGACCAGATCGCCAGCGTCAGCAAGATCTTCGGGCTGATCATGACACTGGTCGGCGCCGGCATGGGCGGCCTGCTGATCGTGCGTTTCGGAATCCTGCCGATCCTGTTCATCGGCGGTGTTTCCTCGGCCGCCACCAACATCCTGTTCCTGATGCTCACCGACATGGGCCCGAACCTGAAGATGCTGATTGTCACGATTTCCCTCGACAACTTCAGCTCAGGCCTGGCCACCTCGGCATTCGTCGCCTACCTGTCGAGCCTGACCAACCTGAAATTCTCGGCCACCCAATATGCCCTGCTCAGCTCGATCATGCTGCTGCTGCCACGCCTGATTGGCGGCTACTCAGGGGTGATGGTGGAGAAATTCGGCTATCACGATTTCTTCCTGATCACCGCCCTGCTCGGCGTGCCGACCTTGCTCCTGATCGCCTTGCATTGGTACCAGGAAAATAGTCGCCAAGGCCCGACGCCAGAATCGGAGTCGGAGCCGGAATCAACGCCAACCCGGCCCGCCCAAGAGTCGTAGGAAAGCTCAGCAGGCGCCGAAGAAACCGGCGCCTGGATCCGGCAACAGGCCACGCGCCTGTACGCCAGGGCATCTCGCCCGTACAATGCTGCGTCACTTCTCGTCATCAGCAACCGACAACGGCCAACCATGCGCACCAGTCAATTTTTGCTCGCCACACAGAAAGAAACGCCTTCCGACGCCGTCGTGATCAGCCATCAGCTGATGCTGCGTGCCGGCATGATCCGCAAACTCGCCTCCGGCCTGTACACCTGGCTGCCGATGGGCCTGCGGGTGATGCGCAAGGTCGAAGCCATCGTTCGCGAAGAGATGGACGCCGCCGGCTCCCTGGAAGTGTTGATGCCGAGCACCCAACCGGCCGAGCTGTGGCAGGAGTCGGGGCGCTGGGAGGAATACGGCCCCGAGCTGCTGCGCATCAAGGACCGTCATGGTCGCGACTTCTGTGCAGGCCCGACCCACGAAGAAGTGATCACCGACCTGATGCGCAACGAGTTGAGCAGCTACAAGCAGCTGCCGATCAACCTGTACCAGATCCAGACCAAGTTCCGTGACGAGATCCGTCCGCGTTTCGGCCTGATGCGCGGTCGCGAGTTCATCATGAAGGACTCCTACTCGTTCCATGCCGACCTGGCGTCGTTGCAGGTCACTTACGACCGCATGCACCAGGCGTATTGCAACGTGTTCACTCGCCTGGGCCTGAAGTTCCGTCCTGTAGAAGCCGACAACGGCTCCATCGGCGGTGCCGGCTCGCATGAATTCCATGTCCTGGCCGAATCCGGCGAAGACGACATTGTCTTCAGCAACGGCTCCGATTACGCCGCAAACATCGAGAAAGCCGAAGCCGTGCCACGGGAAACATCCCGCGCCGCGCCGGCCGAAGAATTGCGCCTGGTGGACACGCCGAACACCAAGACCATTGCCCAATTGGTGGAAGGCTACAACCTGCCCATCGAGCGCACCATCAAGACACTGATCGTGCGTGCGGAAGAAGAAGGCAAGCTGATTGCCCTGATCATCCGTGGCGATCATGAGCTGAATGAAATCAAGGCCGCCAACCAGCCTGGCGTCGCCAGCCCGCTGGTCATGGCCACCGATGCCGAGCTGCGCGACGCCATCGGCGCTGGCGCCGGCTCCCTCGGCCCGCTGAACCTGCCGCTGCCGATCATCATCGACCGCTCCGTGGAATTGATGAGCGACTTCGCCATCGGTGCCAACATCGATGACAAGCATTATTTCGGCGTGAACTGGGAGCGCGACCTGCCGGTTCCAACCGTCGCGGACCTGCGCAACGTCGTGGCCGGCGATCCAAGCCCGGACGGCAAGGGCACCCTGGAAATCAAGCGCGGCATCGAAGTCGGTCACATCTTCCAGCTGGGCGACAAGTACAGCAAGGCGATGAAATGCGAAGTGCTGGGCGAGAACGGCAAGCCAGTCACCCTGCAGATGGGTTGCTATGGCATTGGCGTGTCCCGCGTGGTGGCCGCCGCCATCGAGCAGAACAACGACGAGAACGGGATCATCTGGAGCGACACACTCGCGCCGTTCCAGATCGCCCTGGTGCCGCTGCGTTATGAAACCGAACAGGTTCGCGAAGCCACCGACAAGCTCTACGCCGAATTGACGGCCGCCGGCTTCGAGGTGCTGCTGGACGATCGCGACAAGAAAACCAGCCCCGGCATCAAGTTCGCCGACATGGAGCTGATCGGCATCCCGCACCGGATCGTGGTCAGCGACCGAGGCCTGGCCGAAGGCAACCTGGAATACAAGAGCCGTACCGAGGCCGAGCCGCAAGCGCTGCCGGTCGCCGACGTGCTGTCCTTCCTCCAGGCCCGTATCCGCCGCTGAGACCAGATAGAGACGTCATGTTCAAGCGAAACACCTTAGGCCTCGGGGGCGCCGCACTGTGCGGCGCCCTGCTGGTCAGCGGCTGCGCCAACCAGATGTCGCAACGCAACGAGCACGAAGAACGGATCGAGCGAAAGCTGCTCGACCATAGCCTGCAGATCGATGTGGGCGAACCCAAGGTGCTCGATCTGCCGCAGCGTCGGGTACGGATCAATGAGCAGAAGACTTTCGAAGTCACCGAATTCGAAGTCACCCGCCACTACGATCGCTACACGCCCTACCAGCCTTGGCGGGAGATCTACGAGATCCCGCTGGGCGCGGTAGCGGTGGTCGCTGGCGTCGGCGCGAACGTGGTCAACGTATTCGCCTTGGGCAGCCTCCCCGACTCCGCGACCCGCGACTGGATCAGCTACGGTTTCGCCGGGCTGAACCCGTTCATGAACGTACCTTCCAACGGTCGGGCGCAACAGAACCTTGCCGGTATCGACGAAGTCCAGCGTGACAAGCGCACGGAACACTCGAGCCTGCCCTGGAGCGAGCGCCCGGTCGAAGTGAAAGCCGCTCGCCAGACGTTCGAGATGAGCACAGACCGCAATGGCGTGTTGCGCTTGAACTTGCTGGAAAGCCCCTTCGCCGAACATGACCTGAGCCAATTCGGGAAATTGCAGATCAGCGTGACCGATGCCCAGGACGAGGTGCACACCGATTCATCCCTGAGCATCAGCAGCACGCTGCGCAGCAAGTTGGTGGAGGCCCATGGGCTGATCTACGACGATTTGGAAGATGACGAAGTGAGCCAGTGGGTCCACCGGGTCAAACGCCTGTCGGAACTGGGGCTTGAAGAAGAAGCCAGCGAGCTGGAACAGAGCCTGATCGAGCTGACCCGCAACGATCCGGAGCTGCAGACCGAGTTCATGAAAGCCTTGACCAAGGATGGCGGGCGGTTGGTGGCGGATCCTGGCGCCAATTGACTCCTGAACACTCCCCTGTGGCGAGGGGATTTATCCCCGTTGGGGCGCGTAGCGCCCCCCTTGATTTTGCCTGACACACCGCAAGGGGCCGCTACGCGGCCAGCGGGGCGGTGCGACGTTTCGCTAAATCCCCTCGCCACAACGAGCGCTCAACGCTCGAACAACTCCAACTGCTCAAACCCGCCCCGCAAATCCTCCAACCGTACCCCTATCCCCAATAATCTCACCGGCTTGCCGCCCCGGTTGAATGCCTGGGTCAACAGCAACTGGTAACTGCCCAAGTCCCGTCCTGCTCCTGCTTGCTCCAGGGTGGTCTGGGTAAAGTCATGGAATTTCACTTTAACGAACGGCTTGCCCGGCCGGTAACTGCTGTCGATCCGCGCCATCCGCCCACTGAGGGTCTGCATCAGCTCCGGCAGCTTGTCGAGACAGCTTTTCAAGTCGGGCAAATCGACGTCGTAAGTGTTTTCCACACTGATGGACTGTCGCCGGCTGTCGTTCTGCACCAGGCGCTCGTCGACCCCACGGGCAAGACTCCAGAGCCTCTCACCGAAACTGCCGAATTCGCGCACCAGCGCGAGCTTGTCCCATTGGCGCAAGTGCAGGCAATCAACGATACCCAGCCTGTTCAGTTTATCGGCGGTGACCTTGCCGACCCCGTGGAGCTTGCTCACTGGTAGCGCCGAGACGAAATCGTCCACCTGATCGGGGGTTATGACGAACAAGCCGTTGGGTTTCTTCCAGTCGCTGGCGATCTTGGCGAGAAACTTGTTCGGCGCGACGCCTGCGGAGACGGTGATGTGCAGTTGATTGGACACACGCCGACGAATGTCCTGGGCGATACGCGTGGCGCTGCCGCCAAAATGCGCGCTGGCGGAGACGTCCAGGTACGCCTCGTCCAGGGACAGCGGCTCGATCAGGTCAGTGTAATCGCTGAAGATTGTGTGGATTTCCTTCGACGCCTCCCGATAGGCCTCCATCCTCGGCTTGACGATGGTCAGGTCAGGGCAGAGTTTCAGGGCATGGCCGGAAGACATGGCCGAACGCACGCCGTAGGCCCGCGCTTCGTAGTTGCAAGTAGCGATCACGCCTCGCCGGTCCGCCGAACCGCCAACTGCCAGGGGCTTGCCGGCCAGCCGTGGATCATCGCGCATTTCGATAGCGGCATAGAAACAGTCGCAGTCGACGTGGATGATTTTGCGTTGCGTCATAAAAGAAGCGGCATATGGGACCAATCGGAGCGCCAGTATCGCATTCGGACCTGTATATAGCACCAGTAGTTTGAAATATCCTGCAGCAGACCTGGAAAAAGCCTACGTAAATTTATTTCCTCAATCGCACCGAACCCGGTAATAGAGCGCGAACCCTTGCCAGCCGTGCGTCACAGCGCTGTCATATTACCTTTCGGAAGGCTAACCAATTGAAGCGGAACAGGTTTTTCCGGATAAGGGATTGACAGTGCGCCAATCCTCTGTAGAATGCCGCCACACAGACGCGGGATGGAGCAGTCTGGTAGCTCGTCGGGCTCATAACCCGAAGGTCGTCGGTTCAAATCCGGCTCCCGCAACCAAACATCAAGAAAGGCTACTCGAAAGAGTGGCCTTTTTTGTGGGCGCCAGTTTTATACCAACCGACAGACGTCGCCGCTAGGCGCCCTGAGTTGTAGGACAATTTCCTTTTGTTTTTCGAGCATTTAGGCGAACGACCGTTAATTTGCCCCTTTGCCTTATTAACGGTTGACACTCTGGCGTTCGCCTGTAGAATGCCGCCACACAGACGCGGGATGGAGCAGTCTGGTAGCTCGTCGGGCTCATAACCCGAAGGTCGTCGGTTCAAATCCGGCTCCCGCAACCAAATATCAAGAAAGGCTGCTCGAAAGAGTGGCCTTTTTTGTGTCTGTCGAAAAAGCCGCATTACAAATATTTTGTAATTATTTTCCGCCGCAGGGATTGGTAACTTGGCTGGATACCCCCATCCTGTCGCGCATAGCTCAAGAGGTGATTGATGCGCGCCCACTCGTCTGACCCGCAAGACCCCGTTACTGCGACACAACCGATCAAGGCCGAGCGACTGCGTTGGCTGGACCGGATCAGCCAGTACCGCCAACCTATCGGTCTCGCCGTCACGCTGCTGCTTTTTGCGATCGCGTTGATCGCCTGTCGCCACCTCCTGAGCGAGCTCGATCTTTACGCCTTGCATGACTCGATCCTCGACGTGCCGAGGCCGGCGCTGCTCGGCGCAATTGTCGCCACCGTCGCCGGCTTCGTGATTCTGCTGGGTTATGAATGGTCCGCCACCCGCTACGCGGGCGTAACGCTGCCGCCTCAAACCATGGTCCTCGGCGGTTTCACTGCGTTTGCCATTGGCAATGCCATCGGCCTCTCATTGCTGTCGGGCGGCTCGGTTCGTTATCGCTTGTATGCGCGGCATGGCCTGGGAGCAGCCGACGTCGCCCATATGACCTTGTTCGCCAGCCTGTCCCTGGGCTGCGCGCTGCCCCCCTTGGCCGCGCTGGCAACCCTGAGCAACCTGCCCGCCGCGTCTGCCGCCTTGCACCTTCCCGCCGTCTTGCTGGGTTCGATCGCCGTGGCGGTCCTGTTGCTCACCAGCGTGCTGGCCGTTGGCATCTATCGTCGTCGGTTGCCTGAGCAACCCTACCGGGACAGCCTGCTGGTCAAGGCCGGTCGCCGCACGCTGCGCCTGCCGGGACGGCGCCTGACATTCCTGCAATTGGTCATCACGGCGCTGGATGTCGCAGCGGCCGCCACTGTGCTTTATCTGTTGTTGCCGGAAGCGCCACCGTTCGGCCCATTCCTGCTGGTGTATCTGCTCGCGCTGGCCGCCGGCGTGCTCAGCCATGTGCCGGGTGGCGTCGGGGTGTTCGAAGCGATCCTGCTGGCCGCGTTTGCCGATAAACTGGGCGCCGCACCGCTTGCCGCCGCCCTGTTGCTGTATCGCTTGATCTACGTGCTGCTGCCGATGCTGGTGGCCTGCGTGCTGCTGCTGATCAACGAGGCGCAACGGCTGTTCCAGACGCGCCAGACCCTGCGTGCGGCGTCAGGTTTTGCCGCGCCGATCCTGGCCGTACTGGTATTCCTGTCTGGCGTGGTGCTGCTGTTTTCCGGTGTCACCCCCGAGATCGACACACGCCTGGAGCACATCGGCTTCCTGATTCCCCATCGACTGGTAGACGCCTCGCACTTCGGCGCGAGCCTGGTGGGCGTGCTCTGCCTGTTGCTGGCCCAAGGCCTGCGCCGGCGCCTGTCTGCCGCCTGGATGCTGACCACCGTTTTGTTGCTGGTGGGCGCCCTGCTCTCGCTGCTCAAGGGCTTTGACTGGGAAGAAGCCACGCTGCTGACTCTGACCGCTGCCCTGCTGGCAGTGTTCCGACGCTCTTTCTACCGTCCGAGTCGCCTGACCGAACTGCCGTTCTCGCCTTTGTTCCTTATCGCCAGCCTCTGCGTGCTGGGCGCATCGATCTGGCTGTTGCTGTTTGCCTATCAGGACGTGCCCTACAGTCACCAATTGTGGTGGCAGTTCACCCTGGATGCCGATGCCCCCCGAGGCCTGCGCTCGTTGTTGGGCGCCGCCGTCCTGCTGGTGGTGGTTTCCCTGACCTGGCTGCTGCGCACGGCGCGTCCCGTGATCCATCAGCCCACGGCGGAAGAGCTGGAGCGTGCCAAGACCATTCTCATGGCGTCCTCGCAACCGGACGGTGGCTTGGCCCTGACCGGTGACAAGGCGCTGCTGTTTCACCCTAACGACGAAGCGTTCCTGATGTACGCGCGTCGCGGCCGCAGCCTGGTGGCACTGTATGATCCGATCGGACCGACCCAGCAACGGGCGGAAATGATCTGGCAGTTCCGCGACCTTTGCGACATTCATCATGCTCGCCCGGTGTTTTATCAGGTACGTGCCGAAAACCTGCCGTACTACATGGACATCGGCCTGACCGCGATCAAGCTGGGCGAAGAAGCGCGGGTCAACCTCAAGCGTTTCGACCTCGAGGCCAAGGGCAAGGAGATGAAGGACCTGCGTTACACCTGGAACCGCGGCACCCGGGATGGCCTGTCGCTGGAGATCCACGAGCCGGGGCAGGCGCCGATGGATGAGCTCAAGGTCATTTCCGATGCCTGGCTGACCGGCAAGAACGTACGGGAAAAAGGGTTTTCCCTGGGCCGCTTCAGCGACGACTACCTCAAGCATTTCCGCATCGCGGTGATTCGTTTCGAGGGCAAGCCGGTGGCGTTCGCCAACCTGTTGGAAACCCACAGCCATGAACTGGCCAGCCTCGACCTGATGCGCGCCCACCCCGACGCCCCGAAACTGACCATGGAGTTCATGATGGTCGGCCTGATCCAATATTATAAAAACCATGACTACGCACGCTTCAGCCTCGGCATGGTCCCACTCTCGGGCCTGCAACCGCGTCGTGGCGCACCGCTGACCCAACGCCTGGGTTCGATGGTGTTTCGCCGTGGCGAGCAGCTCTACAATTTCCAGGGGCTGCGCCGTTTCAAAGACAAATTCCAGCCTGACTGGGAACCTCGTTACATGGCCGTGCCCGCCGGACTCGATCCGCTGGTCGCGCTGGCCGATACCGCCGCCCTGATTGCAGGCGGCCTGACTGGATTGGTGAAACGCTGATGACGCAACGCTTTTGGCGATACCTGGTAGCCAGCCTGCTGGTGCTGGCGGTGATTCTTGGTGGCGGCTACTGGTACTGGAACCGCCCCGCCCCGCAACCGACCCTGGAACAACTGGAGCCCGCCGACGGCGTGGCGATGACCCGGGTCATTCCTGGCACCAAGTCGCGTGCCCATGTGCTGGTGGCGGTCAATGAAGACCAGAAGCTCAGCGACACCCAACTGACGACCCTCAGCCGCAGCGGCTCGGCAGAGATCGTCCAGGTGATCTTGCCCAAGGACTGCATGTTGCAAGGCCGCGCCTTGCAGGCTGGCCTGAGACAGCTTCATGGGCCGGCCACGCTGGTCAGCGGCATCGGCCCTGGCGCCGTGCTGGCCTGGCGCTGGTTGGCGGAACAGAAGGACGACAAGGCCCAGGCCGTTTCGGTGGACCTGGCCCTGGAAAAACCCGGCTGCACGCACCTGCTGCCGAAAAGCGCCGCCCACGGTCGCTGGCTGGTGGCCTGGAACGACAACCCCGACGACACCAGTGCCGGTTTCGTGCGGGACCAGCACAACGCCGAAACCAGCATCAGCGACTACGACATCAACCTGCCGCAGGTGCTGAACAACGAGTTGCGCAAGATTCTGGTCGGTACCGAAAAGGGCAAGGGTGGCTTGAGCATCCCGGTGGTGGAAGTGCCTGCCAGCCAAACGCGGGATACCGTGACGCTGTTCCTTTCCGGTGACGGTGGCTGGCGCGACCTGGACCGCGACGTGGCCGACGAAATGGCCAAGCTCGGCTACCCGGTGGTCGGCATCGACACCCTGCGCTACTACTGGCAGCACAAGAGCCCGGAACAGAGCGCGACCGACCTGACCGAACTGATGCAGCACTACCGGCAGATCTGGGGCACCAAGCGCTTCATCCTGACCGGCTACTCGTTCGGCGCCGATGTGCTGCCAGCGATCTACAACCGCCTGCCCGCTACGGAACAACAGCGGGTCGATGCGATTATCCTGCTCGCCTTCGCCCGTACCGGCAGCTTCGAGATCGAGGTCGAGGGCTGGCTCGGCAACGCCGGCACCGAAGCCGCCACGGGCCCGGAAATGGCCAAGCTGCCCGCAGAGAAAGTGGTGTGCATCTATGGCGGCGAAGAAGCCGACGAAAGCGGCTGCACCGACAAGACGGCCGTGGGTGAGGCGATCAAATTGCCGGGCGGCCACCACTTCGATGAAAACTACCCGGCCCTGGCCAAGCGGTTGATCGATGAGATCAACAAGCGGCAGAGCAAGCCTGACGAGCAGTAAGCGGGTGCGAGCCAGACAAAGCCCCGGCAGCCTTACGGTTGCCGGGGCTTTTTTGTGCCAGCTCGACCTGCACAACACCCTGTGGGAGCGGGCTTGCTCGCGAAGGCGGCGGGTCAGTCGACATAATCGCTAACTGGCACGCCGCCTTCGCGAGCAAGCCCGCTCCCACAGGGGTTTTGGTTTGGCATCAGCATTTGTGTCGCCTACAAAAAAGCCCCCGCCGCCGCAAGGCAACGAGGGCTTTTGTTTTTCTGATGCTACATCTCGACCTGCGTCCCCAACTCGATCACCCGGTTCAAAGGCAGGTTGAAGAACCGCAGGTTACCGTTGGCATTCTTCAGCATGAAGGCGAACAGCGACTCGCGCCAACGCGCCATGCCTTCGAGCTTGGAGGCGATGACGGTCTCGCGGCTGAGGAAATATGTCGTGCGCATCGGACTGAAATCCAAGTCATCCAGGTGGCAGAGCTTGAGCGCCTCGGGCACGTCCGGTTCGTCGGTGAAACCGAAGTGCAGGATCACCCGGAAGAATCCATCGCCGTAGGCATCGACCTCGAAACGCCGCTGCGGCGGCACGCGTGGAATGTCTTCGTACACCACCGTCAGCAACACCACTTGCTCATGCAGCACCTGGTTGTGCAACAGGTTGTGCAGCAGCGCATGAGGCACGGCGTCCGAACGCGCGGTCAGGAATACCGCAGTGCCCTTGACCCGATGGGGGGGCTGGACGCGGATGCTGCTGATGAAGATCGGCAACGGCAACGCGCCCTCGTCGAGACGGTCCACCAGCAACTGCTTGCCACGCTTCCAAGTGGTCATCAGCACGAACAAGGCAATCCCGGCGATGACCGGGAAGGCGCCACCCTGAATGATTTTCGGCACGTTGGCGGCGAAATACAGCCCGTCCACCAGCAGGAAACCAACCAGAAGCGGGACCGCCAGCAGTGGTGGCCACTTCCACAACAGCAGTATCACGGCCGAAACCAGAATCGTGGTCATCAGCATCGTACCGGTCACCGCTACGCCATAGGCCGAAGCCAGCGCACCGGAGGACTCGAAGCCGAGTACCAGCAACACCACGCCGACCATCAGCGACCAGTTCACCGCACCGATGTAGATCTGGCCCTGTTCGGCGCTGGAGGTGTGCTGGATGTACATGCGCGGGATGTAACCGAGCTGGATCGCCTGGCGTGTCAGCGAGAACGCGCCGGAGATCACTGCCTGGGAGGCAATCACCGTGGCCAGCGTCGACAAGCCCACCAGCGGCAGCAATGCCCAACTCGGCGCCAGCAGGTAAAACGGGTTGCGCGCCGCTTCTGGATCGCCGAGCAGCAAGGCGCCTTGGCCGAAATAGTTGAGCATCAAGCCCGGCAACACCAGGAGGAACCAGGCGCGGGCAATCGGCTTGCGACCAAAGTGCCCCATGTCGGCATAAAGCGCTTCGGCGCCCGTCAACGCCAACACCACCGCACCGAGGATCGACACGCCCATGCCCGGATGCACCACGAAGAACCGCACGGCCCACACGGGGTTGACCGCCTGCAACACTTCCGGATGCTGGCTGATGCCATACACACCCAGCGCGCCCAGCACCAGGAACCAGGTCACCATGATCGGGCCGAACAGGATGCCGATGCGCGCGGTGCCGTGGCGCTGGATCAGGAACAGGGCTACCAGCACCACCACTGACATCGGCACTACCCAGTGGTCGATGCCATCAAATGCCAGGCCGAGCCCTTCAATCGCTGAAAGCACCGAGATCGCCGGCGTGATCATGCTGTCGCCGTAGAACAGCGCCGCGCCGATCAGGCCACACACCACCAGCAACGTCCGCAACCGCGCCCTGCCCGCTGCCGCCCGCCGCGCCAGGGCGGTAAGCGCCATGATGCCGCCCTCGCCCTGGTTGTCGGCGCGCAGGACAAACATCATGTACTTGATCGAAACGACCCAGATCAGCGACCAGAAAATCAGCGAGAGAATCCCCAGCACCCCGTCGTGGTTGACCGGTACGCCATAACCGCCGGAAAAAACTTCCTTCAGGGTGTACAGCGGGCTCGTGCCGATGTCGCCATAAACCACCCCGACCGCCGCGACCAGCATGCTCAGCGGTTTCGCTGCCGAATGCTCGGCACCCACCGCCTGACTACTTGCATGACCCATCCAACACTCCTGATTTTCCAGACCTTTCTTCTATTAGAGAAGCTGTACGCTTTTTGACGCAGCATGCACCGTTTTACGCTTTGTTACAGACGTTTTGTTGACTGTAGCAATCGCCAAAAGGCAAAGGCGCGAAGCATAGCGCAGCACTCGTCGCATTTCCCGGTATAAAGCTGGTCAAGTGCGTCGACCACGGATAGAATTGCGCACTTTTTGATCAGAGGCGCGTCAGGCGCCCTGTCTCGGCAAGAGACGATCCCCTTTACACCGAGGTTAGACATGTCCACCACTACCGCGCCAGCCAACCCGAAGGTTGGCTTCGTATCCCTGGGTTGCCCGAAGGCTCTGGTCGACTCCGAGCGCATCCTGACCCAGCTGCGCATGGAAGGTTATGACGTCGTGTCCACTTACCAGGACGCTGACGTGGTAGTGGTCAACACCTGTGGCTTCATCGACTCGGCCAAGGCCGAATCCCTTGAAGTGATCGGCGAGGCCATCAAGGAAAACGGCAAGGTCATTGTCACCGGCTGCATGGGCGTGGAAGAAGGCAACATCCGCGACGTGCACCCGAGCGTGTTGTCGGTGACCGGGCCGCAGCAGTACGAACAAGTGGTCAATGCCGTGCACGAAGTGGTGCCGCCGCGCCAGGACCACAATCCGCTGATCGACCTGGTGCCGCCGCAAGGCATCAAGCTGACCCCGCGTCACTACGCCTACCTGAAGATTTCCGAAGGCTGCAACCACAGTTGCAGTTTCTGCATCATCCCGTCGATGCGCGGCAAGCTGGTGAGCCGTCCGGTGGGTGATGTGCTCGACGAGGCACAGCGCCTGGTCAAGGCCGGCGTCAAGGAACTGCTGGTGATTTCCCAGGACACCAGCGCCTACGGCGTCGACGTCAAGTACCGTACCGGCTTCTGGAACGGCGCGCCGGTGAAAACCCGCATGACCGAGCTGTGCGAAGCACTGAGCACACTTGGCGTCTGGGTCCGCTTGCATTACGTCTACCCGTACCCGCACGTCGATGAGCTGATCCCGCTGATGGCCGCCGGCAAGATCCTGCCGTACCTGGACATCCCGTTCCAGCACGCCAGCCCGAAGGTGCTCAAGGCCATGAAACGTCCGGCCTTCGAAGACAAGACCCTGGCGCGCATCAAGAACTGGCGCGAAATCTGCCCGGACCTGATCATCCGCTCGACCTTCATCGTCGGCTTCCCGGGCGAAACCGAAGAAGATTTCCAGTACCTGCTGGACTGGCTGACCGAAGCCCAGCTCGACCGCGTCGGCTGCTTCCAGTATTCCCCCGTCGAAGGCGCACCGGCCAATGACCTGGACCTGGACGTGGTACCGGACGACGTCAAGCAAGACCGTTGGGAGCGCTTCATGGCGCACCAGCAGGCCATCAGCTCGGCACGCCTGCAGATGCGCATCGGCCGTGAAATCGAAGTGCTGGTGGACGAAGTCGACGAACAAGGCGCCGTGGGCCGCTGCTTCTTCGACGCTCCGGAAATCGACGGCAACGTGTTCATCGACAACGGCAGCAACCTGAAGCCGGGCGACAAGGTCTGGTGCAAGGTCACCGACGCCGATGAGTATGATTTGTGGGCTGAGCAGATCGGTTGATCCAGGCTTGGACTCAAGCCGGGTAGATTTTTGTGGCGAGGGAGCTTGCTCCCGCTGGGCTACGAAGTAGCCCCATCTTTGCGATTGCTACGCAATCGAGCGGGAGCAAGCTCCCTCGCCACGGATTGTTTGCAAGCCACTCGCCGGCTCACGAAAAAACTTGATGAAGCCCTGCTCTGTAACAAGATGCAGGGCTTTTTTACGGCTATCGTATGCAGACAGGAAACCTCCATCACAAGGAACAGGCGGACATGCGCCAGCATTCGGTCATCCACACACCGAAACCGAGCGACTACCAGGAATTGACCCGGGTCTGGGAGGCCTCGGTACGGGCCACCCATGACTTCTTGCCAGACAGTTACATCGAGCTGCTGAAAAACCTCGTGCTCACCCGCTATCTGGACGCGGTGATGCTCATCTGCACCCGCGACAATCGTCAACGCATCACCGGTTTTGCGGGGGTGGCGGCTGGCAAGATTGAAATGCTGTTCATCGACCCGGAACATCGCGGCCAGGGCCTGGGTAAACAATTGCTGCGCTACGCCATGGAAAACTTGAACGCCGACCAGTTGGACGTCAATGAACAGAACCCACAGGCCCTGGGTTTCTATCTCAAGCAAGGCTTCGAAGTCGTCGGCCGTTCGGCACGGGATGGAATGGACCAGCCCTACCCGCTGCTGCACATGCGCTACAAACAACCCGACCTGAAGGCAGGACGCGGCTAAAAACGGCATGAGGCAAATGGACCCGCGATTAACCGGCGCCACACAGGTACAATGCCCACCCTCTTTTTGTTACGGCCCCGTCATGACTGACCCGATTCGTCTCTCCAAACGCCTCATCGAACTCGTCGGCTGTTCCCGTCGGGAAGCGGAGCTGTTCATCGAGGGCGGCTGGGTCACCGTCGACGGCGAAGTGATCGACGAGCCGCAGTTCAAGGTGACCACCCAAAAGGTCGCACTCGATCCCGAGGCCAAGGCCACCGCGCCGGAGCCCGTGACGCTGCTGCTGAACGTCCCGGCGGGCATGGATGTCGACACCGCCATGGCAACCCTCGGGCCACAGACCTTGAGCGAGGAGCATCGCTTCGGCAAGCGCCCACTCAAGGGCCATTTCCTGCGCCTGACCGCCAGTGCCGACCTGCAGGCCAACGCCAGCGGGCTGCTGGTGTTCACCCAGGATTGGAAGATCTTGCGCAAGCTCACCGCCGACGCCGCCAAGATCGAGCAGGAATATGTAGTGGAAGTCGAAGGCGAGATGGTCGCCCACGGCCTCAATCGCTTGAACCACGGGCTGACCTACAAAGGCAAGGAGTTGCCGGCGGTCAAGGCCAGCTGGCAGAACGAAAACCGCCTGCGCTTCGCCATGAAGAACCCGCAACCCGGTGTCATCGCGCTGTTTTGCCAGGCGGTCGGCCTGAAGGTCGTCGCCATTCGCCGCATCCGCATCGGCGGCGTGTCCATCGGCAAGGTGCCCTTGGGCCAGTGGCGCTACCTGTCTGCCAAAGAGAAATTCTAATTTTCCGGCGCCGCATCGAACCGGGGCGCCCACTGCCGATTCATCAGGATTGCACACATGATTCACAACGACGTACTGCGCAGCGTGCGCTACATGCTCGACATCAGCGACAAGAAAGTCATCGAGATCATCAAGTTGGGCGGGCTGGAAGTGTCCCTGGCGGACCTCACCGGCTATCTCAAGAAGGACGAGGAAGAAGGCTTCGTGTTCTGCCCGGACCTGGTTATGGCGCATTTTCTCGATGGCCTGGTGATTTTCAAGCGTGGCAAGGACGAAAGCCGTCCGCCGCAACCGATCGAAGTGCCGGTAACCAACAACATCATTTTGAAAAAACTGCGCGTGGCGTTCGAGCTGAAGGAGGACGACATGCACGCCATCCTCAAGGCCGCCGAATTCCCTGTGTCCAAGCCGGAACTGAGCGCGTTGTTTCGCAAATTCGGCCACACCAACTATCGCCCTTGCGGCGACCAACTGCTGCGCAACTTTCTCAAGGGGCTGACGCTGCGCGTTCGCGGCTAATGCCGAGGCCTGTCGATTCTTGAAGCACTGCTTGGTGGCAGAGCTTTCGTGGCGAGGGAGCTTGCTCCCGCTGGGCTGCGAAGCGGCCCCCTGATTTTGTCTGATACACCGCGAGGGGACGCTACGCGTCCAGCGGGAGCAAGCTCCCTCGCCACAAAAGCCCGCGCCACAAAGGGCAAGCCCTGCCTCCCGCGCTATGATGCCCATTCAATCCTGCGTCGATCCCAGCCCATGACCTACAGCGTCTCCCCCATCGGCTTCGTCCGCTCCTGCTTCAAGGAGAAATTCGCCATCCCCCGCCAACCGCAACTGGCCCCGGCCGCGCGCGGGGTGCTGGAACTGGTGGCACCGTTCGACCAGGGTGAGGCGGTGCAGGGCCTGGAGCAGGTCAGCCATGTCTGGTTGCTGTTCCTGTTCCACCAGGCCTTGGAAGACAAGCCACGATTGAAGGTCCGCCCGCCACGCCTGGGGGGCAACAAATCCATGGGGGTTTTTGCCACCCGTGCGACCCATCGCCCCAACGGCATCGGCCAGTCAGTGGTGAAGCTGGAACGGGTCGAAGCCGGACGCCTGTGGATCTCAGGCATCGACTTGCTGGACGGCACTCCGGTGCTCGACATCAAGCCCTACGTGCCCTATGCGGACATCATCGACTCGGCCTCCAACAGCATGGCCAGCGCAGCACCTGGGTTGATTCCGGTGCAATGGGCGGACGCTGCCCTGTTTCAAGCGCGCGAGCATGCCACGCGCCTGGAAGAGCCCTTGGTGGAGCTGATTGAACAATGCCTGGCCCAAGACCCACGCCCGGCGTACCAGGTTCCTACAGCGGAACGGGAATATGGCGCTCAGTTCTGGGATCTGGATGTGCGTTGGCATTACCCGGAGGCGGGGGTAATTCGGGTGTTGGAAGTCATTCCTGCGGTTGGATAAAACCCGGAAACGAAAAAGCCCGCGCGGCCTTCATCAGGCGGCGCGGGCTTTTTTTGGGGCATCTGCTGGATCGAGTCGCTGCCATCGCGAGCAAGCTCGCTCCCACAGGTTTTTTGAACACAGGCCCCATGTGGGAGCGAGCTTGCTCGCGATGGCGGTCGGTCAGCCACCGCAAATGCCGAAGTTTATTTCTCTACAAACGCCCGCTCGATCAGGTAGTCACCCGGCTCGCGCATACGCGGCGAAACGGTCAGGCCGAAGCTGTTGAGCACTTCGCTGGTCTCGTCGAGCATGCTTGGGCTGCCGCACAGCATCGCGCGGTCGTCCTGTGGATTGATCGGCGGCAGGCCGATGTCGCGGAACAGCTTGCCGCTGCGCATCAGGTCGGTCAGGCGGCCTTCGTTCTCGAATGGCTCGCGGGTCACGGTCGGGTAGTAGATCAGCTTGTCACGCAGCGCTTCACCGAAGAACTCGTTCTGTGGCAGGTGCTCGGTGATGAACTCGCGGTAGGCGACTTCATTGACGTAACGCACGCCGTGGCACAGGATCACCTTCTCGAAACGCTCGTAGGTTTCCGGATCCTGGATGACGCTCATGAACGGCGCCAGGCCGGTGCCGGTGCTGAGCAGGTAAAGATGCTTGCCAGGCTTGAGGTCGTCCAGCACCAGCGTACCGGTAGGCTTCTTGCTGATGATGATCTCGTCGCCTTCCTTCAAGTGCTGCAACTGCGAAGTCAGCGGACCGTCTGGCACCTTGATGCTGAAGAATTCGAGATGTTCTTCCCAGTTCGGGCTGGCAATCGAGTAAGCGCGCATAAGCGGGCGGCCGTTGGGCTGCTGCAGGCCGATCATCACGAACTGACCGTTCTCGAAGCGCAGGCCCGGATCGCGGGTGCACTTGAAGCTGAACAGAGTGTCGTTCCAGTGATGAACACTGAGGACACGCTCGTGGTTCATGTTGCTCATGTACGGGGGACTCCTGGAAATGATGCCTACGCCGATAATCTGCGCAATTGCATCGCATTCTAATGGCGGCGACAATATCTGTTAAATGGATTATTAAGATAAGGGTTATCGGTTATATAGATATGCGATTTACTCTACGTCAACTTCAAGTCTTCGTCGCCGTCGCCCAGCAGGAAAGCGTGTCCCGCGCCGCGGGCCTGCTCAATCTGTCACAGTCGGCCGCCAGTACCTCCATCACTGAATTGGAGCGCCAATCCAGCTGCCAATTGTTCGATCGCGCCGGCAAGCGACTGAGCCTCAACGCCTTGGGCAAGCAGTTGCTGCCCCAAGCCGTGGCATTGCTCGACCAGGCCAAGGAAATCGAAGACCTGCTCAACGGCAAGTCCGGCTTCGGCTCGCTGGCGGTCGGCGCCACGCTGACCATTGGCAATTACCTGGCGACGCTGCTGATCGGCGGTTTCATGCAGCGCCATCCGGAAAGCCAGGTGAAGCTGCATGTGCAAAACACTGCCAATATCGTGCACCAGGTCGCCCATTATGAAATTGATCTGGGTCTAATCGAAGGCGACTGCAGTCATCCGGACATCGAGGTGCAGAGCTGGGTCGAGGATGAACTGGTGGTGTTCTGCGCGCCCCAGCACCCGTTGGCCAAGCGTGGGCAGGCGACGATGGAGGAATTGACCCATGAGGCCTGGATCCTGCGTGAACAGGGCTCCGGTACGCGACTGACCTTCGACCAGGCCATGCGTCACCACCGCAGCGCGTTGAACATTCGCCTGGAGCTGGAACACACCGAAGCGATCAAGCGTGCCGTGGAGTCCGGCCTGGGGATTGGCTGCATCTCACGGTTGGCACTGCGTGACGCATTCCGCCGCGGCAGCCTCGTGGCCGTGGAAACCCCGGACATGGACTTGGCGCGGCAATTTTATTTCATCTGGCACAAGCAGAAATACCAGACTTCGGCCATGCGTGAATTCCTCGATCTATGCCGGGCATTCACCGCAGGGGTGCAGCGCAGCGATGAGATCGTCCTGCCGGCCATTGCCTGAGCCATCAGAGCAGCACGAGGCCCCAGACCAGGGCAATCATCGTCAGGGCGACAAGCTGGGCGGCGCTGCCCATGTCCTTGGCGTTTTTCGACAGCGGGTGCAGCTCGAGGGAAATGCGGTCGATCGCCGCCTCTACCGCCGAGTTGAGCAACTCCACGATCAAGGCCAGCAGGCATACCGCGACCAGCAATGCCTGCTCGACGCGGCTGACATTCAGGAAGAATGACAACGGAATCAGGATAACGTTGAGCAGCACCAGTTGACGGAACGCGGCTTCACCGACAAAAGCTGCACGCAGCCCGTCCAGGGAATAGCCGGAAGCGTTGAGGATGCGTTTCAGGCCGGTTTGGCCTTTAAAAGGAGACATAGAATTGGCAACTGGTCGAAAGGAGTGGGGACGCTAATGCAAATGCGGTCAAAAAAGCGTGAATTCACAGGCTACGATTGCGGAGAAATTGACTCAAGTTGTTGCAGCAGCAGTGCCGCCTGAGTTCGCGTACGCACGTTGAGCTTACGAAAGATCGCCGTGACGTGAGCCTTGATGGTGGCCTCCGAGACGTTCAACTCATAGGCGATCTGCTTGTTGAGGAGGCCTTCGCACACCATGGTCAACACCCGAAACTGCTGCGGTGTCAGGCTGGCCAATCCCTCACTGGCAGCCTTGGCTTCCTCGGACACACTCACCGCCTCGAATGCCTGCGGCGGCCAGGATACGTCGCCATCGAGGACGGCCTTGACCGCGTGCTGGATCATTTCCAGGGAACTGGATTTGGGGATGAACCCACTGGCGCCAAACTCCCGGGCCTTCACCATCACCGAGGCCTCTTCCTGCGCCGAGACCATCACCACGGGAATCTGTGGGTACTGCCCACGCAACAGCACCAGGCCGGAAAAGCCATATGCACCGGGCATGTTCAAGTCCAGCAGCACCAGGTCCCAGTCAGCCTTCTCGGCCAATCGGGTTTCCAGTTCCGCAATGCTGGCCACCTCCGTCAACCGGACGTCCGAGCCGAGGCCCAGGGTCACTGCCTGATGCAACGCGCTGCGAAAGAGCGGATGGTCATCGGCAATCAGGATTTCGTATGTGGCCATTTTTCAAATGATCCTGTTTTTAATGGCAGGCCCGATGCATTCGCGCCTCGCCAAACAACTCAAGACGCCGCCGACAGCGGCATCCACAGGGGCACGTTCAACGCCAATCACAGCGTTTCAAACTCTGGCCGCACCCTGGTCGGCGCCAAGCATGCCCAGCGAAGCCGGGGTGGTCAAGCAGCACGGCCGCCGCTGTGTCCAGTATGGGCCACTATTAGGCCAATACCGCTTGGCCGGCACGGACAAAGGGCTGCAATTCGGCATGGGCCGGGGTCGATACGTCCACTTCCTGCTGGCGCTTGGCGCCCAGGTAATGTTGGCTGAACACATCGAAATAGGCATCCAGCGCCGACGCGGCGTCGCTGTCCCCTGCCAGTTCAAGGCACAGGGCCGCCACTTCGGCGGTGCACAGGTGTTCACTGCGCGTCGAGCGCCGCAGGCGATAACGCGACAGTTTGTCCGGCAGCAGGCTCAAGATCGGTAATCGATCGAAATAAGGGCTCTTGCGGAACATTTTCCGCGCCTCCGTCCAGGTGGCGTCCAACAGGATGAACAATGGACGCTTACCCGGGCCGACCTCGACCGTATGGGTGACCCGCGACGGTTCGACATACTCACCTGGAAAAACCAGGTATGGCTGCCATTGCGGGTCGTTCAGCAATGCAAGCAGTTGCTCATCGACGTCGGTGCGCGACCAGATGAACGCATGGTTGTCACGCACCACATCGGCAATCAGCCAACCGGTGTTGCTCGGCTTGAAGACTTCTTTGTTGGTCATGATCAGGCAGACCCCGGAGTGGGTCTCGACGCTAGGGCGCCAGGCGCACAGGCAATGACTCTCGATGACCCGGCAAGCGCCACAGCGGGGCGCGCGCCAGCCCCGGGCCTGGAGCGGCTTGATGCCTTCATCGACACGCTGGTCGCGCAGGCGGGCTACGGCGTTAGGGGCATGATTCATCGCGGGCAATGCCCGTAGACAGGAGAACTCGACACGACCAGGACTCGGCAGAACAGTGAAGGCCGGCAGTCTACCAGAGCGCGCAAGCCTGTACCGTCCACCTGGGCTCCCCTATAATCGCCGCCACTGAACGCACAGTCACGTGGCCGGTCGAACCACCAGTCACTGAACCAGGAGAGTTTCATGCTGCGCCTTATCGTCCCTACCGTTGCCGTTCTGCTGGCGACGTCCATCAGCGCTCAGGCTGCGTCGCTGAAAGAACTCGAACTGAACAAGATGCTGCAGAACGTTGCCAAGGAAAGCAGTGTCGGTACGCCGCGGGCGATCAACGAAGACATTCTCGACCAGGGTTATACCGTTGAAGGCACCGAGCTGATCAACCACCTCAGCGTGCAAAGCAGCCATGCCCAGAAAATGCGCGCAGACCCCAAGGCGGTTTACTTCCAATTGGGTTCCACGGTCTGCACCAATCCGGGTTTCCGCAAGCTGATGGCCAAGGGCGCGACCATGCGCTACGAGTTCACTGAAGTGAAGACCAATCGCCCGGTCGCCACCGAACGCTTCCAGGAATCGGATTGCCCGAAAGCAGCCAAGACCAAGAAGTAATCAGCCCGTACGCGCGCGCCGCTGCTCTTCGTCGGCGCGCAGCTCCGCCACCAGCGCTTGCAAATAGCGCGAGCGCCACTCCCGGCCTTCCAATCGACGGCAGCACTCCTCCTCGAGGCTTACCCGATTGGCTTGGGCCGCCTCCAACAGCGTCAGGTACAACTGCCTGTCGAGTTCCAGAGTCACTCTGGTCATCTCTCCCGCCTCCCTGCCATCCAATGCCTCACTCCATCGCGCGGACGCCCAGCCCTGGACGTCGAATGCTTGACACGCTTGTTATTGAGTAAATCAGAGCGGCACGCACCCAGTCGGCGATCTGACGAGCGGTACGAAATTCGAGGTGAGTTCCGATTCCCCCAGGACAATTGGGGAGGAGTTGCAAACGTTCATATTCGAGCGCCATGATCAGCAACGGACTAAATTCAACCTATCACCTGATATCGGGCAGACAGAGGCTGTCCTCGCCAATGCGTGACGCGTGATTGTTTTTTCATCCAAGGGAAACAGCAGGACCCATTGGATCGCTTGGCCGCCTTGCTGCAAATTGCGTCGAGCCAGGTTAACGCCCGGGCACGCGCCCGGACTGACAACGGCACAGGAGGTGTCGCGGCCTTGATGAATCTCTCGTCAGGGCCGGGGGTTCTGTTCAGAAGGAGAAGCTGAATGCCGTACAAACCGAATGATCTGCTCAGCCGTCATTTTGAAAACCATGGCCACGACCTCACCCGCAAGGTCGAAGAGCAACTCAACCTGGTATCGCCCAACAGCCCCAACCTCCCCATCTACCGCGACATGATCCTGACCGTGCTGCGCATGGCCCAGGAAGATCACAACCGCTGGAATGCCAAGATCACCCTTCAGGCCCTGCGGGAACTGGAGCACGCGTTTCGCACGCTTGAACAATTCAAGGGTCGCCGCAAGGTCACGGTCTTTGGCTCGGCCCGAACGCCCATCGAGCATCCTTTGTATGGCCTGGCACGTGAACTGGGTGCGGCGCTGGCTCGCTCGGACATGATGGTGATCACTGGCGCGGGCGGCGGCATCATGGCCGCAGCCCATGAAGGCGCGGGCCGGGAGCACAGCCTGGGATTCAACATCACCCTGCCCTTCGAACAGCACGCCAACCCGACCGTCGAAGGCACGCAAAACCTGCTGCCCTTCCACTTCTTCTTCACCCGCAAGCTTTTTTTCGTCAAGGAAGCCGACGCACTGGTGCTCTGCCCGGGTGGCTTCGGCACCCTGGACGAAGCGCTAGAGGTTTTGACCCTGGTACAAACCGGCAAGAGCCCATTAGTGCCAGTGGTGCTGCTGGACGCGCCCGGCGGCAAGTTCTGGCAGAGCGCCCTGGATTTCATCCGCGAACAGCTGGAGGAAAACCGCTACATCCTGCCAACCGACATGAAGTTGATGCGCCTGGTGTACAGCGCCGAGGAGGCGGTGGAGGAAATCAACCAGTTCTACCGCAACTTCCATTCCAGCCGCTGGCTCAAGCATCAATTCGTGATTCGCATGAACCACAAGCTCAATGAACAGGCGTTGCAACAGATGCAGGTCGAATTTGCCGACCTGTGCCTGAACGACTGCTTTCATCAGCATGCCTATAGCGGCGAAGAACCCGAGGAAGCGCCTTTCAGCCATCTGACGCGATTGGCATTTACGTTCAATGCCCGGGATCACGGCCGTTTAAGGGCGCTGGTGGACTACATCAACCTGCCGGAAAACTGGGCTCAACCTTCCACCAAGGCCCACCCGCTCACCTGGGAACCGATCAAGGTCACTTAAGGCCCATAAAAAAAAACGGCCCGCTATCGAAATAGCGGGCCGTTTTTTATCAATCATCCATGCCTCGACCGCTGAACAAGCGGTTGATCATTTCCATGGAGTATCCTCGATACGCCAGGAAGCGCCCTTGCTTGGCACGCTCCCGTGCATCGATCGGCAAATGGCCAGAGAATTTGCGACGCCAAGTGTCCGTTAGCTGTTCCTGCCAATCGATACCGCTTTCGCGCAAGGCAAGTTCAATATCCGGGCGTTGCAAACCACGTTGCCCAAGTTCTTCGCGAATCCGCATCGGACCGTAGCCGGAGCGAGCACGATAAGAGACAAAGCTTTCGAGGTATCGCGCTTCCGATAACAGCCCTTCGTCCGTCAAACGGTCAAGGGCAGTATCAATCAGCTCATCGGGAGCGCCGCGCTGACGCAGCTTACGCGTCAGCTCGACTCGGCCATGCTCGCGCCTTGCGAGCAGGTCCATTGCGGTTCGCCGCACCGCGACGAGGGTATCGAGTACAGCGGTCATCGGATCGATCAGATATCAGCGTCAGCCAGGTCGTCAGCCGTCTCGCGATTGGCCACGGATTTGACGTCGGCGACCGGGCTCAACAGCTTGTCGCGCAATTGCTTCTCGAGGGCTGCCGCCACTTCCGGGTTATCCGCCAGGAACTTGGCCGAGTTGGCCTTGCCCTGACCGATCTTGGTGCCGTTGTAGGCATACCAGGCGCCGGATTTCTCGACGAAACCATGCAACACACCCAGGTCGATCATCTCGCCATTGAGGTAGATACCCTTGCCGTACAGGATCTGGAATTCAGCCTGACGGAACGGCGATGCCACCTTGTTCTTCACGACCTTGACGCGGGTTTCGCTGCCGACAACCTCATCACCTTCTTTCACCGCGCCAGTGCGGCGGATGTCCAGGCGAACCGAGGCGTAGAACTTCAACGCGTTACCACCGGTGGTGGTTTCAGGGCTGCCAAACATCACGCCGATCTTCATGCGGATCTGGTTGATGAAGATCACCAGGCAGTTGGCGTTCTTGATGTTACCGGTGATCTTGCGCAGCGCCTGCGACATCAGGCGAGCCTGGAGACCCACGTGCATGTCGCCCATTTCACCTTCGATTTCGGCTTTTGGCACCAGTGCCGCCACGGAGTCGACGATGATCACGTCTACCGCGTTGGAACGCACCAGCATGTCGGTGATTTCCAGGGCCTGCTCGCCGGTGTCCGGCTGGGAAACCAGCAGGTCGTCGACGTTGACGCCCAGCTTGCCGGCGTACTCTGGGTCCAGGGCGTGTTCGGCGTCGACGAAGGCGCAGGTCGCGCCGGCTTTTTGGGCCTGGGCGATCACGGACAGGGTCAGCGTGGTTTTACCGGAGGATTCAGGACCGTAGATTTCAACAATACGACCTTTTGGCAAGCCGCCGATGCCAAGCGCGATGTCCAGGCCCAAGGAGCCGGTGGAGATGGAAGGAATAGCCTGACGGTCCTGATCGCCCATACGCATTACGGCACCCTTGCCGAATTGACGTTCGATCTGACCCAAGGCCGCAGCCAAGGCTTTCTTCTTGTTGTCGTCCATTAAAGTCCTCACGTAATCAATAAGGCCTGACGGCCAACACCTGTATAAGTAGCCAGTATTATTCCACAGCGATCGGGGATCGCCTACCCCTGATTTGAGATTTCTCCGGCGGCATGTTGTAACAGCCCGTCTAGCGCGGCCTTCACCGTTTGTCGGCGGACCTCGTCGCGGTTGCCCGGAAAGAACTTCTGCACGCTGAACACCGTCTCGCCAACGGCCCAGGCCAGCCACACGGTGCCCACCGGCTTGCTCGGCGAGCCCCCGTCCGGCCCGGCTACGCCGCTGACCGCCACGGCGAAACGCGCCAGGCTTTTCTGCTGGGCGCCCCGAGCCATGGCCTCCACCACCTCGCGACTGACCGCGCCCACTTTCTCGAACAACTCGTCGGGCACACCCAACTGCTGGGTCTTCTGGCGATTGGAATACGTGACAAAACCGGCCTCGAACCAGGCCGAGCTTCCCGGTATCCGGGTGATGGCCTCGGCAATCCCGCCACCGGTGCAGGACTCGGCGGTGGTGACGTGGGCATTGAGCAGTTGCAAGCGCCTGCCCAATTCAGCGGCCAGCTCGGTAATGTCGTCCATGATGCTCTCCTGATTCGACGCGATTGGCGCCTACCGTACACGAGCATTCGAAGCTTGCAAGGCTCGACGGATCACTGGCGCAGCGCCCTGACATAGGCCTGGCAAGCCTGCAAGGCGATCAATCCACGGTCGCCCTCGTCGGTGATGGCGATAATTCGTCGAGCATGCGCCGGGTCAAGTCGGGCGCGTGGGGCGCCATGATCCAGGCCGCCGGTGCCGGGGGCGGCAGGCACTGCACAACCGGCGGAAACATCGTCGGCGTCGAGGAGGACTGACAGCCGGACATCGGCAGTAGCAAGGCGATCGCGCAGGCGATCCTGGTCACGTTGGGCATCGCTCAGGGCTCGGTAGTGGGTTTGTTCGCTGTTGGAGAGTCGTTGTTCCAAGGCGAGACGTTTGTCCTGCTCAGCCTTTTGCTGCATCGCGGCGGCCTGGGAGATCTGGTTCAGCGTCTCGGATTGTGACTGCGCCAACTGCGCCAACTGCCTGCCGTACCGCCAATCCTGAAACCGCCAGGCCAACATCGCCGGACCACCGATCAACAGCATCAGCAACATCGCGATACCAAGCGAGCGGAAGGAAAAAGGCATCAGGCCGAAGGTTGGCATAACACCTCCCTCGCCCTTGCCCAGAGTTGCAAACGATCCTGCAACCCGTTCAAACCACCATTGATGCGTCGCGTGATGTTGCTGAACTGATCACGGTCGGCCAGTTCGTTCAAGCCATTCTGCTCCCAGAACCACGCAGCAGACTCGGCGGCCCATTGCGGCTGTTCCAGCAGTTCGGGCAAGGCCAGCAGGCGCTCATCGCCAAACAATCCCAGGCTGCAACGAAGGTAATTGTCGTGGCCGGTAATCTGTATCAACCCCCGGCCACGATACTTCTGGCCGTCACCGTCGGCCTGGGGCGAGTTGCCCAGGCGAACGGCCAGGGTTCCGGTGTCGTATTTGCTCAGGTATTGCTCGCTGCCCAGCTCCCGCACGTAACGCAATTGTCCGGACTCATGACCGACCTGGGCGAGGAATGCGGCCATGCGTTTGGGTGTGTCGATGCGATGGCGCGACATGGCAGCGTTCAACGCGGGAATAAAAACGCCCGCTTGGGTGCGGGCGTTCGGCATGATTGTTTCGAGTGCCTGAATTGTCAGCGTCATCGGAACTCCTCGTGCAACGTCAACAAAATCGACGCCCGCATGGCCTTCACTCATCGCCAACGCGCGATGCGCCCACGAGGGGGCAACGATTGCGGAAATCGAGATAACGGGGATCAGTGCTGGCAACCTCTCCCTGCCTCGGCCAATCGTCCGGATTTTGCGGTCCAGCGAAGACCGAAATGATGGTGGTTTCCAGCTCGTCGGAAAACTGTACATAGATCGTGGACATAGTGGTGATCTCTCTCAAAAACGATAGCTGCCGGCAACGATATTGAATGAACCAGCGGTGTTGTTTACGAACGTGACATACATGGTTTGTTGAACCAGGAGCGGCATCTGCACAGACATATTGGTGCTGGATACCTGATTCGATACAGATGCCCATGCAGTGCCGACGATATAGGCGCCACTCGCCAACGGCGCCACGGAAATACCTACACCTAAACCAACCTGGGTTTGCATGGCAGCGAGATAAAGCGACACTTGAGTTGCATTGGGCGGCACGTAGCCGGCGATGTTAACGCCCGTCATCGCCGTGCTGCCGACAGTGCTGCTATAGAGAACCCTGTTTTCAAACGTAACCTGGCGTCCCAACTGATAAGCGATACGAAACTGACCCGAGGCATTGGTGGGTAAAACGCTCACCAAAGCCGAAGCGGTATAACCCGCCGGCCTGGAGGCTCCGGCATAAATACTAGGCACCACGCCTCCCGTCGCATTGACGGCCATCAGCGCCGAAGTCGCGGTAGTCGGGTTGTAGATGGCGTAGAGCGCCACGTAACCGTTTGCAACGACAGCTCCGTTATCCGTACCGCCCGCCCCCGCCAACGCGAGATTGACCGCCTTGTTGAAATTCGCCAATCGGTACGCCCGCCCGCCGGTAGCGGTGCTGACGATGATTTCATCGGCGGTCAACGTCGCCACCTTGGTCTCCGCCGGAACGAACATCTTGAGGTTGGTGGCGGTTCCAGCGACTGGCAATGCTGTCAGCAAACGCTGTTCGAGCTTGAGGGGAGTCACCGCGCTTTCATCGTCTGTCGCAGCAGTCACTTTTGCTTGAGTGGCGATCTTCATCAACCCAGCAGCCGCCTCGGTTGCCTGCTTGGTCTGACTGGCGATCAAACCGACAATCGACTTCTTGAGCTGGGCAGTATCCGCAGCGTCCGGTGTATTCCCGGCTTCCGTGATGACATTGAGTATCTCCGTGGTCACGCTGTTGCCCCAGACGGCGGGGATCAATGACCCCGGGGTGCCGGTTGTAGCGTCTTCATCGACGAACTTGCCGTTGACCAGGCCGATACCCGGTACGCTTTTTGGAAAATCCATGGTGTTGTCCTTCAGTCGTAATTGATAAACACCAGCGTGTGTGCTGGCGCGTTGCGGTGGATAAGGCACTCCAGCGCACTACCCGGGTTGACGCCAAAACGCTCGCCCCAGTAGCTGGCACCGAAACGTCGGCCCAGGCTTTGCCGCCCTCCGGTGTTCAGAACCCAGATGAATTGCGCATCCTTGCTATGGAAGTGCGCTACGCCGAAGCGTGAGCGCCCCATGCGAGGAGCCCGGAACTCAGTGACAGTGGCGTTGGGGTAACCCTGGCTACGGGCAATTTCGATGAAATACGCTGCGTTCTGCCCGCCGACAGCCGTCAATCGCTCGCGCACGGCAATGCGACGGTCACCGAACAATGGTTTCAAGCCGAGGCATGGATCCGGCAAATTCATCACCCGCTCCCAATCCGGCACCAGCTCACTCACCCCCGCCGGGTCCATCTCATTGAGCAAATCGGCGGCACGGGCGTCGAGGCGGGCCAGTTCCTGGGCGATGCCTTGCAGCACTTCATCCAGTTCCGGCACGCGCTCCGGGTCCCACGCCGGCCCGTTGGGCAGCAAGTTGCGCAGTTGCGCCTGGTACTGTTCGGCGGCTCTTATTCCAGCCATGTGCAGCCTCCGAACGTCAGCAACTGGTTGCTCGCGGCGGCGACATCGGCCACCGGTGCGCTGAGTTTGTGGTCGGTTTCGCCGGTGGCGCTGCTGATGGCTTCGGCGATATGACTCAGCAGCAGCGTTTCGCCGAGACCGGCTTCGCGGTTATGCAGGTCGCGCAGTTGGGCCTCGATGGCGGCCCGCACGGCGCTGGTGTCCGGCGTGATGCGCAGCCGGTAGTTCACCGGCACTTTTGTCGGCGCCAGTACATGGAGCTCGGCGGTCACCGGACGCAAGGGTTCGATGTACGCCCGCACTTCTTGCAATTGCTCGGCGTTGGGGATTGGTTGCACATCGTCGTCGCGCATCACGAACAGACCGACGGTGCCCGGCCCCAGGTAGCTGCCACGACACCAGGCGCGGGTGATGCCCGGGCATTCCAGGGCCCAGGTTTCATAGTCCTGGGCCGAACCGCCATGGGGGATGACGCGATAGGAACGGATCACCCTGGCTCGCAGGGATTCAAGGCTTTCCCGGGCGACGCCGCCGGTCAAACCTGGCGCCAGCACCGTGAAGCTGCTGCCGATGCCCAACAGCGGCTGCACGGTCGTCAGCACCAGGCCGGCATCGGCATTGCCCACGCTACCGGCCTCCAGCGCCGCGATGTCGGCGGTATTCAGGCCATTGCTGGTGGTGCGGGCGGTGGTCACTTTGTACGTACGGCCATCGCTCGATTGCAGCAGCGTATCGACGTCCAGCACCGCACCGGCCGTGGCGGTGAAGCTGACGTTGCCGCTGGCCACCTGGGCCGCTTTGCGCGCCTGGTTCAGGCGCAGGGCGGCGATGCGTTCCAGGGTGGATTCATCGGCCTTGTCCGGCAGGATCTGCTCGGCGATCCAATCCAGGTAGCCATACAGGCCATAGGCGGCGCCGCCGAGAGTGCGGGCCAGTACTTGGGCATCGGACTGGCGCAGCGAATCGCTGGCCAGGTCGCTTTGGGCGCGCTTGATCAGCACCGGCAGCGAAGGGGTTTCAAACGGCATAGGTCACCTGCCAACTGTGGTCGGGGTTGATGTCCAGGCGCTCGCCATCGGCCAGGGTCAGGACCGTGCGCAGGTTCAGGCGCTGGGCGTCGAGGCGTTCGCTGATGATGTCGATAGCGCTGCAATGCCCGTCGTCGATCAGCCATTGCAGGGCTTCGCGGGCGTAGAACTCAGCGTCGAGTTGGGTCTGGCGAGTCAATTTGACCCGCCGCAACAGCCACAGCCGCGAACCGATGCGGTCGTCGGCGACGGTGGGAAAAGTGTCGCCCCACCAGCCGAAACGCTCCTCGTCATCGACGGCATCGTCGGCGGCGGCGCGGCGCCAGGTGAACAGGCTGATCAGCACCGAGCGGGTCAGCGCGGCGTGCAGGTTCTGGCTGATGAACATCATTGGCCACCCGCCGGCGCGCCGGTCTGTCCGTTGCCGGCCTGTACGCCGACATGCACGTGTTTGATCTGGCTGATGCCGCCGGCGACCTGGTCGCCCTGGGAGACGATCTTGCCGGTGTGGTTGATGACCGGGCTGTCGATGTTCACCGCGCTGCTGGCGCGGATGTTCAGGGTGGCGGTCTGGATGTCGATGACTCGCCCGCGCTTGAAGTGGAGCTTGTCGCCTTCATCGGTGTAGAGCGCCACCTCACCCGGGGCCAAGGCCTGGAGGCGGAAACGGCGGTCGGCGACCACCAGCACCACGGCATGGGAGCGATCGCCCCCGAGAAACGTGGCGATACCTTCGGCGCCGGCCAGCGGGTTGCTGGTGAAACCGTAGGGTTCGAAGTGCTCCATGTCGTCATTCACTTCGCCGGCGGTGAGGCGCATTTGCAGCGACTGCAACTTGGTCGCCGAGTGGGCGAGCACGACAGTGCCGCGCGCCAGGAGGCGGGTCAGTAGGCTCATTGAGGTTTTCCTTCGGATCGGGTTAACAGACCCTGAACATTGTGGGAGCGAGCTTGCTCGCGATAGCGGTCTGACATTCGATACTGATGTTGACTGACACACCGCCATCGCGAGCAAGCTCGCTCCCACAGGGGATTTGTGGTGGGCAGAAACTTGGAGGCGATCTCGAAATACTGTGGGAGCGGGCTTGCTCCGGGCGGCGATCCGACGAAGACGGCGGCACCTCCAGCATTGATGCAAGCTGAGCCACCGCTTTCGCGAGCAAGCCCGCTCCCACAAGGGATTGCAGTGAACAGATATCCGGTGCCGGATTCAGGGTTTGGGCGGCACCGGGTTGGCGTCGAAGGTATGTGGCGGCGCGACTTGCAGGGTGGTGACGGAGCCTTGTGCCGACAGCGAGTACGTCACTTTGGATATCAGCATGTCTCCGTCGAACCCCAGCACCGGATCGATCACTCGCACTAAGGCGTTATGCCGCCACAAGTCACCATTGGCCTGGCGCCAGCCCTGCACGCGGTAGGTGGTGGTCAACGCCTTGCCGCTGCGGATGGCGCTCTCCCAATCGGCCCGTTGCTGGGCCAGTTCGAAGGTCAATTGCGCGCTCTCGCTGATCACCGTCACCCGCTTGCGCTTGAAGCTCAAGTCGGTGGCGGTGCCGGAAACTTCACTGACCGCCACCCCGCTCTGCTGGTCGTTGCCCTTGTGCTGGCCGATGACCCGGTATTCGGAGAACACCTGGCTGTAGTCCATCGGTGCGCTGCCCGACAGGATGTTCTTGCCCAGCTCCAACACATCACTCGCCCGCCCACCGCTGCCGGGTTTAGCCAACAGCACGCGCCCGTGGGCATCGTCGGTGGAGAACACGCGGAACAACGTCAACAAACGATCGATGGACTGAAAGACCGTTTCCCCCGGCACGATGCTGTGTTCGCTCAGCCGCGCGGTTTCCGGGATCTCACTGACCACACCCACGCCATATTGCGCCGCCAGGGCCTGGACGATGCTCAGCAGCGTTTGTCCGCGCCATTGCGTCGGGCGGTTGATGGCCGCGCAGTCCACCAGGTCCTGGGTTTTGGAGCTGCCTTCGATGCTCAGGCTGATCTGCCGACCGTCGTAGCTGACCGGTGCCTTGAACACATAGCCGCTGAGAACCAGGTCGGCACCAATGCGCACTTGGCATTCATCCCCCGGACGGATCGGCACCGACTGGGTCTGCCCCGGCCACTGCCACGTGATGTCGAGTTTGAAGGTGCGGAACTGGCGCTCCAGGTCCGCAGTGATTTCCACGCTTTTCCAGCCGCCGTAATCCTGCCCGCCGACGGTCAGCGAGACGGCATTGTCGAGCTCGTTCATGGCTTACTCCCCCGAGACTTTCAAATCGTTGGGCGGCAGGAAACCGGGATGGGCGACGCCGTTACGCTGGGTCACTTCCGTCACCCGTGTGGCATCGGCGAATTGCTGGTACGCCACCACCAGCGCCGGCAGGCTTTGCTTGAATGACAGGTTGATCAACCTCACGCCCGAAGACGCCACCGCCGTCAGGTGCGCAGCCATTTGCTGACGCAGATTGTTCATCGCCTGGTAGTGCTGCGGATCAGCCTTGAGGGAAGCCTGCCAGATCGCATCGTTGAGGGCGTCGCGCAGGGCCAGCACGTCGTCGGCGACCGGCACGTCCCGGCGCTGGACCGGTTGCACGGCCTGTTGCGCCACCGACGGCGTGGCGCCCAACTTGACTGCGGGCGCCGCCACCGGCATCGCCGCAATCCATTGCGCGACCTGCACCAACAGCGTGTCCTGGACCAGATCGGCTACGGCCTGGGCCGCCGCCGTGGTGTCCTTGCCGGTGGTGAGCTTGGGCGCGTCAGCCTTGCGAATGGCCTCCACCTGTTGCGACACGCTGGCAATCACGCCGCGGTAGCCGTCACGGGCGAAGTCCTTCAGTTCGCGGATGTCACCGAGCAGTCCCTTGAATTCGGCCGCCACTTCCTTGGGCAGCTCTTTCACCGCCTTGACCAGATCGCTGAGTTGCCGATAGGTCTCAATCAACGGCTTGAGCTCCTGCTCAATCACCCCGTAGATGTCCTTGAGGCTGTTGCGCAGGTCAGCGATGCCGATCCGTGCAGCCTTGATCAAGGTCATGGCGTCTTCGAAGCGCCGCACCGCCGAACCGAGGAAGCTGTCGGCCGAGACCAGCAGCAGTTTCTGGCTGTTGATCGTGGCCGAGGGGAATTGCAGCGGTTGGTCGGGGTAGAACTTCAGGGCGAACGTCACCAGCCCGCCGTCCTGGCGGGTCTGGGTCATGTCGCACTCGCCGACCTTGACTTGCAGGCGGCCCAGCCACGGGTGCACCAGTTCGCCGCTGCCCTGCTCCAAGGCCTTGAGCAGTTTGTCGCGCTGCTCCAGGCAATCGGGGCCAACGATGAACGCGGTCAGCTCATGAATCTTCGCCTGCTGCCCAAGGCCCTCGAAAAAGGGCTGGTCGCGCTGTGGATATTCATGCAGTTGGCCTTTGTGGCCGACCGGGGTTTTCGCCTGGTCGACCCAGAACCCGACGCCACGAAACGACGCCGGCAACAAACGATCACGCCAGCTCATTGGAGCCTCCTGTGGAAAGTGAGCGATAGCCGACGCGCGAACTCACCGCCAGGGCCGGTTGATTGGTCTGGGGCGGATCGGCTCGCAGCCCGGCCGGCGCGTTTTCGAAACGCACGGTCAGGCCGCCTTCGAGTTGCGTGCGGTTGTTGGCGGCGCTCTGTTGCACGAGGTTGCTGGAGGTTTGCGGCAACGTTCCAGGCGCCAGCTCACCCTTGCCTTCGGCGTTGGTGACGCGCTGCGCCTCGGTCAATCCTTCGACCTTGGCGGTGAACGAGGTGATCATCTCGCCGAAGCCTCCGTTTAAAAACGCCTTGATCGGCGCGATCACCGCCTGCAGCTCGCTCCACCACTGGCTGAACCACTCGCCCACCGGCCCCCACTGCTTGGTCAGGCCTTCGATGGGCGACCAGTCGAACAGGCCGCTGAACACCGCCAGCATGATCGACACCTGGTTGCGGATGCCTTCCCAGATGCCGGCGAAGACCTCGCCGATCGTGCCCCAGTTAGCCATGATCAATCCCAGCGGCGTCCAGTCGAACAGGCCTTTGAGGGCGTCCATCACTGGCACGGTCAAGGCTTTGAGCAGATCCCAGATCGCCGCGAACAGCCCTGTCAGGGGCGTCCAGTTGGCAACGATCAAACCCAAGGGTGACCAGGCGAACAGCGTCTGCATGAAACCGATGACCGGCGTTGCCGCCGCCACGATCACATTCCAGAGCGCGCCGAAAAAGCTGCTGATCGGCCCCCAGTTGCTGATCACCTGCCCCATCGGGGTGTAGGCGAACATCGTCTTGAAGAACTCGACCATCGGCAACACGATCGGCGCGAGCCGTTGCCAGAGCCCGGCAAAGAATGCCGAGATCGGCGTCCAATGGGCGATGATCATCCCGGCCGCCAAGGCGATGCCCATGGCAATCAAGCTGATGGGGTTCATCTTCATCGCCAGGCTGACCACTTCCATGGCCTGGCTCGCACCGCTGACCGCGGTCTGCATCGCGTTGAACGCGACAACGCCCGTCGCCAGGCCCTGGACCAGTTGCGGATTGTCCTGCAGCACCTGGGCCACGCTGCTGATCATCGGCTGCAAACCGACCGCCACCGCGTTGACCGCAGGCCCCAGCGCCGAACCGAATTGCACCGACACGTTGCTGATGGAAGTCTTCAATCCATCCAGATTCTGTGCCGCTACACGAGGCGCTTCAGACGCCTGGACGGCATTGGCCGCCACGCTCGCTGCGCCCGCTTCGTCCTTGAAGGCCAGCGCCGACTTGAGCCCGTCCATGAACGGTTGGGCCAGGCCACCGCTGGGCAGCAGACCGGAGATATCCAGGCTGCCCAACCCCGTGGCATCAAGGTTCTGCTTGAAACCCGCGACCTTTGCACGAAGGCTCGCGAGCTTGGGTGACAGCTCGTCGATGCCCGTCAGCAGCACCGCTTTTTTCTCTACCTTTTCTGTGTCTGCCATCACTGCACCTGCTGCATCGCATTGATCCGTTGCGCGTGCTCCAACGATTCACGGAGCACGTCCAGTGGCCTGGCCATCATCTGTTCGGGGTCAACCTTCCAGAACCAGGCCAGGTCATAGGCGGCGGCGATCAGGTCGCCGATGGTTGCGACGCCGCACTCATGAAAAAACTCGCGACGGCCCAGCTCAAGGCATTGAGGTCAGCCAGGTCCAACTGGTTGACCGACGACGGCGGGATGCCGGCGCACACCGCGATGTATTTGGCCGCGACGTCCATGTCCAGGCTCACCTCCTCGCTCTTGTCGATCTTGTACGGCAGCGCCTTGATCGCCCGGACTTCCTGCACCGTCGGACGGCGCAGGGTCAGCTCGCTCAATGGCTCGCCGTGGGCCTCGATGGCCACGCGCAAGGTCACGACGTCAGTCATTGCCAGGTCCCCTTGATGCCTTCGAATTTCAGCTCGATGGTGGCGTCGTCGCCCTTGGAAACCGGCTCCTCCACCAGGTAGGCGCCGGCCAGCACGTAGACCCTGCCGTTGTTGAATTCGCAGGTGACGGTCATGTCCGTGCCGGCCACCAGTTGCTTGAGCGGGAAGTCCGCGGTGTGCAGCGCCGTCACCTTGAAGGACGGGGCAATGTCGGTTTCCTTGTAGAAACCCGGTACGACGGTTTCGCGTTTGGTGAACATCAGTGGCGCTTCGCAGCCGCCGTTGATGGTCAGTTGAGCGCCGTCCACTTTGACGTAGCAGGTGCCCGCAATCAGTTGACCCATGGTGTTTCTCCCTTCAAATAAAAAGCCCACGCGAGGTGGGCTGAATCAAGCAATTGAGCATCACTGTCAGGCAGCGGCGTCGTATTGCAGGCGGAATTGGTTGAGCAGCGCGAACACCCGCAGGCCGTTGATGTAGTCCGGCGGGAACAGCACGTTGACCCGGCTCGGATCCTGGCTGTCGCGCTCGACCACCAGGTGCTCGGCGAACAGCTCGGCGTTCTCCACATGGCCTTCCAGTTCGAGCTTGGCATACTGGGCGATCAGCTCGCCGCGGATCGTGCTCGGGGTCACGATGGGCTGGCCGGCGCCGAAACGGGTGCCGTCCGAGGCCAGTTTGTGGCGACCGTACTTGCTGGTGATCACGCTTTGCAGGCGGCGAACGATGAACGCCGACTGGTGCAGGGTTTCACTGTCCAGGTAGGAGTTGTCAGCCTGGCCGAAAGCGTTCTTCTGATACGTGGTGATGGAACGCTGGATGCGTACATAGCCACCTTCGTAGTACGCCGTGGCAATGCCGTAGTTGAGCAGCGACTGGCGCTCGGTCAGGGTGAAGCGTTCGCTGGCCGGTGCCGGGTCCAAGCCTGGCAGGCTGCCGCTCTGGGTCGGACGGCTGGCGTCGGCGGAGATGAACACCGCCGTGCGCGCAGCCAACGCAGCGGCCTGGACCCAGAACGGTTGCGGTACGCCCAGCTCCAGCGCCTGGATCGTCATGTGCTGGTCGTTGCGCGCCTGACCGGCGGCGACCAGGGTGCCGAGGGTGCCGCGCTTGGCACTGTAGACATGGCCGAATAACTGCTTGGCCCAGGACCAGCGACCGGTGCTGTCGTCCATGACCGCTTGCCAGGTGTTGAGGCTCGCTACATCGGACCAGGGCATGGCGATGAATTCAAAAGGCTCGTCGCCCAGGGCCGCGACGGCGGCGGTCTGGTCCGGTACACCGGCGCCGCCGGTCATCGCGGTGATGGCGGTGGTCAGCCCCGCCGGGGTGTCTTCGCCATTGCTCTTGCCCAGGCGATTGAATTGCAGGCTGATGTCGTTGCCGCTGTCGCCGGTCCATTTGGCGCTGAGGGTCACAACACCTTCGGCGGCCGCAGCGGTCACCGGCAGGTCGGCGGCAGCGTTGATTTTCAATGCCAGCGCAGTGGCGGCCTGGGCTGCCGTGGCGCCGTTGACGATGGCGGCCTGGACGCGCACACCGCCGACGTACAGGTTGAGCAGGCCGCTTTCAGTCGCGGCGCCGGTGAAGGTCAGCACGCCCTTGGCGATGGAACCCTCGATATTGTGCAGCGGCAGGCACCAGATCTCACCGAGCGGGTCGGTCTTGCGCCAGGTCTCGTACATCGAGGCGAGCATCGAGCCCTGCCCGCCGATGCTCTTGGCCAGCGCGACGCTGGACACCAGCGCCAGCTTGCCGACCTCGGCCGGCGCAACGTTGTCGTTGACCTGGGCGACGATCAACCGGCGCATGGCCGACGACGCGCTATTGGCGGCCGAGTTGTCCATTTCGGCGTAGAACAGCGGAACACGAATGTCCGCAGGAATGTTGCTGAATCCGATCGCCATTATTTGGCTCCCTGTGGTTTTGCCGCTTTCACGGCTTTGGTAGTGATATCGCCATCGGCCAGACGTCGACGCCACCAGGCGTTGTCGGGCACTTCACGGCCCTCGAGGGGCAACAGATCGCCCGCTTCCGGGTCCGGTACGGCACGGCCCGGGGCCGGCAGCACGGTGATGCGTTTGCTCATGGGGTTACGTCTCCAGAGAAAGTCAGTTCCACGCGCCCGTCGGGGCCGGGATGTTTCAGATTGGGGTCCGCCGGGTCGATGGCATCGACCCGCACGGTGGCCCCGGTAAAGGACGACAAGCCGTCCAGTTCACGCTCGTGCCAGCTTTCGGCAGGCTGGCTCGCCAGATTGCGGCCCAGCTGGAACTCGGCGGAAAAACGCAGCCGGTACGAGACGCGGCTGCTATTGCCGGAAACCAGTTCGCTGCCGTCGTATTCGATGCCGCTGTACTCGGCGCCCGGCTTGAAACCCACCAGTGCACGCCACAGTTCGGCCCGCAGGTCGTGCAACAGATCCAGCGCTTTTGTCGCGTCAGTGGCGTCTAGCACCAGCACCACATCGAAACGGTCGCGTACCGCTTGCAGCGTGACGTTCTGTGCCGCGTTCTTGCTGGCGATGTCGGCGGTGGGCAGGACATAGGCGCAGGGGGGTTGCAGCGGGGCCTCGGCTTGCAGCGTGGCAAGATCGAAGCCTGCGGCCACGCGGAGGCCGAGCGTGGGGCATTGCTCACGCAACTGCGTGAGGATCGGGGTGATCTTCATGGAGGAATTCCAGTTGTAGAGAAGATGCAGTCGAGGAAGACCTGTGGGAGCGAGCTTGCTCGCGATTGCGGTGGGTCAGGCGGCAGAGATGTTGAATGTCACACCGCCATCGCGAGCAGGCTCGCTCCCACAGGAGGACTCGGTTGGGCGCAGGGATATGTGCAATGCTGAACAAAACTGTGGGAGCGAGCTTGCTCGCGAAAGCGGTGGGTCAGGCAGCATTGATGTTGGATGTGCTGGCGTCTTCGCGAGCAAGCCCGCTCCCACAGGGGGGTGGTGGGGTCAGGCCTTGGTATCCAGGCGGGTCGCGTGAATCAAGCAGCGATAGCTTTTTTCCCGGTCGCCACTGGCGGTGACCTTGTCGATCGACCAGCGACCGCGCATGAAATCCGGCCAGGAGGGATCCAGCAATACGATGCCCTCGGCGGACAGCCCAGGGTTGCCAGGGCACTCGATGTCCACCTTGAGCGCTTCGCGCTCCATCCGGCGCACCTCGCCTTCAGCGGCGGCGCGGGCGTCGTCGGCGCTCTGGAAGCGCTGGCGCAGGGTCTTGAACGGCGCGATGCCGCTCTCCTCGACCTGCAGCTTGCCGGCCGCCGCATCCCACCAACGGGTCTTGCAGCCCTGGTACTTGGCTCGGGCGGTTTCATCAAACTTCGCCGAAATGAAGGCGTGGTCGCCTGGGCGATTGTTGGTCGTCACCGACAGTTTCATCTCGGGCAGAACCTTGCCCGACAGCGACTTCGCCTGGCCGCGCCGGGCCAGCACATACAGCTCGTTGACGGGTTTGGCGACCGCGTCATAACGGTGAGCCAGGCGCGTCAGAAACCCCATGTCGGTTTCGTTGGTCTGGTCGATGTGCTCGATTTTGATCAACGACAGGTCCGGCGCCACCCGGGGGGAAAACCCGTGCCGGGAAGTCAGCTGACGAAACAGCGCTCCCAGGGTCGTCGGGCCATGGCTGACGGATCGGCGTTGCTTGAACCCGGTCTGGTCCGCGGCACTGAACGGCGCCGCCATGGCCGCCAGCACGAGTTGCAGGGGAAACAGGAACGGTGTGCGCCGAGTGATGACGAACTCGCCTTTGTCCACCAGACCCGACTCCAGATAACCGACCCGCAGGCCAATCTTGCCGCCCAGGCTGGGCAACCCTTCCAGACCGTCCAGGCTGATGGTGAGCGTCAGCTGATCGGACTCGATCCCCGCCGCATCGACATGCTCCCATTTGAGCAGGCGTTCGTTGAGCAGCGCAGCGTTTGCGCCATAAATTTCCACCGCAGGCGTGAAACCCAATGACATGTCGCCTCCTTAATCCCAGGCCGAAACCGGAAGCGATGCCACCGGCTTGAGGTCCACTTCCGGCAGGACCACCCATACGCCCGCGGGCAATACCGGGCTCCATTCCGCCAACCCTGGATTGAGCAGCCAGAGCGCTTCTTCAACGGCGTCATCACACCGCCCAAGCTCGCGGTACAGCAACAGATTCACCGAGTCACCGGCGATACTTCGAACCCTACGCATTGGCGAACTCCGTCAAAACAACCACCCAGCCGACCACCATCGCCGTACCGTCATCAATGATCTCGGTCTGGGTTTCGGTGACATCATTGATTCGCCACCGGCCCCAGTTGCGGCCAATGCCATCGACCAACGGCAAAGGGATGCGCAGGGCTTGCAGCGCCCGCAACTCATCGAGGCGATCCATGGCGGTTGCGTACATCGATTTGCCGGTGATCGTCAGCCCTTGCAGGCCTTGGCCGACCTGGCTGGACTTGGGTTTGCCGGTGAGGATGTCGATGTTTTTCCAGCCACCGTCCGAGGTGTGCACCAGTTGGTGGTACGCAAAATTTCTCGACAGGCCAAAGATGAAACTGCCGAGGGCCATTTGTTGACGCATCACGTACCTCCGTCGGTCAGGGCCGCGTCACTGCGCATGGCGAGTGAGTTGGGCATGGTCATCAAGCCGAATTGGCCCGAGAGCTGCTGCACGACCAGGTTCGCCAGCTGACTTGCGCTGGCTTGGTCTTGGCCGTTGATGTAGATATTTGCGGTCATGGTGTTCTGCTGTTGGTTGGCCTGGGCGCTGGTCAATTCTTTCGTCACCGCCTCCGGAGCCTCGAGCCGATCGGAAGGAGACGCCAGTTGCTCACCCAGCCACGAACCGGCCATGCCGCCAACAAAACCGCCGATTGCGGTGCCGATTCCAGGCAGAAGGAACGACCCGATCGCCGCCCCAACGACCGTTCCGGTCATCTGGCCGACGGCACCTCCAACGGCCTTGTCATCGCCGTCGCGCAATCCTTTGTAGGCATCGTATCCGGCACTGACCACCATTAGCGGTGCCGCTGCTTTGCTGACCAGGGGTTGGGCCTTGGCCACGGCTCCCAACAAACGGCTCGCCGTACCGGCGGGCCTGGTCCTGGTCACGCGGGGCGCTCCTTTTTTGCCGCCCTTGCCCTTGCGGGTACCGTCATCAGCGTCGGCGATTACATCCCCCACGCTTTCTGGCAGGCGAGCGGCGGTCTGGTCCAGGACCTTTTTACCCACTCTCGAAAGCCCCTCCGACAACACAGCGTTGCCAAGCAGCGCCACTAGAGATGCGACGGCCGCAACGGCAAGCGCAACGCCCGCTGCGGCCTTCGGCGACGCTTCTGCCAGCGAACTCAAACCGCCCGTCACCGTGTCGAGGGAGGCCGTCAAACCGTCGTCCACCGGCATCAGCGCATTGCCAACCGCCGAGGACAGACGCGTCTGATTCGCCTGATGAGCGTTCCATCGTCCTTGTGAGGTCTGGCCAAGCGTTTCGGCGGTTTTGGCAACGGAGCCGTCGTACTTTGGCAACGCTCCGTCGGTGGTCCGTTCGGACACCAGCGCAAAGGCCTTTTGGGTGTCTTGCGGTTTTTTCAGCAGCTCAAGAATCGCGGTGTTATCGCCAAACAGAACCTTGGTCAGCGACTGCTGCTCGTCGGCAGGTTTTTTCTTCAGTGCTTCAAGCACCAGGGTGATGGTTCCCGATGCGTCCGTACGCAGACCGTCGGCCACCATCGCCGGATTGAACCTGGGGTCCAGCTCGGTCCAGGCCTGACGCTGCTGCGGTGAGGCTGCATTCCCCTTGGCCAACACCGTGGTGAACACTTTCAAAGCCTCACCGGCGCCAGCCTTGTCCACGCCGCTGTTCAGGAACGCCGCCGCGAGGGCCGCCACCTGCTCCGGGGTCATTCCCGCGCCGATGCCAGCCTCGCCACCACGTTGCATGACCGAGCCAATGTCGGCCGCTTTGACATTCAGGCCACTGTTGCCCAAGTGGTTGGTCGCATCCGCCAGGCTCAGGCTTTGTCCCCGGTCCAGCTCCATCGCCGTGCGCCAGGCCAACAACATCTCGCTGGCAGCCTTGACATCAAGACCGAACGCCGACGCCATGACCGCGCTGTCGCGAGTAAAACTCAGCAACTCGTCCTGTTTCTTGGCTGGGTCGAGGCCACTCCCGATACCTGCTTTCGCCGCTGCCAATTCGACCTGCGCCAGCTGCACCGCTGTCGCCCCGCTGGGTGCCACCTGTTTTTCGCTGGCCATCTTCAGGTTGGCGATCGCCATGCCGGAGAGCTGATCCTTGCTCAGTTTCGCCACCAGATTGAGCTCAACCATCGCCAACTCCAAGGCTATGGAAGATTTGCGTCGATAAGGCGGTACGCTTTGTTCAACCTCGGCCTTTAACTTGGATTTCGGCTCGCTGCTGGACGCCGCCGCCGAACCATTTGCCTTGAGCAGCGATTGCTGCTGTGACAGGGCAACGTTCAGCAATGTCAGCGTTTCTCGCAACTTGACCTGTTCCGACACCAGCAGGCGGATGTCGAGACTGGCCGTGGTCAATGCCAGGTTCAGCCCCGACGTTTCCAATACGCCGCCAATGCTCGCCGCGCCGGACAGCGAAAACGTGTTGTCTGCCATCCTGTTCTACTCCTGTTTCACGCCAAGGCGAGTGATCGCGATGTCGTATCGGCGCAAGGCCTTGCCGGCGTCCCACTCCAGGATTTCCGCTTCACTTACCGAGTAAATGAGCGGCACCACATCGAGGATCACTTCGATGTCGCGCTCCGAAAGAAGTCCGCCGGTTTGTTTAAAAAATCGTCGATGCGTACCTGCAGCTGGGTCCAGTCGGGCACAGTCAGGTGATCGAGGTCGGGGATCATCAGGCCAGTGCAATGGGCGGTGATGAACTCGGCGCGTTCCTTGGCCGTCTTCAGTTTTTTCATCGCCTTGGTGGCACGCAGCACAGGCATTTCCAAGGTCAGCGAGGTCAGGCTGCGGCCCGCCACCTCGAGCGGTTGCAGCAGCGGCACCTCGTCGGGATCGGCCTGCGTGTCATTCAGAAAATACGAAACTGGACGCGTGGACATTTCGTGCACGTATTGCGCAATGCTCACGTAGTCCGGGCGCTTGAGCTGGTCCAGCTCCTTGGCCGACAGGCCGGTGGCCAGCTTGGCCAATTCGAAGAACTGCTCGTCTTCGTCATCGCCAGCGCGGGCCAGGGCGTCCTTTTGCGCGGCGTAGTACAGCGGCTTGAGTTGCAACCGCTCGATCTGCGAGCCGTCGTCACCGGTGATCGGCGATAGCAGCTCATGGGTAGGAGGCATCCAGGACATGAAATCAATTCCTTGGTGAAGCAGGGTGGACGAGCCACCTGTGGGAGCGGGCTTGCTCGCGAAAGCGGTGTGTCAGTCAACATTGCTGTTGAAGCTGATGGCCTCTTCGCGAGCAAGCCCGCTCCCACAGGGACAGTGTCTAGCCGGCTGGTTTGTTTAAGGCAGCAACACCGCACGACGGGCATCGCCAAGAATGTCGACGCCGTTGAGCACGAACTTCTGGGTGCGCACGTCGATGTCGATCACCGGGACGCCGTTTTCCAGGCGGTTGTAGGTGCGGCAGGACAGCTCGAGGGTCGTGGTGGGCTTCTCGTTCATCTTCAACGCGGCTTCGTCGAGGGATTTCAACTTGCCGCCCACCGTGTGGTAGGTGAACCAGGTGTTGCCGTCCTGATCCTGGCCCGCTTCACGCACGTTCAGCAGAATGTCGTCGCCGACGCTCACGCCCAGGGCCAACATGATTTCCGGCCCGACGCCTTGCAGCACCAGCTTGGCCGTCAGCACCTTGCCGCCCTTGGCCATTTCCTCGCCGATGAAGCGGCCGCCACGCATCTCTTCCATTTCGAATTCGATCTTCGGCGGCGTGAATTCTTCCACGGTCGCCGACAGCGGCAGGCCTTGCAGGGTGGCCGCGATGGCCTGTCTTACGCGGTTGGTAAACATTAGAGAACGTCCTCCAGGAACTGCTCGATGATTTCATCGCGGGCATTGAGTTGATAAATCATGTGTTCGTTCGGCGCGTAGCGGCCGTAGTCGATGACCACGTACCAGGTGCCGTTCTTGTACTTCTCGACGCTGTTCAGTTCCGGATGCAGGTACACGCTGCCGCCAGGGATGGTTTCGTCGGCGACCAGGGTTTGCAGCCAGTCGTTGATGCGCTTGACCTCCTGGTCCATGAACGACTTGGTCAGGTTCTTGGCCATGGCTTTCTGGCCGGCCTTCACCAGCTTGCGGCTGATGGCATCTTCCAGGCCGACGTAGCTGATGAACTTGCCGGTGATGGAGCGGTTGCCCAGCAGCGAGAAGCCGCCGAGGATGGTGCGGGCGTAGTAGCTGACGCCGTAGCGGTTGAGCAGATCGCCTTCGGTGGAGGTGTCGAGGATGTTGTATTCGACGGTGCGCGAAACGTCTTCGGCGAAGGTCACCTGGTTGCCCGGGCTCTCCCACTGCTTGACCTTGGCGAGCGCGGCAATGGCCAGGCTCGACGGGGCCAGGAAGACGTTTTTCTTCGCGGCCTTGGAATACACCGCCGGCATGTTGTGCACCACCAGGCAACGGTCGAAACCGAGGTCGGCGCCGCCCAGTTCCTGGCTATAGGTCACTTGATCAGCGACCGAGGCGTCCTTGCCATCCAGCACCACACGGGCCTTGATGCGCTTGCCGAACGACGCGAACTCTCCGGCCACGGCCTTGGTGCCGGTGAAGCCCGGCGCGCCGATGATAGTCAGGTCTTCCGCCACGCCACTCAATGCGGCCAGGCCCAACTTGCGCCCGGTCTGTGCCTCGATGCCGCCGATCACATTGTTCTGCGTGTCGGCCAGAGTCGCGCCTTCTTCGACGATGACCACATAGACCGGCACCTTGACCACTTTGAGAATCTGGTAGACCGCGTGGAACAACGTCCCCGCCTCGGCACCGGTCGGGTCCAACTGGGCCTGGGTGGTGAAACTGTTGATGCGGAACGGAGTGTTTTTCGGAATCAGCGGGTTGGCATTCGGCGCGGTGCCGACCAACCCGATGACGTTGTCCCCCAGGCCACCCATGGCCTCCGGGGATTCAGTGGCATTGACGGTGATGCCGTTGTGCTCGAAGTTCAAAACCTCAGCCATGGTTATTCAGCCTTTTTGGTGGTGGCCTTTTTGGCCGGGTTGGATGCAGAAGCCGGTTCGACGGCTTCGGTTTTTTTCAGCGCCAGGCGCCCGGCGCTGAGCAAGGCGTTGGCCTCGACGTCGAGCAGGTCTAGTTCTTGGCCGGTGGTCGACCAGTGACCGCCGCCGGTGGGGAATGGGAGGAGCACGGTGTAGGTTTGGCGTAGTGCCATTTGGGTTTCTCCGGATATGAAAAAGCCCCTTTGGGGAGGGGCTTTAGGGTGTTTGATAAGTAAGAAAGCGCCCCGTCGGTGCGGGGCGTTTATTGGGTTTGGGTGGCGAGCCACGGCGGTGCGATTGGCCGAGACTCCAACAAAGGAAAGTCAGCCGCTTGCGGCCAGTCCCGAAGGGACTGCCGATAAGCCAATAACTCAGGGAATTGCTCGACCGTCAACGTTGGCGCTAATGCAAGGTCCAGCTCGTCACGATGGCGCGCGACCAACCAATCAGTTTGACGAACCTCTGAATCACGCCAATTGCGCTCGAATGCGACTGACTGCTCAGGCGATACGAGCCGATCAACTGCTTCTGGCCAGCCGTCAACAACTGTTATTTCCTTTCCATGATTAATCGCTTTCATCAGGGTTTCGTAAGCTCCTTGGGACAGCTCGACACATACCTTCCCGACCGCATCGCCATAGGGCGTGCCTGGATAAAAACCGCCCGTTTCGGCACAAAAAAATACAGCCATGTTCAATACCCCCAAAATTCCCAAGTACCTTGCACAGTAGGCGCGGCTACCGTGGCGTGATTGTTAATACAAACCACGATTGAAGTCTTTGAAGAGCCGTTCGGCCGTGGTTGGACATTCATTAGTCCTTGGTTATGAACCGTTCCTGATCCGGAAAGAAGGCCGTTGGGAAAAGCCTTCGGCAGCGTGATAGTCACGGTGACATAAGCCCCACTTGCAAGGTTGGAAGTAGTAAACGTTCCCCATTGACGGATCAGTCCGCTCGGATAGTCCTGGCTGCCGCTGAGGCCGATACTTGCGGAAAACATCCCTGAATATTTAGTCAGAACGGTGCCCGAAACCACTCTCCAACCACTAGGATTGGAAACCAATATGATGCTTTCGAAAACATCTATAGGGACGACGGAAAGAACAGAAAGTCCGATAGATATCGCCGGATCGCCCGGAAAGGCTTTTAAATTGAAAAGTCCCGCTCCTGCGGAAAGAATGATCGACTGACCTGGCGTTGTCGTTGAAAGCTGTGGCAACGTGACATCCAGTCCAGCTAACCCGACAGACCCAATAATTAAACATCCCGTATCGTTTACCGTCAGCGCAGTCGAGGCTGTAATAACCTTAATCCCTGAATAGTTTCCAAGTAAGGAGTTAATGGCTGCTGAATCTACGATTTGGGCGGAGCCTGAGGCCCACCACCCGCTGGTGCCGTCAGTAGTAAGATCCAGCGTGGAACCCGCAGGTATAGCCATCGTAGTCTTGATGAGGCTTCCCGACTTAATGTTGTCTGAACCTGGGCAAAGAATAGTTACGATACCCGTACCCCGGTTTCGAAAACTTATCGTTCCGCCCGCGCCGCCGTTATTAGCGGCAGGTAAAGTGACGTTAAAAGTTCCAATGCAAGACACCACAGAACCGAACGCAGTAGAGGCTACAAGCGTCGTATTGGATGTTGCATTAAGAAACCCTCGATAATTACCTTTCGCGCGCTCCACAAACTCGGTGGTGGCGAGCAACTTGCTGCTATCGAAAATCGGTGGTGTGTTTGCCGTTGGGTTAACCAGCGATGGCGAATTGAGCGGCGCAAACCCTTGAGTGATATTCTGAAACGCCAGCCCCGTGGTACCCAGTACAACCACCCCATCGGTCACCAACTGCCAGATCGTATTACCAAGCGTCGCGCCCTCCTCCACCGAGACAATCAACCCCGAAGTCACTTCGGCATTCACATCGGCATCCTTTGCCCGACCCCAAGCACCGTTCGCAACCAGGTAGATACCGTTGTCTTTCGCCAACGTCTGGGACTTAACAAGCACACGGTCCCCAGCCACCACGGCAACACCGTCGACTGTCTGCGCGCCGTTCAGCACGATATTGGCCGTCGTGGCCACCCGCACAGACTGTTTCCTATCGAGCTTGGCCAACTCATCGGCAACGTAACTTGTAACCCAAGCCCGCGTCGCCTTGACCACCGTATCGTCAATCAACAACGTCACCAGCTCGGCATTACTCGTCTCGAAAATCGACCGAATATAAAACTCTTTCCCCGAGCCCGAAGTTGCCAACACCGGCTTGAACGACTCCGGATATTTCACGATCGCATACAGGATCCCGGTATCGGTCCAGATCCCGGCCTCACGCACATACCAGCCGCCCACGTCGGACGGGATGGTGACTTCGGCCAGCAACCAACTCGGGTTTTTCTCATCCTGGAACAGTGCATTGAGCGGCCCGCGCCAGACTTCACGCTTGAGTGCGGTAGCGGTGGCCGCCGGGTTGTAGACGGTGCCGCCGCCGTCACCGACGGATATCTGCGACAGCTTGATCGGTGTGCCCGCCGCCTTGCAGGCGGTTTCGTAGGCGATCCCCGCATCGGTGAGCAGGGTGTAGTAGTCGGCCATTTAGGACCCCTGTGGATAAATAGTGGAGGTTTCGACGGTGTAGAGCGCGGCGGCCATGAAGGCCTGGCCCGAGGCTTCGAGGCCTTCGATGACGATCGGATAAACCGTGGTCAGCTCACCGCACAGCGTGGCGGCGCCGATGACGTGACGGCCGAAGGCACTCAAGCCGACGGAAACCGTAAAGGTGTCGCGCTCGCTTTTCGCGTCAGCCAGACGACGGTCAAGACGGGCGTCGATGGTTTCGCTGTAGGGCTGCTCAGTGAACGCCCTGACGGAAAAGCTGTAGGGCGGGCCAGGTGGCGTTTGCTCGTACCAGGCCCGGATCTGCGGTCTCAGTTGCAAACCCTTGGCGGCGTTTTCCAGCGCCGTTCGCGTCCCGGCTTGTCGCGCGGTAGGCCAGGCGAATTCAACCGTCAGGCGTTTTTCGGCTTCGACCGCCTCCGTACTCCATTCCTTGACCCCACGATCCGCCGCCAGATACGGCAGGAACGCCAAAGGCGTTTCCTGCGGATTCATCAACTCCGGAAACGGCGGATCGATGCGCTCAAGCAACTGGGCAAAGCCAAGATCCAGCGCCCGTTCCAACGGTGAGCTGTTGACCGGCAGCAGGCCCGGGCGAGGTGTGTCGTCACTCATAACGTGTCCACCTCAACCTCGACGCCCGTGCAGTACGGGGCCTGGGAAGCACTCGTCACAATCGGCGCAAGCGGTTCGAGAATCTGCAGCTGAACCGCGCCGGCGCTGTGCAGCGTGTAGTCGATCCAGCTCGGGTCCACGCGACCTTCCAGGCGATGGCAGGCCTCGGCGTATTCCTGCAGTTGCTGCTGGGCGGCAACCTGGGTCAGGCCTGAGTCCGGCCCGGGATTGATCTTCGCCACGACGCGGATCTTGTAGTTCTTGATTTGCGCGGGTTGGACGATGACCCGATCGGTTTCCGGCCGTACATCCGGCCGGGCGAAATGCTCGCGGACGCGGTCGAGCAACGTTTCGGATGGCGTTCCATCGCCGTCGCGGGACAACACCGTGACCGTGACTTCGCCGGGCGCGGTGCGGCGTCCGTTGCCGTCCTTGATCTGCCCGGCGTAGCTGTCCGGGTCGAAGGTGTACGTGACCGTCACCACACCCGCCGAGGCGTTCTCGACTTTCACCACGGGACGTTGCCCCAGGGTGAAAATCTCCCGCCGATATTGCATGCGCGAACCCGCCGCCGGAGCGTGGGGCGCCAGGTAATAGCGCAGCCGCGCATCGTCATCGCTCTCGTAGACCGGGGCGATGGGCGGGAACGCGGCCGGGTCGCCCGGGTCGAGCAACTGGCGTTCGAGCCCCATGTCCGCGAGGCGAGCGTCGAGGTTGGTGCCGGTGGCCCACCACGCCAACATCTGCTTGATGCGGGCGTTGTATTTGCGTTCGTGGGTTTGCAGCCGGACGCAGAACGCCTCGAGGGCCAGGGTCAGCAGTTCGCTTTCGTTCTCGAGGCTGTCCACCAGCTTGGCGGCGCTGGCGGGAGAGCGTGCGGCGACGTACTCGACCACGAAGGTCTTGAACTCGGCGAGCAAATCCTCGAACGCGTCGACGGTGACGATGGCCGGTTCGGCCAGTTGGTTCTGGCCAGGAATCAGCATGCTCATGTCACCACCTCGAACGTCTGCTTGCGGTTTTTCCAGGTGCCGGCGAAACGCAACAGCAAGCCGGCGCCTTGTCGATTGGCGACGATGACCTGCGGCTCGAAATCATCGATGCCGTTATGGGGGTTGTAGAACGCTTGGGCCGCGTGGCTCTGGGCGAGGATCAGCAGGTCGTCGCCGAGGTTCTGCCCGAGCAACTCGGTCAATGCGCAGCCATACAACGGACGCTTCTGGCGAGTGCCTAACGGCGTCGTAAGTGCGCGGGTGGCGCGCTGCACAAATTGCAGCCAGTCGTCGACCGTCGCGCCGGTGTTGCGATCGATTCCAATCATGGGAAATCCTTTATGCGGTACTGATGACGCGCCCCTGGTGATCTACCACCGGGCCGCTCAGGTGCACACCGGCGGCATCGAGGCGAATGCCGACGGCGCCCAGTTTTAGTTCGATGGTTTGCGGCGTCATCACCAGGCTTGATGGGCCAATGCTCAACCGGAGGGATTCGCGGGAACCGCTGAACGCCGCCGGGCCGTTCTGCCAGTGCAGGACATGGCTGGCGTGGTCGTAGCCGTTTTCCGTGCCGTCCTGATAGAGGCGACGCGTCAGCGAAGCCTGGGTCGAGACGGGCGGAAACTGACCGCCGTTAAGGCCGAACAAGGCGACCGCTTGGCCACCGCCGTCGCCGCCGCCATGGTTCAGCAACAGGCATTGCTCGCCCACGGACGGAATCCGCGACTCGCTCTGGGCGCCGGCGCTCGGGTTGAAGAAGCGGATCGCCGGCGTCAGCAGCCCGCCATGGCTGACTTTGCAGGTATTGCTGGCCGCGTCGACTTCCTGGCAAACGCCGATGCGGCAGAAACTCTCCGCACGTCGATGCAAGTCTTCCAATTCGGTTTCCATCTGCGCCAGACGTTCGATGATCGGCCCCAGATGCATCCGTAACAGCGCATCAAACATGGCTCAGCCCTCGAGTGCGATGTATTGGTCCGGGTCGTCGATGTTCGAGACTTCCCAGGTGCGGGCAAACTTCGCAATACCGAGCGGGTCATCCAACAGCGTCGGCCCGAGGTACAGGGTCTGGCTGAAGGAAAGGGTCCAGGCGGTGTATTGCCGCGCCGGGTGGATGAACGTGGACGGGAGGCTATCGAGCTCCGTCGGCAGATCGCATTGATCGCCGGACAGCCCCCAGCGGTTATCCATGACCAGATGCTTCAGCTCTGCGGCCAAGTCGCAGGCGTCCCATCCTGGAACGGCCATGACCACTTGCAGGGAAACCGTCAGGACATGGGCGATACGCCCGTCGTTGGCACGCTGGCCGGGGGCATCGCGCTCAATGGCGATCAGCACCCAGGGTTGATCGTCGGTGCCGTCGAACTCCTGGGGACTGCCGACTTTCAAGGCGGGATAAATGGCGCGCAGCGTCTGGGCAATGGCGAAGAACAGTTGCGATGGTTTTTCGAGGACGGCAGGCATCAAGGCCTCCTTTATTCATGGCGGCACGAAGATCACCAGCAAGGGATCAATGTGGGTCGGAACGGGAATCGCGCGGCGGCAGTTCACTCACGCCCATCCGCTTGGCGGCCCAGCGTTCGTAAAGCCCGATGGCCACATCCGCGCCGGCCATGGCCGTCAGGCAACCGAAGGCGCCCGCAGCCCAGATCGACAGGCCCATGGCGTACAACAGCATGATCGCCGAGACGCCACAGATCATGCAGGCACCGGAACGCAGCGCCAGGCGACGCAGCAGCGACCAACCACGGGCGCCCTCTTTATCGGCACGCCACATCTCGCCAGTCACCCCGCCCACCAGGGCGAGCACGATGACCAGCCAGATCGGCATGTCCAGCAACGCTTGTTGCTCGTTTGTCATGTCAGGCTTCCTGGGGGTGAGTGATGAGCGTTTGGGGCGGGGGGCATTGGAGACGGGCGACGCTCTACAGTCGCTCAACGATGACGTTGTCGATGAAAGCGAAGTTGACGTAAGGATTCTGTTCGTTGGAGAAGGCCAAAGTCGTTTGAGCCGAAGTGGCCGTGAAGTCATACGTGATGGTGCTCCACTCCACGGCGGTACCTTTCGCTGATGGCGTGTTGAAGGTGACACTCTGCCCCGCCACCTTGACCTGGATGGTGCCGTCGCCGGAGCGGCTGGCGTAGCGCGAATTACCCGCGCTGAAGGTCAAGCGGTACTTGGCGCCGACTGCGGTGGCGAAGTTCTGCTGAATGCCACCGCCGTTGCTATAGACATAGTTAGCCAAGTCGACAATTACGACACCATCCGCCGCCACAGAACCGCCGATCGAGGCCGGCATATTGAAGTACTCGGCTCCAGACAGAAACGTCGTCCAACCCGTAATGAAGTTGGCTTTCGCCGGAGTATTCAATATGCAACTTGCGCTGCAGCCCGGCTGTTCGAAGCTACCGTTGACCAGAAGGTTGGCGGCGCTGGCGTTGCTCCCGACACCGAGCAGCGCAATGGACAGCAACAGCGGCGCGGTATATTTCTTGAAACGATTCATGATTCACCTCTTGAGTTATCGATTGATCGCGCGGTTGATCAACAGCGCTCATCTCGCTCGACGGCGTTCACTCGAGGCTCAACGGCCTTCACATGATTCAACGTCCCGCACCGGGAACACTTGATCTGGAGTTCGGTGTTCTCGCCCACGCGGGCCAGAAGTCTTTTGCAGTGACCGCATCTGAAATCCTTCAGCATCGAAAGCCCTCCCATTGGCGGCGGTTTGAAGCACCTCGCGGCACAGGCATTCCAAAAAGCCCGGTCGCCCAGGCTTTTCAGTAATGCGCTTGATCTTTCGGCGCGACTGGCGCGGTACGGATCCATTCAAATTGTTCCTCCGGCCGCGGTCCCTGCCCGCCGGATAACTGCTTCTGGTGCTTTACGCTGCACACCCGGGTCAGTTGCCAACCCTCTGAACCGTTAAGGCCGGTTCATCGCTGCCTGTTGGTGGAACTAAAGAGCTTTGTTGCCAGCCGCTTTGTCGAGCGGCTTGGACACAGAATATGCATGGATGCATATACAGTCAATGCGCAAATGCATTTATTTGTGCGCAACAAATGCGCAAATGCATGAAAGCCTTGTGGGCACGGTGGTTTCGGGTTTTCAGGAGGCGAAAAAAAACCCGCACGACGGCGGGTTTTATCTGACAGCGGAAGGTTAGCGGGCGTACATGCCCCACCAGAAGACGTGACCGAGGATGACGATCTGCTCGTCCTGCATTTCCTGGAAGGTGTAGTCCTCGTCCGGATGCTCATCGCGGTTGAAGCTGCGCAGGCGAATGCCGGTGGGCAGGCGGTAAAGCTGCTTCACCCGCAGTTGGCCGTTGTGATTGATGGCGTAGAGGTCACCGTCGACGATGTCGCCGATCCCGCATTTACCGGCATTCACCCCAACCGTGGCGCCGTCGCGCAGCACTGGCAACATGCTGTTGCCGCGCACCGTCACGCATTTGGCCTGGTCGAACTGCACGCCGTTGTGGCGCAGGCTGCGCTTGCCGAAACGCAGGCTGGAGCGCTCGCTTTCCTCGATGACGAATCTTCCTGATCCAGCAGCCAATTCAACCTCACGCAGAAAAGGAACGGACACCTCGTCTTCCTCGACGGGCGTGTCGTCGTCCCAAAGGCTTATGTCCTTGAGTTCAGAATGCGGCTCGTCGCGGCGGCTGTTGCCGGCGGGCGCAACATCGGCGCGCCCGCGCAACTGGTCGGTGCTCACGGCGAAATATTCGGCGATCTTCGAGATGTGTTTATCCGAAGGGTCGACGATCTTGCCGCTGAGGATCCGCGAGAGGGTGGACTGAGGCACGCCGGTACGCCGGTGAAGCTCCGTGGGGGAGATCCCGTGCTGATCGAGCAATGCTCTTAATACGGTAGAAACGTTGCGTTTTTGCATAACGCGCATAATGCTTGTTCTTTTCGCGGAAGACAAATGCTGATTTGCATAAATCGTTAATACACCTCACGAAGCTTGGTTAGATGCATTTGTGGCGAGGGAGCTTGCTCCCGCTGGGCTGCGCAGCAGACCCTTTTTTTATGAGCGCTTCGCACTCAAGCGGGAGCAAGCTCCCTCGCCACGGAATTCGTCCTACAAACCTTTGGGAAAAGCTTCATAGCCGTCCTTCAGATGCGCAACACAAGGCTACGTCAACTTGCGCCTCTGCCTACAACTACGCCAGAATCCGCCGGCTTGTGCGCCTTGGATCCCATCGGTACTTTTGATCTCGTCACTGCCTATCAGTGATCGGGTTTAGTCGCTCGGTATTCCAAGGTGCTCATTGCTCCCTTCAGTCAGGTATCCCTACTCCTGCATTTGATGGTAGCTGTGCGCAGGGCGCCCTCGGGCGCGCCGGTTCCTTGGATCCCCGGTCGACTAACCTGCGTACAGCTGCCGCCCCCTCGTTTAGTCGCGAGTGAGTGGTGGCTCAACCTCAAGGATCCATAGAATGCCGAAGCACACACCGAATCCCCCTAACGAACACGTCTCCCGCACCCAATCGGCCAACGCCAAGAAACTCGACGACGCGGCCACCCGCGCCCTGGACTACTACCTCAAGCCGAAAACCGACAAAGAAACCGCTGACACACCCGACACCCTTTTCATCATCGCCCCCAACATCGACGCCGAATGCCTGCTCGCCAACCTCAGCGAAACCCTGGCCTCGGCCAACGCCATGGTCAGCGACCTGGCATTCGACCTGAAGGGCTCGCGACGGAATATCTTGCTGGGGGTTCAACAGATGATCGAGCTGAGCCAGTTGTTGGCGAATCGGGCGTTGGATGTGGTTGAGGTGAGGTAGGCATTCATGGTGCAAGCCGAGACCTGAGAGAAACCCGAGTCATCACTGTGGGAGCGAGCTTGCTCGCGATGGCGGTAGTCCAGTTACAACTAAGTTGTATTGGCAGCCGTCATCGCGAGCAAGCTCGCTCCCACAATTGGATCAGGATACAGCCGGAGAAACAGGTCGGCTATAAGGCCGCCTTCGCGAGCAGGCTCGCTCCCACAATTGGATCGGAGTACAGCCGGAGGAACAGGCCGGCTTGCGGGCTCTTCAAAAGTGACCCGCCGTCAGGGCGGCACCCTAAGTAGCCGTTACCGAAAAACGGATAAGCACACAGTCCCAAAAACCACTCACATATGGGTAGCACCAGACCGCCCATGTTAACCTTGCGCCCATCGCGGAAAAGCCGGGCCAATGCCCCTCCTTTTGCCTACACACTTCAACGAGCTTTGCCTGACACCCATGAATACAGCCGTGAACGACCTGTCCTCCCACACGCCGATGATGCAGCAATACTGGCGCCTGAAGAACCAGCACCCCGATCAGCTGATGTTCTACCGCATGGGCGACTTCTACGAGATCTTCTACGAGGACGCGAAGAAGGCCGCCAAGCTGCTGGACATCACCCTGACGGCGCGTGGGCAGTCGGCGGGCATGGCGATTCCGATGTGTGGGATTCCTTACCACGCAGCGGAAGGTTACCTGGCGAAACTGGTCAAGCTTGGCGAGTCCGTGGTGATCTGCGAACAAGTCGGCGACCCGGCCACCAGCAAAGGCCCAGTGGAACGCCAAGTCGTGCGGATCATCACCCCGGGTACGGTCAGTGACGAAGCCTTGCTGGACGAGCGCCGGGACAACCTCATTGCCGCGGTCTTGGGCGACGAGCGGCTGTTTGGCCTGGCCGTGCTGGACATCACCAGCGGCAATTTCTCGGTGCTGGAAATCAAGGGCTGGGAAAACCTGCTGGCGGAGCTGGAGCGGGTCAACCCGGTGGAGCTGTTGATTCCTGATGATTGGCCCAAGGACCTGCCGGCGGAAAAACGCCGTGGCGTACGTCGTCGGGCGCCGTGGGATTTCGAGCGCGACTCGGCGCTGAAAAGTCTCTGCCAGCAGTTTTCCACCCAGGACCTGAAGGGCTTCGGTTGCGAGAACCTGACCCTGGCCATCGGCGCGGCCGGTTGCCTGCTGGCCTACGCCAAGGAAACCCAGCGCACCGCCCTGCCCCACTTGCGCAGCCTGCGTCACGAACGCCTGGATGACACGGTGGTGCTGGACGGCGCGAGCCGACGCAACCTGGAGCTGGACACCAACCTGGCCGGTGGGCGCGACAACACCTTGCAATCGGTGGTCGATCGCTGCCAGACCGCCATGGGCAGCCGTCTGCTGACCCGCTGGTTGAACCGTCCGCTGCGGGACCTGACAGTACTGACAGCGCGCCAGTCCTCCATTACCTGCCTGCTGGACCGTTATCGCTTCGAACAATTGCAACCGCAGCTCAAGGAAATCGGCGACATCGAGCGGATCCTCGCTCGTATCGGCCTGCGCAACGCCCGTCCCCGCGACTTGGCGCGCCTGCGCGATGCTCTCGGCGCGTTGCCCGAACTGCAAGTCGCAATGACCGACCTCGAAGCGCCGCACCTGCAACAACTGGCGCGCATCACCAGCACCTACCCGGAGCTGGCCGCGCTGCTGGAAAAAGCCATTATTGACAACCCGCCCGCGGTGATCCGTGACGGTGGCGTGCTGAAAACCGGCTACGACGCCGAGCTCGACGAGTTGCAATCGCTGAGCGAGAACGCCGGCCAGTTCCTGATCGACCTCGAAGCCCGGGAAAAAGCCCGTACCGGCCTGGCCAACCTCAAGGTCGGCTACAACCGCATCCACGGTTACTTCATCGAACTGCCGAGTAAGCAGGCCGAACAGGCCCCAGCCGACTACATTCGCCGCCAGACCCTCAAGGGTGCGGAGCGTTTCATCACGCCGGAGCTCAAGGCGTTCGAAGACAAGGCGCTGTCGGCCAAGAGCCGCGCCCTGGCCCGGGAAAAGATGCTCTACGAAGCACTACTTGAAGACCTGATCAGCCAACTGCCGCCGTTGCAGGACACCGCCGCCGCCCTGGCGGAACTGGACGTGCTGAGCAACCTGGCCGAACGCGCGCTCAACCTGGACCTCAATTGCCCGCGCTTCGTCAGCGAGCCGTGCATGCGCATCAGCCAGGGTCGTCACCCGGTGGTCGAGCAAGTGCTGACTACGCCGTTCGTGGCCAACGACCTGAGCCTGGATGACAACACCCGCATGCTGGTGATCACCGGTCCGAACATGGGCGGTAAATCCACCTACATGCGCCAGACCGCGTTGATCGTGCTGCTGGCCCACATCGGCAGCTTTGTGCCCGCGGCCAGCTGCGAATTGTCGTTGGTAGACCGCATCTTCACCCGGATCGGCTCCAGTGATGACTTGGCCGGTGGTCGTTCGACGTTCATGGTGGAAATGAGTGAAACCGCGAACATTCTGCACAACGCCACCGAGCGCAGCCTGGTGCTGATGGACGAAGTCGGTCGCGGCACCAGCACCTTCGACGGCTTGTCCCTGGCTTGGGCTGCGGCAGAACGTCTCGCCCAGTTGCGGGCCTACACGCTGTTCGCCACGCACTACTTCGAATTGACGGTGCTGCCGGAGAGCCAACCGCTGGTGGCCAACGTGCACCTCAACGCCACCGAGCACAACGAACGCATTGTGTTCCTGCACCATGTCCTGCCCGGCCCGGCGAGCCAGAGCTACGGATTGGCGGTGGCGCAGTTGGCCGGCGTGCCAAGCGACGTGATCAGCCGCGCCCGCGAGCACCTGAGCCGCCTGGAAACCACCAGCCTGCCCCACGAAGCACCGCGCCCGACCAAAGGCAAACCGGCCGCGCCGCAGCAAAGCGATCTGTTCGCCAGCCTGCCGCATCCGGTGCTCGATGAACTGGCCAAGCTCGATCTGGATGACCTGACACCACGCCGTGCACTCGAATTGCTTTATACATTGAAGACACGGATCTAACACACAGGCTTTCAAGCTGTTAGAATCGCGCGCGGTTTGGGATGCTGCTGCCTATTAGCCTGGGTTTGCAGACTATCGCTCCCAAACCCCGCGACCCCCACCGTGAAGGGGGTTCGCCGCAGCCGCCTGAGGAGAAATTAGAAATGACCTTCGTCGTCACCGACAACTGCATCAAGTGCAAGTACACCGACTGCGTAGAAGTGTGTCCGGTGGACTGCTTTTACGAAGGGCCGAACTTCCTGGTCATTCACCCGGACGAGTGCATCGACTGCGCGCTGTGTGAACCGGAATGCCCGGCGAATGCCATTTTCTCGGAAGACGAAGTGCCGGCCGGCATGGAGAACTTCATCGAGCTGAACGCTGAACTGGCGGACATCTGGCCGAACATCACCGAGAAGAAAGACGCCCTGCCGGACGCCGAAGAGTGGGACGGCAAGACTGGCAAGATCGCAGACCTCGAGCGCTGATCTTTCCGGCGTCACCAAAAGGCCCGTTGCGGGCCTTTTTGCTGCCTGGAACCAAATCGCAGGCATAAAAAAGGGGCGGTTTGACCCGCCCACATTTTTTCCCTAATCCCTTTAATCCTTTTCATCGTCCTGATGAATCGCGTCCTGCGATGTCCTTCCGTTCCCATCGTCCATGACGGGTGTGTCTGTCCGTCGACACAGGACTGATATTAGTGTTTTCCGAGGAGAGTGCAACGCGGCTGATACAGATGGCTGACTTTGTCACACTAACTTCATCAGATAATTTTCTTTATAAATCAGTCAGATATAAAAATATCACAGCGTTTATAGCGGTCTATCCCGGCGACGGGAAACCGATCGCTTACGCAACACTAGGCAAAGGCTTACAAACTGAAACTACAAAATGGGTACGACCGAAAGATCACACTTACCCAGAAACGCAAAAGCCCCGAACCGGTCGGGGCTTTCTCTCCTGCGCTTGCTGAGTGTTACTGAAACAACGACTCGCTCGACAGGCCATTCTTCTCCAGAATCTCCCGAAGACGCTTGAGGCCTTCAACCTGGATCTGCCTGACCCGCTCACGGGTCAACCCAATCTCCAGCCCGACATCCTCCAGCGTGCTGCTTTCATGCCCGCGCAAGCCGAAGCGGCGAATCACCACTTCCCGTTGCTTGTCGGTCAGCTCCGAAAGCCACTGGTCGATGCTCTGGGACAGATCGTCATCCTGGAGCAACTCGCACGGGTCAGTCGGGCGATCGTCGGTAAGGGTATCCAGCAAGGTCTTATCCGAGTCCGGCCCCAGGGAAACGTCTACCGAGGAAACTCGCTCGTTCAGCCCCAGCATGCGTTTGACCTCGCCCACCGGTTTTTCCAACAGGTTGGCGATCTCTTCGGGGGAAGGTTCGTGGTCGAGCTTCTGGGTCAGTTCACGGGCAGCCCGCAGGTAGACATTCAGCTCCTTGACCACATGGATCGGCAGCCGGATGGTTCGGGTCTGGTTCATGATCGCCCGTTCGATGGTCTGGCGGATCCACCAGGTCGCATAGGTCGAGAAACGGAAGCCGCGCTCGGGGTCGAATTTCTCGACCGCGCGAATCAGTCCCAGGTTGCCCTCTTCGATCAGGTCCAGCAGCGAAAGCCCACGGTTGACGTAGCGTCGGGCGATTTTCACCACCAGGCGCAAGTTGCTTTCAATCATGCGTTTTCGACCGGCCGGGTCGCCACTTTGCGACAACCGCGCAAAATGAACTTCTTCCTCGGGGGAGAGCAGCGGCGAGAAACCGATTTCGTTGAGATACAGCTGAGTGGCGTCCAGCGCCCGGGTGTAATCGATGTACTTATGTTGTTTAAGTGAAGCGGAGTGTTTGGATTTGGCACGAACGGAAGGTGGAGTCGCCCCTTCATCATTCGACATCGAATCCATAGCGATGCCGGTCTCCATCAGGAGAACCTCATCGTCGATGTCAAACTCCGGCACTTCTTTACTGAGAGCCATTGTTATAGTCCTTTGGTGAGTTCGACCTCAAGCTCGAGCGACGCCTTTATCCTTGGCAACGCTGGAGCCTGTTCCCTCTACGTGACGGAACAGGCTGACATGCAAATCAACGACGTGGCAGGAATTGCAGCGGATCTACAGGCTTACCTTGTCGGCGAATCTCAAAATGCAGTTTCACCCGGTCTGTACCCGTCGATCCCATTTCGGCAATTGTCTGCCCGACCTTGACCTGCTGCCCCTCCCGAACCAACAGCCTGCGGTTGTGACCGTAGGCACTGACGTAGGTATCGCTGTGTTTGATGATCACGAGTTCGCCGTAGCCCCTCAAACCACTCCCGGCGTACACAACCGTGCCATCAGACGCGGCAAAAACAGGCTGTCCCAAATCCCCGGCGATATCAATTCCTTTATTCAAACTACCGTTTGAAGAGAATTTTCCAATGAGAACGCCATTAGAAGGCCATCCCCAGCCAGTCGGGGCGGGGCCTGCCGGAGGCATCGGAGCGGGTGCCGGTTTGTTCGCGACGGACGGTACAGTCGCCGTTCCAGCAGTGGCCGGACGACGAATAACGGTGGTTTTGCTCGAGGACGAAGGGGTCGAACCCGACTGCGTGACGACCGCCGTTGGCGTTGAACCGCTGCGACCGTCAAAGCGAATTGTCTGACCTGGGTGAATCGTATAAGGCGCAGGAATGTTGTTCCGAGCCGCGAGGGCTTTGTAGTCCCAGCCGTAGCGAAAAGCGATGGAAAACAACGTATCGCCGCGACGGACTACATACTGGCCGGTCGTGACTGTAGGCCGTTGCGGTGTCGCGTTGTTGCGATCGACCACCCGGACGTTACCCGAAGGCGTACTGGAACAACCGACCAGCAAGGTACTCAAGAAAAGGCCAGTCACCAGGCGCTTAAAGCTCGTGATACCCATACGCTGCGCAATGACTGTGAGACTCACCCGCCGCTCCCTTTGTGGTGGCTGAAGATATTGAAAACTGCCTGTCCAGGCAGACATGTTGCCCCGTGGCTGGCCGATACCGTGCTTCTATAAAGGAAGCTCGAGGCACCGCCGCACACGTTTGCTCGACGCTGTTGAACGCCGTTTGGCAATTCGGCGCTGGACTGATCCGTGCAGCTGTAAGACACAGCACGGGCCGCGGAATTCAGCGCCCGGTTATAAATGCTCAGGCCAACGGCCCATTGAGCAGCGGCACGAAACGCACCGCTCCAAGGACGTGTCGCGAGAAGCCGTGTTCTTCGCGCACGATCAACATCAATTGCTGGACTTCGCCCGAGCCCACCGGAATGACCAGTCGCCCACCGGGAGCGAGCTGATCCAGCAAGGCCTGGGGTACGTCGGTAGCGACCGCCGTCACGATGATGCCGTTATAAGGCGCCAGGGCCGGCCAACCTTCCCACCCATCGCCCCAGCGAAATACCACGTTGCGCAGGTTCAATTCCACCAGGCGTTCCTTGGCGCGATCCTGCAGCACCTTGATCCGCTCCACGGAGAACACCCGCTCGACCAACTGCGACAACACTGCGGTCTGGTAGCCCGAGCCCGTGCCGATCTCCAGCACTTTGTCCAGCGGCCCCGCCTCCAGCAGCAACTCGCTCATGCGAGCGACCATATAAGGCTGGGAAATGGTCTGGTTGTGGCCAATCGGCAATGCGGTGTCTTCGTAAGCGCGATGGGCCAGGGCCTCATCGACGAACAAATGCCGTGGCGTGCGTCGGATCACTTCCAGGACCTGGGCGTTGGACAGGCCTTCTTCGTAAAGCCGCTGGATCAATCGCTCCCGCGTGCGCTGGGAGGTCATGCCGATGCCTCGGCGCAGCATATCGTCTTGTTCACGCGCCATCAGTGCAGCCCCTCCAGCCAGCCATCAAGATGCCTGAAGGCTTCGTTGAAGGTTCGATCGAGCTGCAAGGGCGTGATCGAGACATAGCCTTGCATCACGGCATGGAAGTCCGTGCCGGGCCCGCCATCTTCGGCGTCGCCGGCCGCGGCGATCCAGTAGCCAGCCTTGCCGCGCGGGTCGACGACATGCATCGGCTTGGCGGCGCGGGCACGGTGGCCCAGGCGAGTGAGCTGGATGCCACGAATGTGATCGAGCGGCAAGTTCGGAATGTTCACGTTCAGTACCGTGCGCGGCGGCAGGTCCAGTTCACCGTGGGCCTCTACCAGTTTGCGGGCAAAGTAGGCGGCGGTGGGCAAGTTGTCGACCTGCCGTGAAACAAACGAAAAGGCAAAGGACGTCTGGTTCAGGAAACGACCTTCCAAGGCTGCGGCGACCGTGCCTGAATACAGCACATCGTCGCCCAGGTTGGCCCCCAGATTTATACCTGAGACCACCATGTCCGGCTCGCGCTCCAACAGGCCGTTCAGGCCAAGGTGTACGCAATCGGTTGGCGTACCGTTGAGACTGATGAAGCCGTTGTCCAGATAGCACGGGTGCAGCGGACGGTCGAGCGTCAGCGAGCTGCTGGCGCCGCTTTTGTCCTGGTCCGGGGCGATCACCACGCACTCGGCAAAATCCGCCAGCGCAGCATAAAGCGCGGCAAGGCCGGGCGCTGTCACCCCGTCGTCGTTAGAAATCAGAATACGCATGGGCTGTCCGTCTGCCCCACCGGCACCAGATCGACGAGTTCGCGCACCAAGACAGTGGCGAAGCATCCGGCCGGCAGGACGAATTCCAGTTGCAGAATGTCAGGCTCGGGATAATGCCACGACAGCCCGCCAATGGGCAGTCGCAGGATGCGACGTTCGTGACTCATTCCCGCGTTTATCAACCAATCTCGAAGGTCAGCCTCGCCTTGGGCAATCGCCTGTTCCAGCTCGAAAATATCTCCGGCGGCGGGCGAAGGTCCCTCGCCCCACTGCGGTCCAGTGGGATGCAGGTCGAGAATCGCCAGGCGCGGATCGCTGCATTCGGCCTCCCCGGCCGGAAAGAAGCTACGGCTGTCGGTGAATGCCAGCAAGTCGCCTACCCGGGCTTGTTGCCAGGTACCGTCGGCCACCCGGGCCGCCAGCACTTTGTTGAACAGGAAGCTGCGCGCCGTCGACAACAGCCGCGAACGTACGTTGCGCTGTTCCGGCAAAGCCTTGCGTGCAGCCCAGGCGCGGGCATCGACCACGTTTCCGCCATCGTGGCCAAAGCGCTGGGCGCCGAAATAATTGGGGATCCCCTCTTGCACAATCTGCTGCAGACGCGCGTCGATGGCGTCCTTGTCGCCCTTGAACTGGGTCAGGCGCAAGGTAAAGCCGTTGGCCGAGTGTGCGCCGCGCTGCAGCTTGCGCCGGTGGCGAGCGGTCTTGAGGATTTTCAAGGTGTCGTTCTCTGCCGCCGACAAATCCGGATCAGCCTTGCCGGGCAATTGCACGCTGAACCACTGACGGGTCAGTGCCTGACGATCCTTGAGCCCGGCGTAGCTGACGGTACGCAGTGGCACGCCGGCGGCCTTGGCGATACGCCGGGCAGCCTCTTCGGTGTTCAAGCCACGTTTTTCCACCCAGATCCAGAGATGCTCGCCGTCGCCGGTCAACGGGATGTCGAGCACTTCATCGACCTGGAAATCCTCAGCGCTGGCCTTGAGTACCGCGCTGCCCAACGACTCACCATGGGCCCGTGGCCCCAACAGTTCCAATTCGGTCATGGGCGCAGCAACAAGGCAACGGAATGGACGGCAATACCTTCTTCGCGACCGACAAAGCCAAGCTTCTCGGTAGTGGTGGCTTTCACGTTCACTTGGTCCAGCTCAACTTGGAGATCCTCGGCAATCAACTGGCGCATCGCTTCGATGTGCGGAGCCATTTTGGGGGCTTGGGCAACAATGGTGTTATCGACGTTGCCGACTTTCCAGCCCTTGGCGTGGATCAACGAAACCACATGGCGCAGCAGCACGCGGCTGTCGGCACCCTTGAATTGCGGGTCGGTGTCGGGGAAGTGCTTGCCGATATCGCCCAAGGCAGCCGCGCCGAGCAGTGCGTCGCTCAAGGCGTGCAGCAGGACATCACCGTCAGAATGCGCGAGCAGCCCGAAGCCGTGTGCGATCCGCACGCCGCCCAGAGTAATGAAGTCGCCTTCAGCGAAACGGTGAACATCGTAGCCGTGGCCAATACGCATAAAAAAACGCCCCGATTTTTGTCAGGGCGTGATTCTACCTGCATTAGGCGTTTAGAGCGCGTGCATGATGTTGCAAGTGTTCACCGATGAAACTGGCGATGAAGAAATAGCTGTGGTCATAGCCCGGTTGCAGGCGCAGTTCCAATGGATGGCCGGCCGCTTTCGCCGCTTGCTGCAAGGCCTCGGGCTTGAGTTGGTTGGCGAGGAAGTCATCGCGATCGCCCTGGTCCACCAGCAGCGGCAGCTTTTCGCCCGCCTCGGCGATCAATGCGCACGCATCCCACTCGCGCCATTTCGAGCGATCTTCCCCAAGGTAGCGAGAAAACGCTTTCTGTCCCCATGGGCAATCCATCGGATTGTTGATCGGCGAAAAGGCCGACACCGAACGGTAACGCCCAGGGTTGCGCAAGGCGCACACAAGCGCGCCATGACCGCCCATGGAATGACCGCTGATGCCACGTTTATCCGAAGCCGGGAAATGCGCTTCGACCAACGTCGGCAATTCCTGCACGACGTAGTCATGCATCCGATAGTGCCGCGCCCAAGGATCCTGCGTGGCGTTCAGATAGAACCCCGCCCCCAGGCCGAAGTCCCACGCACCGTCCGGATCGCCCGGCACGTCGGCGCCACGGGGGCTGGTGTCGGGCGCGACGATGATCAGCCCCAGCTCGGCGGCCATGCGCTGGGCACCGGCCTTTTGCATGAAGTTCTCGTCGGTGCAGGTCAGCCCGGACAGCCAATACAGCACCGGAAGCTTGCCGCCCTGCTCGGCTTGCGGCGGCAGGTACACGGCAAACACCATGTCACAACCGAGCACTTCGGAACGGTGCCGGTAACGCTTATGCCAGCCGCCGAAGCTTTTCTGGCAAGAGATGTTTTCCAGACTCATGACCGACCTCAGAAATGGATAACGGTACGGATGCTCTTGCCTTCGTGCATCAGGTCGAACGCCTTGTTGATGTCTTCCAGGCCCATGGTGTGGGTGATGAAAGTGTCCAGCGGAATCTCGCCCTTTTCGGCCATGTCCACATAGCTCGGCAACTCAGTGCGACCGCGCACGCCGCCAAACGCCGAACCACGCCAGACGCGCCCGGTCACCAGTTGGAATGGACGGGTGGCAATCTCCTGGCCGGCCCCGGCCACGCCGATGATCACCGACTCGCCCCAGCCCTTGTGGCAGCACTCCAGCGCGGCACGCATCAACTGGACATTGCCGATGCATTCGAAGGAAAAGTCCACGCCGCCGTCCGTCATGTCGACGATGACTTCCTGGATCGGACGGTCGAAGTCTTTCGGGTTGACGCAATCAGTGGCGCCCAGTTGTTTGGCGATTTCGAATTTGGCCGGGTTGATGTCGATGGCGATGATGCGCGCGGCCTTGGCCTTCACGGCGCCAATCACGGCCGAAAGGCCGATGCCGCCCAGGCCGAAGATCGCCACAGTGTCACCCGGCTTGACCTTGGCGGTGTTCAGCACAGCGCCGATACCCGTGGTGACGCCACAACCCAGCAGGCAGACCTTTTCCAGCGGCGCTTCTTTTGGAATCTTCGCAACGGAGATTTCCGGCAGCACGGTGTACTCAGAGAACGTCGAGGTGCCCATGTAGTGGAAAATCGTCTCGCCCTTGTAGGAAAAGCGCGACGTACCGTCCGGCATCAAGCCTTTGCCCTGGGTGGCGCGAATAGCCTGGCAGAGGTTGGTCTTGCCCGACTTGCAGAATTTGCACTGGCCGCACTCCGGCGTGTACAGCGGAATCACATGGTCGCCCACCGCCACCGACGTCACGCCTTCGCCGATGGCCTCGACAATGGCGCCGCCTTCGTGGCCGAGGATCGACGGAAAAATCCCTTCCGGGTCGGCGCCCGACAGGGTGTAGGCATCGGTGTGGCAGACACCGGAAGCCACCACGCGCAACAGCACTTCGCCCGCCTTGGGCATGGCCACGTCGACCTCGACGATTTCCAGGGGTTTCTTGGCCTCGAAGGCAACGGCGGCGCGTGACTTGATCATCCGGATACTCCAGCAAATAAAAACGAGACAAGGAGTGTAATCCGCCACCAGACGATGAATAATCCGGCTAAAAGCAAAACATTATTGCCATACAGGGATAATCCTCCATGTCGGATAACCGCTGGGAAGGTATCGACGAGTTCGTGGCCGTGGCCGAATGCAGCCAATTCACCGCCGCCGCGGAACGGCTCGGGGTTTCGTCTTCCCATATCAGCCGACAAATCGTACGGCTTGAAGAGCGTCTACAGACACGACTGCTCTACCGCAGCACCCGCCGTGTGACGTTGACCGAAGCCGGGCAAACCTTTTTGCAGCACTGCCAGCGCCTCCAGGATGGACGCGAGGAAGCACTGCGGGCCGTCGGCGACCTGACCAGCGAGCCCAAGGGCATGCTGCGCATGACCTGTGCCGTGGCTTACGGCGAACGGTTTATCGTGCCGTTGGTGACGCGATTCATGGGCCTGTATCCGCAATTGCGGGTGGACATAGAATTGAGCAATCGCCAGTTGGACCTCGTCCACGAAGGCCTGGACCTGGCGATTCGCCTCGGCCGCCTGCAGGACTCACGCTTGGTCGCCGCACGCCTGGCGCCACGACGCATGTACCTGTGCGCTTCGCCCTCCTACCTGGAGCGTTATGGTCGCCCCCACAGCTTGTCGGAACTGAGCCGCCACAACTGCCTGATCGGCAGCTCCGACATGTGGCAACTGGAGCAGAACGGGCGGGAATTTTCCCAGCGAGTACAGGGAAACTGGCGTTGTAACAGTGGGCAAGCGGTACTTGATGCGGCGCTTCAAGGCGTGGGTTTGTGCCAGTTGCCGGATTATTACGTGCTGGAGCATTTGAACAGCGGTGCGTTGATTTCGCTGCTGGAGGCTCATCAGCCGCCGAATACGGCTGTCTGGGCGCTGTACCCGCAGCAACGGCATCTGTCGCCAAAGGTGCGCAAGTTGGTGGATTTTTTGAAGGATGGGTTGGCTGAGCGGCCTGAATATCGGGGGTGACACTGGTTTTTTTGTTGTCTGGGATGACGCCATCGCGAGCAAGCCCGCTCCCACAGTGGACCGGTGTGAACACACATCCATCACTCGACGATAAACCCTGTGGGAGCGAGCTTGCTCGCGATGGCGCCGGCCCAGACGATGACGATCTAAAGAAGAACAGATCAGGCTCAATGCCGATTCGCCCACCGCTGGCGCAACCACTCCAGGTCTTCCGGCCGGGTCACCTTGATGTTATCCGCCCGCCCTTCGATCAACCGAGGCGCCTGCCCCGCCCATTCCATGGCGGACGCTTCGTCGGTAATCACTGCATCCGCCACCAGGCTGTCGGCCAGGGCTCGATGCAAGGCGCCGAGGCGGAACATTTGTGGCGTGTAGGCTTGCCAGACCACGCTGCGATCGACCGTTTCCAGCACGCGGCCATGCTTGTCGACGCGCTTGAGGGTATCGCGCGCCGGCACACCCAGCAGGCCGCCGACCGGATCGTTCGCCAGCTCATGGAGCAAGTTATCAAGATCGTCCCGGGCCAGGTTCGGCCGCGCGGCGTCGTGTACCAGCACCCAATCGAAATCGTCGGCGCCCTGCTCGTGAAGGTGCAGCAACGCATTGAGCACCGAACCCGAACGCTGCTCACCGCCATCCACACGCTGGATACGCGGATCGCTGGCACAGGCCAGTGTCAGCCAATAGGGATCGTCAGATGCCACGCTGACCACCACGCCCTGGACGGTCGGGTGATCGAGGAAACAGCCAAGGCTGTGTTCGAGAATTGTGCGTCCGCCCAACTGCAGGTATTGCTTGGGACGGTCCGCGGCCATGCGAGCACCAACGCCCGCGGCAGGAATCACGGCCCAAAAGGCCGGTAAACGAATGCTCATTGGGCCAGTTGATAGAGGGTTTCGCCCTCTTTCACCATGCCCAATTCATGGCGAGCCCGCTCTTCGACGGTCTCCATGCCTTTTTTCAGTTCCATCACTTCGGCGTCCATCACTCGGTTACGCTCCAGCAATGCCTCGTTTTCGGCGTGCTGGTCGGCAATTTGCTGAGTCAACTCGGCCACCTGCGCCAAGCTGCCATTACCCACCCAAAGGCGGTACTGCAGGCCGGCCAGCAACAAGAGCAAGACGAGAAACAACCAATTGGGACTGCGCATCGAATATCAGGTATCCAGTGAAAAAAGACCGCCATGCCAAACTTTGAAGCGTCTGATAGCACGAAGCCTGGAAGATCCAGGCTTGTGCTTGATAAGGCATCAGATTAGAGGCAAAACCGCCACCTTGGCGACCTTTGCGACGCAATCCGCTGTCTTTTTATCATTTACAGCTTAACCGCGAAACTCGGCGCGACCGTTGTACTTGGCCTTGCCGTTCAACTGCTCTTCGATGCGCAGCAGTTGGTTGTACTTGGAAACGCGGTCGGAGCGGCACAGCGAACCGGTCTTGATCTGGCCCGCCGCGGTGCCCACGGCCAGGTCGGCAATGGTCGAGTCTTCGGTTTCACCCGAGCGGTGGGAGATCACGGCGGTATAACCGGCGGCCTTGGCCATCTGGATGGCTTCCAGGGTTTCGGTCAGGGTGCCGATCTGGTTGAACTTGATCAGGATCGAGTTGGCGATCTTCTTGTCGATGCCTTCTTTCAGGATCTTGGTGTTGGTCACGAACAGGTCGTCACCCACCAGCTGGGTTTTCTCGCCGATCTTGTCGGTGAGGATTTTCCAGCCCGCCCAGTCGGACTCGTCCAGGCCGTCTTCGATGGAGATGATCGGGTAGCGTTCGGTCAGGCCCTTGAGGTAGTCGGCGAAACCTTCGGCGGTGAACACCTGGCCTTCGCCGGACAGGTTGTACTTGCCGTCTTCGAAGAACTCACTGGCGGCGCAGTCCAGGGCCAGGGTCACGTCGGTGCCCAGCTTGTAGCCAGCGTTGGCCACGGCTTCGGAGATCACTTTCAGTGCATCTTCGTTGGACGCCAGGTTCGGTGCGAAACCGCCTTCGTCGCCAACGGCGGTGCTCAGGCCACGGGCCTTCAGCACGGCCTTGAGGTGATGGAAAATCTCGGTGCCCATGCGCAGGCCTTCGGAGAAGGTCTTGGCACCCACCGGCTGCACCATGAATTCCTGGATGTCGACGTTGTTATCGGCATGCTCGCCGCCGTTGATGATGTTCATCATTGGTACCGGCATCGAGTACACGCCCGGCGTACCGTTGAGGTTGGCGATGTGCGCGTACAGCGGCAGGTCCTGGTCCTGGGCAGCGGCCTTGGCAGCGGCCAGGGACACGGCGAGGATCGCGTTGGCGCCCAGGGTGGCTTTGTTTTCGGTACCGTCGAGCTTGATCATGGCGTGATCGAGGGCTTTCTGGTCGGCAGGGTCCTTGCCCAGCAACAGGTCACGGATCGGGCCGTTGATGTTGGCGACGGCCTTCAACACGCCCTTGCCCAGGTAACGGCTCTTGTCGCCATCACGCAGCTCCAGCGCTTCGCGCGAGCCAGTGGAAGCACCGGACGGCGCGCAGGCGCTGCCGATGATGCCGTTGTCGAGAAGCACGTCCGCTTCGACAGTGGGGTTGCCACGGGAGTCGAGAACTTCACGACCTTTGATGTCGACGATTTTTGCCATTGTTGTAAACACTCCAAAGTTGACGAAAACGACGCAGCGAGAGGAAATCTTTATCGTCGGCGGGATAGAGCAGCGGGCAGGCTTGCCGACGACAACGCCCGGCCCGCAGGCCAGAGCGTTTATCGAGCGGTACTTTACCGGAGAAAATCGCGTTACGCGGTTTCTATCGTCGGAAAACCCTTGACCAGCTCATCCAGCGACTTGAGCTGAGACAGGAAAGGTTCCAGCTTGTTCAAGCGCAAGGCACAAGGGCCGTCGCACTTGGCGTTGTCAGGGTCAGGGTGGGCTTCAAGGAACAGGCCAGCCAGGGACTGGCTCATGCCGGCCTTGGCCAGGTCGGTGACCTGGGCGCGACGACCACCCGCGGAATCGGAGCGACCGCCAGGCATTTGCAGCGCGTGGGTCACGTCGAAGAATACCGGGTACTCGAACTGCTTCATGATGCCGAAGCCGAGCATGTCCACCACGAGGTTGTTGTAGCCGAAGCTTGAACCACGCTCGCAGAGGATCAACTGGTCGTTGCCGGCCTCTTCGCATTTGCTCAGGATGTGTTTCATTTCCTGGGGCGCGAGGAACTGGGCTTTCTTGATATTGATCACCGCGCCGGTCTTGGCCATCGCGACCACCAGGTCGGTCTGGCGCGACAGGAAGGCCGGCAACTGGATGATGTCGCAGACCTCGGCGACCACCGCGGCCTGGTCAGGCTCGTGGACGTCGGTGATGATCGGCACGCCGAAGGCTTGCTTGATGTCCTGGAAAATCCGCATCCCCTCTTCCAGGCCCGGACCACGGTAGGAAGTCACCGACGAACGGTTGGCCTTGTCGAAGCTGGCCTTGAAGACGTATGGAATACCCAGTTTCTGGGTAACCTTCACATACTCCTCGCAGACCTGCATCGCCATGTCGCGGCTTTCCAGCACGTTCATGCCGCCAAACAGCACCATGGGTTTGTCGTTGGCAATCTCGATGTCGCCAACGCGGATGATCTTCTGGGCCATCGTCTTATGCCTTTTTCTGGTGTTGAGCCAAAGCGGCTTTCACGAAACCACTGAACAGCGGGTGACCGTCGCGCGGTGTCGAAGTGAACTCCGGGTGGAACTGGCAGGCGACGAACCATGGATGGTCCGCAGCCTCGACCACTTCAACCAGTGCACCGTCACCGGAACGACCGGAAATCTTCAGGCCGGCTTCGATCAGTTGTGGCAGCAGGTTGTTGTTCACTTCGTAGCGGTGGCGATGACGCTCGACGATCACGTCCTTGGCGTAGCAATCGTGCACCTTGGAGCCGGCTTCGAGCAGGCATTCCTGCGCGCCGAGGCGCATGGTGCCGCCCAGGTCCGAGCTTTCGGTACGCACTTCGACGGCGCCGGTGGCATCTTCCCACTCGGTGATCAGGCCCACGACCGGGTGGCCACTGGCACGATCGAATTCGGTGGAGTTGGCGTCTTTCCAGCCCATCACGTTACGGGCGAACTCGATGACCGCCACTTGCATCCCGAGGCAGATGCCCAGGTACGGCACCTTGTTCTCGCGGGCGTATTGCACGGCGGTGATCTTGCCTTCCACGCCGCGCAGGCCAAAGCCGCCCGGTACGAGGATCGCATCGGCGCCTTCGAGCAGGCCGGTGCCCTGGTTCTCGATGTCTTCGGAGTCGATGTAGCGCAGGTTGACCTTGGTGCGGTTGCTGATGCCGGCATGACTCATCGCTTCGATCAGCGACTTGTAGGCGTCCAGCAGCTCCATGTACTTGCCGACCATGGCGATGGTGACTTCGTGCTCTGGATTGAGCTTGGCATCGACCACGGCGTCCCACTCGGACAGGTCGGCGCTGGCGCATTGCAGGCCGAAGCGCTCGACAACGAAGTCATCGAGGCCCTGGGAGTGCAGGATGCCCGGGATCTTGTAGATGGTGTCGGCGTCTTCCAGGCCGATGACCGCACGTTCTTCCACGTTGGTGAACTGGGCGATCTTGCGACGCGAGGAGATGTCGATCGGGTGATCGGAGCGGCAGATCAGCACGTCCGGCTGCAGGCCGATGGAACGCAGTTCCTTGACCGAGTGCTGGGTTGGCTTGGTCTTGGTTTCGCCGGCGGTGGCGATGTACGGCACCAGGGTCAGGTGCATCAGCATCGCGCGCTTGGCACCGATTTCGAAACGCAACTGGCGGATGGCTTCAAGGAACGGCTGGGACTCGATGTCGCCCACAGTGCCGCCGATCTCGACCATCGCCACGTCCGCGTCGCCGGCACCCTTGATGATGCGGCGCTTGATTTCGTCGGTGATGTGCGGGATGACCTGGATGGTTGCGCCAAGGTAGTCACCACGACGCTCTTTGCGCAGGACGTGCTCGTAGACACGGCCGGTGGTGAAGTTGTTGTTCTGGGTCATGGTCGTGCGGATGAACCGCTCGTAGTGGCCCAGGTCCAGGTCGGTCTCGGCGCCGTCGTGGGTGACGAACACTTCACCGTGCTGGAACGGGCTCATGGTGCCCGGGTCGACGTTGATGTACGGGTCCAGCTTGAGCATGGTGACCTTAAGTCCCCGCGCCTCCAGGATGGCCGCCAATGAAGCCGAGGCAATGCCTTTCCCCAATGAAGAAACAACACCGCCCGTGACGAATATGTAGCGCGTCATGAAAAACCCTAGAAGTCTGCGTTAAAGCGGTCCGAGCCGCCGGGGAAAGCGAAGGAAGGCCGAAGCCCCCGATCACCTGCATTAATCACAGTGCACCTTTCAAAAAAACCGCCGCGTCGGGACAGACCGGAGGTGAAATCACCGGTACGTTGTTCGCTACACATTTTTTGGAATCGCCCAGCAAAGACTGCTTGGTAATCGGCAACTCCTGCAATTCAGGCGAATCCACAGAAGTTGTATCAAGAAGGGAGCGTAGTCTACCGGAAAGCCCCTTTCAGCTCAAACCCAGATCTTGGCTTTCATGGCTGCCAGATCAGTTGCCAACTGCCATCAGTCCCCCGATCGAATCCCTGAAGGCTGGCCAACCCCAGCAATTGCTCGCCCCGATACAGGAGCGGCAAACGGCCACGTACGAACGCCGGCACGCCGTTTTCGTTGAGCAAACGCTTGAGATCCCGGTGCCCGCGCCCCGGCAATTCCATGATTTCACCGCCCTGGCGATAGCGGATGCAAAGCGCTCCCGAGGGGGCTGCGCCAAGAAGAATTACCCGACCATTACCCGGCAGCAACAATGGCCGATCGACCTCAGGCCATTCAATCGGACCCGAGACCGGCTGTCGCCAATGGTCGGATAACCACCAGATGCGTCCGCCGGTCCGGTGCAATTCTCCGTCCGCCAGGCGCCAGACCGGATGGCCATCGCCCCTGGCGTCACGCAACGAGTCCCAGCCCACCCAATGATCACTGTCGGGAAGCTTAGTCACCGGTGCCAGCCAATGACTCAATGCGTTGCGCTGGCGGGCCGCAGACAAAGCGCGCAAGGGCGCCAGCTCAAGGGACCGCAACCCGAGCCAGTCGAACGCGCTGGCGCTCATGGCACACTCCAGATCGATCTGCGCCAACTCGTCCAGCAAGCCTTGCGCCTCGCTCAGGTGCGCGGCGCTGCGGGCGAGGGTCATCGATGCCTGGGGCCACTGCTCGGCCAGGACCGGAAAGACCCGTTGGCGCAGGTAATTACGCGCGTAACGGTGATCATCGTTGGACGGGTCGTCGATCCAACTCAGGCCTTGCTGCGTGGCATAGGCCTCCAGCTCCGCGCGGGACACATCGAGCAACGGCCGCAGCAGATGCCCCTGGCCCAATGGCCGCTGCCGTGGCATCGCCGCCAACCCCCTCACCCCCGCCCCCCGCAGCAGGCGAAACAAAAGGGTCTCTGCCTGATCATCACGATGTTGGGCGGTGAGCAGCACTTCATGACTGCCGATCGCCGCGACGAAGGCGGCGTAACGCGCCTCGCGGGCAGCGCGCTCGATACTCGCGCCGGGACGCACGTGTACATTCACCACGTCCAAAGGCACGCCCAGGGCCGCACAGACCGAACGGCAATGCTCCGGCCACGCATCGGCCACAGCCTGAAGGCCATGATGGATATGGATGGCGCTGAGCGGTGGCAGGGCTTGGGTTTTTGCCAGGGAAACGAGCAGGTGCAGCAGGACGGTGGAATCGAGGCCACCGGAGAAGGCGATGCGCCAGGTGGCGGCGTTGCGCCAGGGAATGAGCTGGGTCAGCAGGCGGCTTGGCAGATCGTTGCTTGCGTTCATCGGTCTCAGCCTTGGCACAAATCAAATGTGGGAGCGGGCTTGCTCGCGAAGGCGGTAAATCAGTCAACACATGGGTTGAATGTTAAACCGCTTTCGCGAGCAAGCCCGCTCCCACATCGGCTCCCCACAACTGCTGGAGGCTTGGTCAGATCAGAGGCCGTAGCTCATCAACCGCTCATAACGACGGGCCAGCAACGCGTCGTTGTCGAACTTCTTGAGCATCGACAGCTGCGAACTCAGCTCCGCGCGAATCAGCGCAGCGGCCGCAGCCGGGTCACGGTGGGCGCCGCCCACTGGCTCGTTGATCACTTTATCAACGATGCCCAGGCCTTTGAGACGCTCAGCGGTGATGCCCATGGCTTCAGCGGCATCCGGCGCCTTCTCGGCGGTTTTCCAGAGGATAGAGGCGCAGCCTTCCGGCGAGATCACCGCGTAGGTGGAGTATTGCAGCATGTTCAACTGATCGCAGACACCGATGGCCAACGCACCGCCCGAACCGCCTTCGCCGATCACGGTGGCGATGATCGGGGTTTTCAGGCGGGCCATGACGCGCAGGTTCCAGGCGATCGCTTCGCTCTGGTTGCGCTCTTCGGCGTCGATGCCTGGGTAAGCGCCCGGGGTGTCGATGAAGGTCAGGATCGGCATCTTGAAGCGTTCGGCCATTTCCATCAGGCGGCAGGCCTTGCGGTAGCCTTCCGGACGCGGCATGCCGAAGTTGCGACGCACCTTCTCGCGCACTTCGCGGCCCTTCTGGTGACCGATCACCATCACCGGCTGGTCGTCCAGGCGGGCAACGCCGCCGACGATCGCGGCGTCGTCGGAGAAGTGACGGTCGCCGTGCAGCTCATCGAACTCGGTAAAGATGTGGTCGATGTAGTCCAGGGTATAGGGACGACGCGGGTGACGCGCCAGACGCGCGATCTGCCAGCTGGTCAGCTTGCCGAAGATGTCTTCAGTCAGCGTGCGGCTCTTGTCCTGCAGCCGAGAGATTTCATCGCCAATATTCAGCGAATTGTCGTTACCGACCAAGCGCAACTCTTCGATCTTGGCTTGAAGGTCGGCGATCGGCTGTTCGAAATCTAGAAAATTCGGGTTCATAGGCGTCCGTCTTGGGTCGACGTCCAAGAGAGCTTGGGCCGGCCGGTTGTCTATTCGCGCCCTACCTTAAGGGAGAGGCGCGTTCAGGTCGAGATTAAAAATTCGAGTCGAGGTCAGGGGCGCTCCGAATACGGAAGTGGCCCCTGGCCGTCAACGGTATTGGAGGAAGACGTTGTCTTTGCCGAACTGGTCACGCAAGGCTTGAATCAACGCATCCGCCGGATCGATCCGCCAACCTTCGCCGAACTGCAGCACGGCCTTGGCGTCGGGTCGTACATACTCCATGGTGATCGGACAAGCACCGCGATGGCGCTTGAACAACTCGCCCAGCCAGCGTAGCTGATCGCCTTTCAGATCCTGGGTTTGCAACTTCAGGCGCAGGCTCTCGGCCAGGTTGGTACGGGCATCCTCCATGCTCATCACGCGCTTGACCCGCAGCCGCAGGCCACCGGAGAAGTCGTCGTTACTGACTTCCCCTTCCACGACGACCATCGCATCGGTCTGCAACAACGACTGCGCGGAATGGAACGCATCGGCGAACAACGACGCCTCGATGCGCCCGGAGCGGTCGTCCAGGGTGATGAAACCCATCTTGTCGCCTTTTTTGTTTTTCATCACCCGCAGGGCGATGATCATGCCGGCGACCGTTTGCGTGTCGCGAGCCGGCTTCAGGTCGATGATGCGCTGGCGGGCGAAGCGGCGGATCTCGCCTTCGTATTCGTCGATCGGGTGACCGGTCAGGTACAGGCCCAAGGTGTCTTTCTCACCCTTGAGGCGCTCCTTGAGGGTCAGCTCCTTGGCTTTGCGATGGTTGCCATAGACGTCGGCGTCTTCCTCGACGAACAGCCCGCCAAACAGGTCGGCGTGGCCGCTGTCATGGGTGCGGGCGGTCTGTTCGGCGGCCTTGATCGCTTCTTCCATCGCCGCCAGCAACACCGCGCGATTGCGATCGATGTTGGCCTGGTAGGCCTTCGGCTCATCGTGAAAATAAGGCCCCAGGCGGTCCAGCGCGCCGCTGCGGATCAAACCGTCGAGGGTGCGCTTGTTGATGCGTTTGAGGTCAACCCGCGCGCAGAAATCGAACAGATCCTTGAATGGCCCGTCCTGGCGCGCTTCGGTAATCGCCTCCACCGGGCCTTCACCCACGCCCTTGATCGCGCCGAGGCCATAGATGATGCGGCCTTCATCGTTCACCGTGAACTTGAACTCCGAAGCGTTCACGTCCGGCGCGTCGAGGCGCAGCTTCATGGTCCGCACTTCTTCGATCAAGGTCACGACCTTGTCGGTGTTGTGCATATCCGCCGACAGCACCGCCGCCATGAACGGCGCCGGGTAGTGTGCCTTCAACCATGCAGTCTGGTACGAGACCAGGCCATAGGCGGCGGAGTGGGATTTGTTGAAGCCGTAGCCGGCGAACTTTTCCACCAGGTCGAAAATGTTGCCCGCCAGGTCCGCATCGATGCCATTGTTCGCGCAACCTTCGATGAAGCCACCGCGCTGCTTGGCCATCTCCTCGGGTTTTTTCTTACCCATGGCTCGACGCAGCATGTCCGCGCCACCGAGGGTGTAGCCGGCCATCACCTGGGCAATCTGCATCACCTGTTCCTGATACAGGATGATGCCGTAGGTCGGTGCCAATACCGGCTTCAAGCCTTCGTACTGGTAGTCGGGGTGCGGGTACGCCAGCTCGGCGCGACCGTGCTTGCGGTTGATGAAGTCATCCACCATGCCCGATTGCAGCGGGCCCGGACGGAACAGGGCCACCAGTGCGATCAAGTCTTCCAGGCAGTCCGGCTTGAGCTTCTTGATCAGCTCCTTCATGCCTCGGGATTCAAGCTGGAACACCGCGGTGGTTTCGGCTTTCTGCAACAGGCTGTAGGTCGGCTTGTCGTCCAGCGGAATAAAGGCAATGTCCAGCGGCTCTTCGCCGACCTTGGCCCGGTCGCGGTTGATGGTTTTCAGCGCCCAGTCGATGATGGTCAGGGTCCGCAAGCCGAGGAAGTCGAACTTCACCAGGCCCGCCGCCTCGACGTCATCCTTGTCGAACTGGGTGACCAGGCCGTCGCCCTCTTCATCGCAATAGATCGGCGAGAAGTCAGTCAGCTTGGTCGGCGCGATCACCACACCACCGGCGTGCTTGCCGACGTTACGCACCACGCCTTCGAGCTTGCGGGCCATCTCCCAGATTTCCGCAGCTTCCTCATCGACCTTGATGAAGTCCCGCAGGATTTCTTCCTGCTCGTAGGCTTTTTCCAGGGTCATGCCGACTTCGAACGGGATCATCTTCGACAGGCGATCCGCCAGACCGTAGGACTTGCCCTGCACCCGCGCCACGTCGCGCACCACAGCCTTGGCAGCCATGGAACCGAAGGTAATGATCTGGCTCACCGCGTTGCGGCCGTATTTCTCGGCCACGTAGTCGATCACCCGGTCGCGGCCGTCCATGCAGAAGTCGACGTCGAAGTCGGGCATGGAAACCCGTTCCGGGTTGAGGAAACGTTCGAACAGCAGGTCATATTCCAGCGGGTCGAGGTCGGTGATCTTCTGCACGTAGGCCACCAGCGAACCGGCACCCGACCCCCGGCCAGGGCCAACGGGCACGCCGTTGCTCTTGGCCCACTGGATAAAGTCCATCACGATCAGGAAGTAACCGGGGAACCCCATCTGGATGATGATATCCAGCTCGAAATTCAACCGATCGACATAGACCTGGCGCTTGGCTTCGTAATCTTCAGTGGTGTCCTTGGGCAGCAGGACGCTCAGGCGTTCTTCGAGGCCGTCGAACGAGACCTTGCGGAAATATTCATCGATGGTCATCCCATCGGGAATCGGGAAGTTGGGCAGGAAGTGCTTGCCCAGCTTCACTTCGATGTTGCAACGCTTGGCGATCTCGACGGTGTTTTCCAGCGCTTCGGGCAAGTCGCTGAACAGCTCCGCCATTTCCTCGGCGCTCTTGAGGTATTGCTGGTCGCTGTAGTTTTTCGGCCGACGGGGGTCGTCGAGGGCACGGCCTTCACCGATGCAGACGCGGGTTTCGTGGGCCTCGAAATCTTCCTGCTTGATGAACCGCACGTCGTTGGTCGCCACCAGCGGCGCACCGAGCTTGTCGGCGAGGGCTACGGCGGCGTGCAGGTGTTCTTCGTCATTGGGACGGTTGGTGCGCTGCACTTCGATGTAGAAGCGATCCGGGAACACGGCCATCCAGTCGCGGGCCAGTTGTTCGGCTTCTTCGACATTGCCGCTGAGCAGGGCCTGGCCGATTTCACCCTCCTTGGCCGCCGACAGCATGATCAGCCCTTCGCTGGCCTCGGCCACCCACTCGCGCTCGATGATGATCGAGCCATTGCGCTGGCCGTCGATAAAGCCGCGGGAAATCAGCTCGGTGAGGTTGCGGTAGCCCAAGGCGTTCATCACCAGCAGGCTGATCCGGCTCAGCGGCGCGTCCGGGTCCTTGTTCGCCAGCCACAGGTCGGCGCCGCAGATCGGCTTGATCCCTGCGCCCATGGCGTTCTTGTAGAACTTGACCAGCGAACACATGTTGTTCTGGTCGGTAACGGCCACGGCAGGCATGTTCATGCCCACCAGCGTCTTGACCAGGGGCTTGATCCGCACCAGACCGTCGACCAGGGAGTATTCAGTGTGCAGGCGTAGATGAACGAATGAAGCCGGCATAGTGATCCTGCGTTAAGTCATGAAAACAACAAGGCCCGGATTGTACCGGGCCTTGGGTAAAACATCAGCCAGCAACCCATTCTCTTGAGGATTGAACCCGTGGCGAGGGAGCTTGCTCCCGCTGGGCTGCGCGGCAGCCCCCTTCTTATGGGCGCTTCGCACCCAAGCGGGAGCAAGCTCCCTCGCCACGATGAATCAGGTGAACCCCTCGCTCACGATCACCCCATCCCGAGCTTCATAAGCCAGCCTAACCGGGGCAAACGATCGCCGATGAATCGGCGTCGGGCCAAGGCGCGCCAGGGCTTCCAGGTGGACGGGGGTCGGATAACCCTTGTGGCTGCCGATGCCATAGCCCGGATAGATCAGCTCGAACGCGGCCATTTCCCGATCACGACTGACCTTGGCCAGGATCGAAGCCGCCGCGATGGCCGGCACTTTGCCGTCGCCCTGGATGACCGCTTCGGCGCGCATCGACAGTTTCGGGCAACGATTGCCGTCGATCATCGCCAGCTTCGGCGTGATATGCAGCCCCTGCACCGCACGCTGCATGGCGAGCATGGTGGCGTGCAGGATATTGAGCTCATCGATTTCTTCGACTTCGGCCCGGGCGATGCACCAGCTCAGGGCCTTTTCGCAGATTTCGTCGTAGAGCTTCTCGCGACGGGCCTCGGTGAGCTTCTTGGAATCATCCAGACCCAGGATCGGCCGGTTCGGATCAAGGATCACCGCCGCCGTCACCACCGCACCGCACAAAGGCCCACGCCCGACTTCATCGACACCGGCGACGAGTTCTTCGACTTCAGCGACCAGGTTGAAGTCCAGGCCCATCTGTAGCTTTACGTTGCTCATGGTTTTGCGCCAATCAGGGTCAGTACCGCGTCAGCCGCCTGGTTGGAGGCATCGCGACGCAGGGTACGGTGAATTTCGTCAAAACCCCGGGTCTGTTCCTCGCCGCCGTCGATCAAGGGCGACAGCGTGGTGGCCAGCGCCTCGGCGGTCGCGTCGTCTTGCAGCAGCTCAGGGACCAGCAGGCGCTGGGCCAGGAGATTGGGCAAGGAAACGTAAGGGCTCTTGACCATGCGCTTGAGAATCCAGAACGTCAGCGGCGCCAGGCGATAGGCGACCACCATTGGGCGTTTGTACAACAACGCTTCAAGGGTAGCAGTGCCTGACGCAATCAACACCGCATCACAAGCGGCCAGTGCTTGATGGGATTGGCCGTCGAGCAAGGTAACCGGCAAATCGCGCCCGGCCAGCAGCGCTTCGAGCTGGACTCGCCGCTGCGGACTGGCACACGGCAGGACAAAACGTACGCCGGGCCGCATCGCCCGGAGGCGTTCAGCGGCGTCGAAGAACAAGCCGCCCAGGCGACTGACCTCGCCGCCGCGACTGCCGGGCATCAATGCCACCAGCGGCCCTGCAGGCAGGTTCAACGCCTGGCGCGCCGCCGCGCGGTCCGCCTCCAGGGGAATGGTATCGGCCAGGGTGTGTCCGACAAACCGCACCGGCACGCCTTTTTCTTCGTAGAAACGGGCTTCGAACGGCAGCAGCGTCAGCATCAGGTCGCAACCTTCGCGGATCTTCAACACGCGTTTCTGCCGCCAGGCCCAGACCGACGGGCTGACGTAATGCACGGTCTTGATACCCGCCTGGCGCAATTTGAGTTCGATATTGAGGGTGAAATCCGGCGCATCGATACCGATGAAGACGTCCGGTTTTTCTTCGATCAGCGTCTGGATCAGCTTCTTGCGCCGGGCCAGCAGCTCCCGCAAGCGACCGAGCACTTCCACCAGGCCCATGACTGACAGGCGCTCCATGGGGAAGTAGGACTCCAGCCCTTCGGCCTGCATCAATGGCCCACCAACCCCGATGAATTCGACTGCGGGATGCTGCGCCTTGAGCGCACGCATCAGACCGGCACCCAGAATGTCACCGGAAGCCTCTCCCGCCACCAGCGCGATACGCAGATTAGCCATGGTCAGCGCGTGATGCCGCGAGTCGATGACTGGATGGAATCACGGAATATCGCGACTTCCGGGAACTGCGTCGACGCTTCGGCCAGTTCGGCCAGCGCCTGCTCGACCGTCAGGCCCTGGCGATAGACCACCTTGTAGGCGCGGCGCAGCGCCGTAATCGCCTCTTCGCTGAAGCCACGACGACGCATGCCCTCGAAGTTCATGCTGCGGGCTTCGGCCGGGTTACCGAACACGGTGACGTATGCGGGAACGTCCTTGCCGATGGCCGTGCCCATGCCGGAGAAACTATGGGCGCCGATATGGCAATACTGGTGGACCAGGGTGAAGCCGGACAGGATCGCCCAGTCATCCACGTGCACATGGCCGGCCAACGCAGTGTTGTTGACCAGGATGCAATGGTTGCCGATGACGCTGTCGTGGCCGATGTGGGCATAGGCCATGATCAGGTTATGGTCGCCCAGTGTCGTTTCGGAACGGTCCTGGACGGTGCCACGGTGAATCGTCACGCCTTCGCGGATCACGTTGTGATCGCCGATGACCAGGCGGGTTTCTTCACCTTTGTATTTCAGATCGGGCGTGTCCTCGCCTACCGATGAAAACTGGTAGATGCGATTGTGCCGGCCGATTCGGGTCGGCCCCTTGAGAATTACGTGGGGGCCGATCACCGTGCCCTCGCCGATTTCCACACCTGCGCCGATGATCGACCAAGGGCCAACCTCGACATCGGCGGCCAGCACGGCCGACGGATCGATGATTGCGCGAGGGTCAATCAAACTCATAGTTTGCGTTCCGCGCAGATGATTTCAGCGGAGCAGACCGGCTTGCCATCGACCGAGGCCTGGCATTCGAACTTCCAGATCTGGCGCTTGCAACTGATGAACTTGGCCTCGAGGATCAATTGATCGCCCGGGGTCACTGGCTGGCGAAAGCGCAGCTTGTCGGAGCCGACGAAGTAGTAGAGCGTGCCATCGGCAGGCTTCACGTCGAGCATTTTGAAACCAAGGATCCCGGCAGCCTGAGCCATCGCTTCGATGATCAACACGCCCGGCATGATTGGATGCGCGGGGAAGTGGCCATTGAAGAACGGTTCGTTGATGCTGACATTCTTGTAGGCGCGAATGCGCTTGCCTTCAACATCCAGGTCCACGACCCGATCCACCAGCAGGAACGGGTAACGGTGAGGCAGGTATTCGCGAATCTCGTTGATGTCCATCATTTCGGGGGGAAGCCTATGTAAAGATTGGGAGCGCACGAGTGACGCGCACTCCGCTAGCAAATCAAGATGCCCTAACGGCTGTGCACACTTGATATGGAAATGGTATCAGCCATCTGATGAAGCATTACCGCCAGGGGTCACGTCCCCTACACGCTTTTCCACCTGCTTGAGGCGCCGCGCGATGTCGTCGAGCTGGCGGATACGCGCCGCGCTCTTGCGCCATTCGGCTGCCGGCTGCATGGCCGTACCGGATGAATAGGCGCCCGGCTCGGTAATCGAGTGGGTGACCATGGTCATGCCGGTCAGGAAAACGTTGTCACAGATTTCGATGTGACCTACCAGCCCTACGCCACCGGCCAGCATGCAATGCCTGCCGATCTTGGTACTGCCGGAAATGCCCACGCAAGCGGCCATGGCGGTATGGTCACCGACCTGGACGTTGTGGGCGATCTGGATCTGGTTGTCGAGCTTGACGCCGTTACCGATGACGGTGTCGGCCAGCGCACCACGGTCGATCGCGGTATTGACGCCAATCTCCACATCATCGCCAACGGTCACGCCACCGATCTGGGCGATCTTCTGCCAGACGCCTTTCTCGTTGGCAAAACCAAACCCTTCACCGCCCAGCACCGCGCCAGACTGAATCACCACCCGCTTGCCGATGCGCACATCGTGATACAGGGTGACGCGCGGAGCCAGCCAGCCACCCTCGCCGATCTCGCTACGCGCGCCGACAAAGCAGTGGGCGCCCAGCGTCACGCCAGCGCCAATCCGGGCCGCGCTTTCGATGACGACAAAAGGCCCTACACTGGCCGTGGGGTCAACGATCGCATCCGCCGCGATTACCGCACTGGGATGAATGCCCGCAGGCGATTTGGGCTTGGGGTCGAAAAGATGGGAAATCCGCGCATACGCCAGGTAAGGATCGGCCACGATCAGCGCATCGCCAGCAAACCCTTCGGCATCACCGGCCTTCAGCAACAGCGCTGCGGCCCGGCTGTCTGCCAGGTATTTGCGGTATTGGGGATTTGCCAGAAAGCTCAACTGAGCTGGGCCAGCCTCTTGCAAAGTGGCTAGCCCAGTAATTGCCCTCTCCGGGTCGCCACGCAGGGTGGCGCCGAGGAACTCAGCCAGTTGGCCGAGCTTGATAGTCGCTGTCATGGATTACTTCAGCTGGTTCATGCGCTCGATGACCTGGCGCGTGATGTCGTATTGAGGTTTGACATCGATCACTGCGCCGCGCTCGAACACCAGGTCGAAACCACCTTTCTTGATGACTTCTTCAACGGCGCTGTCGAGTTTCGGCTTGAGCTGCTTGAGCATTTCACGGTCAGCCACGGCTTTCGCTTCGTTCAGTTCCTTGGATTGGAACTGGAAGTCGCGGGCCTTCTGCTTGAATTCCAGCTCAAGACGCTCGCGCTCGCCCTGGGCCATCTTGTCACCACCGGCGACCAGACGATCCTGGATACCCTTGGCGCTGCTTTCCAGGCCCTTGAGCTTGGTCAGTTGCGGGCCGAACTTCTTCTCGGCGTCCACGGCGTATTTCTTCGCCGCATCGGATTCCAGCAGGGCCATCTGATAATTCAGCACGGCGATCTTCATGTCGGCAAAAGCCGGACCTGCGACCAGTACGGTCGCCAGGAGAACCAATTGAGTCAACTTACGCACGATGTACTCCTACAAAATCCATTGTCGTTATCTTGGGCCGGACACTTAGAACGTCTGGCCGAGGGAAAATTGGAACACTTGGGTTTCAGCGTCATCCGGTTTCTTGATCGGCATCGCCAGCGCGAAACTCAACGGGCCCAGCGCGGTGACCCAGGTCACGCCCACGCCGACGGAACTGGCAAGGTTGCTGAGGCTGATGTCGTTGCATTCTGCATTGGATGACGTGCCATTGTTGTTGGTGGCGTTATCGCAACTGGAGTCGAATACGTTACCCACGTCCCAGAATACAGAGGTACGCAGGGAGCGCTGGTCCTTGACGAACGGCATCGGGAACAGCACTTCAACCCCGCCCTGAATCAGGACGTTACCACCGAATGGAAGCGGATCCTGGTCCGGATCCCGGATGGTCCCTTGGTTGCCAGTGACGGCTGCGCCACGGCTCGGCGTACTGCGAGGCCCCAGGGTGCTGTCCTTGAAGCCGCGTACCGAGTTGAAACCACCCGCGTAGTAGTTCTCGTAGAACGGCAGGCCGTCAGTCGAACCGTAGCCATCGCCATAACCCAGCTCGGTGTGCAGGCGCATGGTGTAGTTATCGGTCAGCGGCTGGAACAGTTGGCCGCGATAATCGAGCTTGAAGAACGACAGGTCGCTGCCCGGTACGGTCGATTCAAGCACCAGGCTCTGGGAGTGACCACGTGTCGCCAATACGCCCTTGTTCAGGGTCGACTCGGACCAACCAACAGACGCCTTGAAGTTCAGGTACTTGTCGCCCTCCTTCTCGACGAAATCGAAGATCTCGTCAACGGTATAGCGGCCGGTGCTGATCTCGTCCTGCTGGGCGGTGAGCCCGAACGTAAGACGCGAAGTCTCGCTGATTGGATAACCTACGTTGACGCCGGCACCCAGGCTGTCAACTGCATAGCTGGAGACATCGGAATCGAGTTCGTCGTAGTCAGTGGTGCGATAGAAGGCGTTGTAGCCCAGGCTCACGCCGTCGGCGGTCCAGTAGGGGTCCACGTAGCCGAAGTTGTAGCGGGTCTGGTATTCGCTACGGGTCAGGCCGATGCTGACCTTGTTACCGGTACCGAGGAAGTTGTTCTGGGTGATCGAACCGCCCAGGATCAAGCCTGCGCTCTGGGCGAAACCGACGCTCGCGGTGATCGAACCGGAAGCCTGTTCCTCGACACTGTAGTTCACGTCAACCTGGTCATCGACGCCCGGTACGGCCGGGGTCTCGACGTTGACTTCCTTGAAGAAGCCGAGGCGCTCCAGGCGGGTCTTGGATTGGTCGATCAGGTAGGTCGAAGCCCAGCCACCTTCCATCTGGCGCATTTCACGGCGCAGCACTTCGTCCTCGGACTTGGTGTTGCCACGGAAGTTGATGCGATTGACGTAGGCGCGCTTGCCCGGGTCCACGGCAAAGGTGATGTCGACGGTATGGTCTTCATCGTGTGGCTGTGGCACGCCGTTGACGTTGGCGAAGGTGTAGCCCTCGTTACCGAGGCGACGGGTGATCAGCTCGGACGTGGTGGTCATCAGCTTGCGCGAGAATACCTGGCCCTTCTGCACCAGCAGAAGCGACTTGACCTGGTCTTCAGGGACCTTCAGGTCGCCGCTGAGCTTGACGTCACGAACGGTGTATTTCTCGCCTTCGTTGACGTTGACGGTGATGTAGACGTGCTTCTTGTCCGGGGTAATGGACACCTGGGTCGAAGCAATGTCCATGTTGATGTAGCCACGGTCCAGGTAGTAGGAACGCAGGCGCTCCAGGTCACCGGAGAGTTTTTCACGGGCGTACTTGTCGTCGTTCTTGAAGAACGACAACCAGTTGGTGGTCTTGAGTTCGAACAGGTCGATCAGGTCTTCGTCTGGGAAAACCGTATTGCCTACCACGTTGATGTGCTGGATGGCGGCGACGGTGCCTTCGTTGATGTTCACCTTCAGGCCAACGCGGTTGCGCGGTTGCGGGACGACTTCGGTATCAACGGTGGCCGAGTAGCGGCCCTGGGCAACGTACTGGCGTTGCAACTCGTTACGAACGCCTTCGAGTGTCGCGCGCTGGAAGATCTCGCCTTCCGCCAGGCCCGATTGCTTCAGGCCTTTCATCAGGTCTTCGGTGGAGATCGCCTTGTTGCCCTCGATCTCGATACTGGCGACCGATGGGCGCTCGACTACCGTGATGACCAAGACATTGCCGTCGCGGCCCAGCTGGATATCTTGAAAGAACCCGGTCTTGAACAACGCACGAGTGGATTCCACCAGGCGCCGATCATCCGCCTGCTCGCCGACGTTCAGCGGCAAGGCACCAAAGACGCTACCCGCGGAAACCCGCTGGAGGCCGTTGACGCGAATATCAGAGATAGTGAAGGACTCGGCGTGAACTTCGGCGATCATCAATACGGTGAGAACCGCAGTTAGCAGCAGACGTTTCATGAAGTCCTTTCTTATTCCAACTGGCAATAAACAAACTGCCGCAAAATGCGGCAGATTCGCAATTCAGCGAAGCGTTACAGACGACCCAGATCGTTGACCAAGGCAAGCAACATCACCCCGACCACCAAGCTGATACCGATCTGTATCCCCCAACCTTGCACCCGATCCGACAAGGGACGACCACGCGCCCACTCGATCAGATAAAACAGCAGATGCCCCCCATCCAGTACCGGGATGGGCAGCAAATTCAGAACCCCCAGGCTAATGCTCAGATAAGCAAGGAAATTCAGGAAATCAGCAACGCCCGACTGGGCAGAAGCGCCCGCCACTTTAGCAATGGTTATCGGTCCACTCAAGTTTTTTACCGAGAGCTCGCCGAACAACATTTTCTTCAGCGAGTCGAGGGTCAGGACACTCATGGTCCAAGTACGCCGCACACCCTCGCCGATTGCCGCGACAGGACCGAAGCTGACCTCCCGGATCATTTCCGGTGGCCAGTCGACCGCCTTGACGCCAGCCCCCAGGTAACCGGTCGGCGCTTTGCTCTCACCGCGGGCAGCCAAGGCGACAGGGACGTCGATTGAAGCACCATCGCGCTCGACACGCAGCATGATTTTGGTATCAGGGCGAACACGAACCGAGTCGACGACCTGTTGCCAGTCACTGACAGGCTGGCCGTCGAATGCCAGCAAACGGTCACCGGTTTTCAGGCCAGCAGCGCTAGCCGGGCCTTTCGGATCGAGTTCGGCAAGCACGGGCGGCAGAGCGGGACGCCATGGGCGAATCCCCAGGGAACGGATCGGGTCGGGTTCATCGGCGCCCTTGAGCCAGTTGTCGAGGACCAGCTCCCGAGGCGAGTCCGCCGTCGAGCCCTGTTCACGCACCATCAATTGCAGCGAGCCGCTTTCACCCAGGCGACGTACCAACTGCAAGTTGACCGCAGCCCAACCCGATGTCGGCTCGCCGTCGATGGCAACGATTTCCTGGCCCGCGCCCAACCCGGCCCGCGCCGCAACGCTACCCGCCTCGACCGCGCCGATGACAGGCCGTACCTGCTCACTGCCCAGCATGGCCAGCGCCCAGAAAAACACCATGGCCAGCAGGAAGTTGGCAATCGGGCCCGCCGCGACGATAGCGATGCGCTGACGGACGGTCTTTCGATTGAAAGACTGATCAAGCTGATCGGCCGGGACTTCGCCTTCGCGCTCATCGAGCATCTTGACGTAGCCGCCCAGTGGGATGGCTGCCACGACGAACTCAGTGCCTTTCTTGTCATGCCAGCGCAACAACGGCATGCCGAAACCGACGGAAAAGCGCAGAACCTTGACGCCACAGCGACGCGCGACCCAGAAATGGCCGAATTCGTGAAAAGTGACCAGCACCCCCAGTGCAACCAGGGTGCCGACAATCATATAGAGCGCGCTCATCTGTTTTCTCCACAATCCTGCCTGGGACAACCCTGGCTAACGTACCGCAGCCTTAGCGCCCGTGGCGCTGCAACCATCGGCCCGTCAGCTCGCGAGCCCTGGCATCCGCCGTGAATACCGCATCGAGGTCATCGAGCGAAACCACGGCTTCGAGATTCAAGACCTCCTCGATGATACTCGCGATCTCGAGGTAGCGGACACGCCCATCGAGAAACGCTGCAACTGCCACCTCGTTGGCGGCGTTAAGCATGGCCGGCGCGCTGTTGCCCGCCTCGGCCGCCTGTCGCGCCAGGCGCAGGCAGGGAAAACGTTGCTCATCGGGCGCCTGGAAGTCCAGCCGAGCAATGGCAAACAGGTCCAAGGGTGCGACACCTGAATCAATCCGCTCCGGCCAGGCCAAAGCATTGGCAATAGGTGTGCGCATGTCCGGATTACCCAACTGGGCCAGCACCGAGCCATCTACATAGTCCACAAGGGAGTGGATAACGCTTTGTGGATGGATGACCACCTCGACCTGGGCCGGCTTTGCATCGAACAGCCAGCAGGCCTCGATGAGTTCCAGCCCCTTGTTCATCATGCTGGCCGAATCCACGGAGATCTTGCGCCCCATGGACCAGTTCGGATGAGCGCAAGCCTGGTCGGGTGAAACATGCACCAATTCTTCCAGCGGTGTCTGCCGGAAGGGACCACCAGAGGCTGTCAGAAGAATCCTCCTGACACCGACCGCACCCAGGCCACGGGAAAAATCCCGGGGCATGCATTGAAAAATCGCGTTGTGTTCGCTGTCGATAGGCAGCAGCACCGAGCCACTCTTGCGCACCGCCTGCATGAACAGCGCACCCGACATCACCAGCGCTTCCTTGTTGGCCAGCAGGATTTTCTTGCCAGCCTCCACCGCCGCCAGCGTTGGACGCAAGCCCGCCGCGCCGACAATCGCTGCCATCACGGCATCGACTTCAGGATCGGAGGCCACCTGACACAAGCCCTCCTCCCCCACCAGTACGCGCGTCTGCAAGCCGGCCGCATTCAGGTCATCCTGCAATGCCCGAGCCACGCCGGCCTCGGGCACCACGGCAAACCGCGGCGCATGGCGAATGCACAGCGCCAGCAGCTCGTTGAGGCGAGTAAAGCCGCTGAGGGCGAATACCTGATAGCGCTCCGGGTGCCGGCCAATCACATCCAGCGTACTGAGACCTATCGAACCGGTGGCCCCCAGGACGGTAATCTGCTGGGGACGACTCACGATGCCGCCATCCACAACAGCACCGCGAAGATCGGTATCGCGGCGGTCAGGCTGTCGATGCGATCCAGCACGCCACCATGGCCAGGCAGCAGGTTACTGCTGTCCTTGATTCCGGATTGGCGCTTGAACATGCTTTCGGTCAGGTCACCGACCACGGACACGAACACGATCAGGGCGGCGCCAAACAGCCCCATCAGCAATTGCGCGACCGTCCAGTCCCGCACGAAGCCGACCACGGTGGTGATCACCAGGCTCAAGGCCAGGCCGCCATAGACGCCTTCCCAGCTTTTGCCTGGACTGACCTTTGGCGCGAGCTTGCGCTTGCCAAACGCCCGACCGGAGAAGTAAGCCCCGACATCGGCGCCCCAGACCAACACCATAACCGCCATGATCTGCCAGTTGCCCAGCGCCCCCTGCTTGATCCAGATCAGCCCTTGCCAGGCCGGCAGCAGGATCAGCAGGCCGATCACCAGCTTGGTCGCCGCATTGGCCCAATGGTGCGTCGTCCGCGGGTAGGTCAGGACCAGGAAAGTCGCCATCGCCCACCACAGCACCGCAGCGCCCAGCACCCAAGGCGCAAGGCCAGGCACCACGTACATGATGAACAACATGGCCGCCACAGCCGCCGCGTAGGCCACGCGCGCCGACTGTGCAGGGAAACCCGCCAGCCGAGCCCATTCCCAAGCCCCCAAGGTCACGACCAGGCCGATGAACAGTGCAAAACTGCCACCCTCGAGCAGGAAAAAGCCGCCCAAGGCAATGGGCAGCAGGATCAGGGCAGTGATGATTCGTTGTTTGAGCATTAAACCCGGGCTCCAGCTTCGATCTGCTCGCTCGTTTTACCGAAACGACGCTGACGGGAAGCGAAATCGGCCAGTGCGGTGCGCATGGCTTCGTGTTTGAAGTCCGGCCAGAACAGGTCGGAGAAATACAGCTCGGCGTAAGCCAGCTGCCAGAGCAGGAAATTACTGATGCGGTGCTCGCCACCGGTGCGGATGCACAAGTCAGGCAACGGCAAGTCGCCGGTCGCCAGACAGGTTTGCAGCAGGTCGGGTGTAATGTCCTCGGGGCGCAGATGGCCCGCCTGGACTTCCCGCGCCAGTCGCTGGGCCGCCTGGGCGATGTCCCACTGCCCGCCATAGTTGGCGGCAATTTGCAGGACAAACCGATCAGCGCCCGCCGTGGCGGACTCGGCTTCACGCATGGCAGCTTGCAGCTCCGGATGAAAACGCGAACGATCGCCAATGATCCGCAGGCTGATTTTGTTCTCATCCAGACGCTTGGCCTCACGCCGCAACGCCTTGAGGAACAGATCCATCAAGGCGCTGACCTCATCGGCCGGACGTTGCCAGTTTTCGCTGGAAAAGGCGAACAGGGTGAGCACCTCGACCCCAGCCTCCGCGCACACCTCGATGACCGCACGAACCGCATCAACCCCAGCCTTGTGCCCGGCGACACCGGGCATGAAGCGTTTCTTGGCCCAGCGGTTATTGCCGTCCATGATGATCGCCACGTGGCGCGGCACCGCGAACGGCACGGCCTGCTTGGTCTTATCCATTAAAGCGAGACCCTTATACGGCCATCAGGTCTTTTTCTTTCTCGTCCGTGGCCTTGGTGATCTGGGCCTCGGATTCCTTGGTCAACTTATCGATATCAGCAATGGCACGACGCTCTTCGTCTTCACTGATTGCCTTGTCCTTGACCAGCTTCTTCAACTCACCCAACGCGTCACGACGAATATTGCGCACGGCAACACGCGCGTCTTCCGCTGCGCTACGGGCCTGTTTGGTGAAGCCTTTGCGCGTTTCCTCGGTGAGGGCCGGCATCGGGATCAGCAGCAGCTCACCCAGGTTGGTTGGATTGAGGTTCAGACCGGCGCTCTGGATGGCCTTGTCTACAGCGGCGAGCATGTTGCGCTCGAAAGCCACGACCTGCAGGGTCCGCGAATCTTTCACGGTGACGTTGGCGACGCTGCTCAGCGGTGTGTCAGCGCCGTAGTAAGGCACCATGACGCTGCCGAGGATGCTCGGGTGAGCCTTGCCGGTACGAATCTGGCCGAATGCGTGGGCCAGAGACTCCAAGGACTTCTGCATGCGCTCTTGAGCGTCTTTCTTGATTTCGTTGATCATTGTTGAACTTCCTCGATCAGTGTTCCTTCGGCGCCGCCATGGACGATGTTCAGCAGGGCGCCAGGCTTGTTCATATTGAAAACGCGCAACGGCATCTTATGGTCGCGGCACAGGCAGATAGCCGTCAGGTCCATGACACCCAGCTTGCGATCCAGCACTTCATCGTAGGTCAGATGATCGAACTTCTCGGCATGCGGGTCTTTGAACGGGTCGGCGGTATACACACCATCCACCTTGGTTGCCTTGAGCACGACATCGGCATCGATCTCGATCGCTCGCAGGCAGGCTGCGGAATCCGTGGTGAAGAACGGATTACCGGTACCGGCGGCAAAAATCACCACTTCCTTGGAGTTGAGGTGGCGCATGGCTTTGCGGCGATCGTAGTGATCGGTCACGCCAACCATGGAAATGGCCGACATCACGATGGCCGAAATATTGGCACGCTCCAGTGCGTCGCGCATAGCCAGGGCGTTCATCACAGTGGCCAGCATGCCCATGTGGTCGCCCGTGACCCGATCCATGCCGGCCGCGCTCAGCGCTGCGCCACGGAACAGGTTGCCGCCGCCGATGACCAGCCCGACCTGAACGCCGATCCCGACCAACTGGCCCACTTCCAGGGCCATGCGATCCAGCACTTTCGGGTCGATCCCGAACTCCTCCGAGCCCATCAGGGCCTCGCCGCTAAGCTTGAGTAGAATGCGTTTATAGCGAGCCTGATAACCACTGCCCTGCTGAGCCATTGCGAATCTCTCCTGCGGCGTATTTTTTCAAAAAATTCTTAACGGACTGTTTGCAGCCTCGTTCACTCTAGCTTGACGCTGACACAGCGCCATCGGAACACGGCTTTGTAAGCCAGTTCCGACAGGAAACCAATAAAAATCGGCATCCCCATCCGAAAAGAGGCTGCGCGCGTTAAGCGGGCAGCCTCTTCTGGGCGACGTTATGGAAACCGTCTTATTGCTTGCTGGCAGCAGCTACCTGGGCAGCAACTTCTTCAGCGAAGTTGTCGACCGGCTTCTCGATGCCTTCGCCCACTTTGAAGTAGGTGAAGGAAACGATTTCAGCACCGGCTTTCTTCGCCAGGTCGCCGACCTTGATTTCCGGGTTTTTGACGAAAGCCTGCTCAACCAGGCTGGCTTCGGCCAGGAACTTGGAGATACGGCCGCTGACCATTTTCTCGGCGATTTCGGCAGGCTTGCCTTTCAGCTTCTCTTCGTTCAGCTGCAGGAAAACGCCCTTCTCGCGCTCGATCGCTTCAGCCGAAACGTCGGACGGCAGCAGGAACTCAGGGTTGGTTGCAGCTACGTGCATGGCGATGTCTTTCGCCAGCTCGGTATCGCCGCCCTTCAGGACAACTGCGACACCGATCTTGTTACCGTGCAGGTAGGTACCGACCACGTCACCTTCAACGCGAACCAGGCGACGGATGTTGACGTTCTCGCCGGTCTTGCCAACCAGGACCAGGCGCGCTTCTTCCTGAGCTTCGATCAGCGGAGCTGCGTCGGTCAGTTTGTCAGCGAAGGCTTTGTCGACGCTGGCAGCGACGAATGCCTTGAAGTCGTCCTGCAGAGCCAGGAAGTCGGTCTGGGAGTTGACTTCCAGCAGAACGGCGGCTTTACCGTCGTCCTTGATGGCGATGGCGCCTTCAGCGGCAACGTTGCCAGCTTTCTTGGCAGCCTTGATGGCGCCCGAAGCACGCATGTCATCAATGGCTTTCTCGATGTCGCCGCCAGCCTTGGTCAAGGCTTTCTTGCAGTCCATCATGCCTTCGCCGGTACGCTCGCGCAGTTCTTTGACCAACGCTGCAGTAATCTCTGCCATTTCAAAATCCTCTTGGATAGGTTTTCAACCATTCCACCCGACCGAACGGGCGATCAATTCTTCCTGGAAAACCACTGCTTATAGACCGCGACAAGTTACAAACAGGTAGCTGCGCTGGCGACAAGTGGTTTTCGAGGTGGCAAAAAGGGGGCCAAGCCCCCTTTTTGCTTACTGAGTCAACGCCAGGGGCGTCGATTACTCAGCGGCTGCTGCCGGAGCTTCTTCAGCGAAGACTTCGGTGCCGCCATTAACATTGTTGCGACCACGGATCACAGCGTCAGCCATCGAACCCATGTACAGCTGGATGGCGCGAATGGCGTCATCGTTGCCTGGGATGATGTAGTCAACGCCTTCCGGGCTGCTGTTGGTATCGACAACGCCGATGACCGGGATACCCAGCTTGTTGGCTTCGGTGATCGCGATGCGCTCGTGGTCAACGTCGATCACGAACAGTGCGTCAGGCAGACCGCCCATGTCCTTGATACCGCCCAGGGAGCGGTCCAGCTTCTCAAGATCGCGAGTGCGCATCAGCGCTTCTTTCTTGGTCAGCTTGGCGAAAGTACCGTCTTCGGACTGGACTTCAAGATCACGCAGACGCTTGATGGAAGCGCGGATGGTCTTGAAGTTGGTCAGCATGCCGCCCAACCAGCGGTGATCGACGTACGGCGAACCGCAACGTGCTGCTTCTTCAGCAACGATCTTGCCAGCGGAACGCTTGGTGCCGACGAACAGAATCTTGTTTTTGCCCTGGGCCAGGCGCTCTACGAAGGTCAGTGCTTCGTTGAACATCGGCAGGGTTTTTTCAAGGTTGATGATGTGGATCTTGTTACGCGCGCCGAAAATGTACTTGCCCATTTTCGGGTTCCAGTAACGGGTCTGGTGACCGAAGTGCACACCGGCCTTCAGCATATCGCGCATGTTGACTTGGGACATGATAGTTCCTTGATAAGTCGGGTTTGGCCTCCACGTATCCCAATGACCAACCAGCGGCTATATAAGCCGAAGGCACCCAGGTCATCGTGTCGACACGTGTGTGGATTTAAGCTTACGGGGTCATCCCCGGAAAGCGGCGCATTTTATACCACAGCAAGGGCGAAAACGGAACACGGATTCTGAAATCCCGGCAAAGCCCCCTTCCCACAGCCCTTTCATGGTTCATGGATGTACACCCATATAGAGAGAAGCGATGCATGTGGACGCGGATTTGCGCTGATCGTCTGTTAGAATCGCCTCTTTCAGGGCCACGCGAGTCATCATCCGCCGCCCATTTCGTTTTGAACAGCGCCGTCGGGCGCAGAGAGAGCCTGTATGACCGTCACCCTCAAGACTCCCGAAGACATCGCCAAAATGCGCGTCGCCGGCAAACTCGCCGCCGAAGTGCTGGAAATGATCGCCGACTACGTCAAGCCGGGCGTGACCACCGAAGAGCTGGACCGCATCTGCCACGACTACATCGTCAACGAGCAGAAGGCCATCCCCGCCCCGCTCAACTATAAAGGCTTCCCGAAGTCGATCTGCACCTCGATCAACCATGTGGTCTGCCATGGCATCCCCAACGAAAAACCGTTGAAGGACGGCGACACCTTGAACATCGACGTCACCGTCATCAAGGATGGCTACCACGGCGATACCAGCCGCATGTTTCACGTCGGCAATGTCCCGGAGTGGGCCGAGCGCTTGTCCAAAGTCACCCAGGAATGCATGTACATGGCCATCGAACTGGTGAAGCCGGGCTGCCGCCTGGGTGACATCGGCGAAGTGATCCAGAAGCACGCGCAGAAGAACGGCTTCTCGGTGGTGCGTGAATTCTGCGGCCACGGCATCGGCAAGGTGTTCCACGAAGAACCGCAGATCCTGCACTATGGCCGCGCCGGCACTGGCATGGAGCTGCAGGCGGGCATGACCTTCACCATCGAGCCGATGATCAACCAGGGCCGCGCCGACACCAAGGTGCTGGGTGACGGCTGGACCGCCATCACCAAGGATCGCAAGCTGTCGGCCCAATGGGAACACACCCTGCTGGTGACCGAGACGGGCTACGAGATCTTTACCCTGCGCAGCGATGACACCATCCCACGCGTTTCCGCCTGACCCGTAACCAGCCTATAGATATAGATAGAAAGGAAAGCCATTCGATGCCGCAGGTGGATCCCGAACTCTTCGACCGCGGCCAGTTCCAGGCTGAACTGGCCCTGAAGGCAAGCCCCATCTCGGCGTTCAAGAAAGCGATCCGCCAGGCCCACGAAGTGCTCGACCAGCGCTTTCGCAGCGGCCGCGATATCCGCCGGCTGATCGAGGACCGCGCCTGGTTCGTCGACAACATCCTGCAAAAGGCCTGGGAGCAGTTCAACTGGAGCGAGGACGCCGACATCGCCCTGGTGGCGGTGGGCGGCTACGGGCGCGGCGAACTGCACCCTTATTCCGACATCGACCTGCTGATCCTGCTGGACAGCGCCGATCATGAGATTTTCCGCGACTCCATCGAGCGCTTCCTGACGCTGTTGTGGGATATCGGCCTGGAAGTCGGCCAGAGCGTACGTTCGGTGCAGGAATGCGCCGACGAAGCCCGCGCCGACCTGACAGTGATCACCAACCTGATGGAAAGCCGCACCGTTGCCGGCCCCGAGCGACTGCGCCAGCGCATGCTCGACGTCACCAGCACGGCGCACATGTGGCCGAGCAAGGATTTTTTCCTGGCCAAGCGCGCCGAACAGAAGGCTCGCCACCACAAGTACAACGACACCGAGTACAACCTGGAACCCAACGTCAAGGGCTCGCCCGGCGGGCTGCGGGATATCCAGACGATCCTGTGGGTTGCCCGTCGGCAGTACGGCACGCTCAACCTGCGGGCCCTGGCCGGAGAAGGTTTCCTGGTGGAAAGCGAGAATGCCCTTCTCGCCTCGTCCCAGGAATTCCTGTGGAAGGTCCGCTACGCCCTGCACATGCTCGCCGGGCGCGCCGAGGATCGACTGCTGTTCGACCACCAGCGCTCAATCGCCGGCCTGCTGGGTTTCGAAGGCCAGGACGCCAAGCAGTCCATTGAAAACTTCATGCAGCAGTATTACCGCGTGGTGATGAGCATTGCCCAGCTCAGCGAGCTGATCATCCAGCACTTCGAAGAGGTCATTCTCGCCTCCGAGGATGAGGCGCCGCCGCAGCCGATCAATTCACGATTCCAGCTGCACGACGGCTACATCGAGGCGCGCAACGCCAACGTGTTCCGCCGCACGCCGTTCGCCATGCTCGAGATTTTCGTGCTCATGGCCCAACAGCCGGAAATCAAGGGCGTGCGCGCCGACACCATTCGCCTGTTGCGGGAAAACCGGCACCTGATCGACGACGACTTCCGCAACGACATTCGCAACACCAGCCTGTTCATCGAGCTGTTCAAGTGCAAGATCGGCGTGCACCGCAACCTGCGCCGGATGAACCGCTACGGGATCCTCGGGCGCTACCTGCCGGAATTCGGCCATATCGTCGGGCAGATGCAGCACGACCTGTTCCACATCTATACGGTCGACGCCCACACGCTGAACCTGATCAAGCACCTGCGCAAGCTGCAATACACCCAGGTTTCGGAGAAATTTCCGTTGGCCAGCAAACTCATGGCCAAGCTGCCCAAGCCCGAGCTGATCTACATGGCAGGGCTCTATCACGACATCGGCAAGGGTCGCCAGGGCGACCATTCCGAGATCGGCGCGGTGGATGCCGAGGCGTTCTGCCAGCGGCACCAACTGCCGGTATGGGACAGCCGGCTGATCGTCTGGCTGGTGCAAAACCACTTGATGATGTCGACCACCGCCCAGCGCAAGGACTTGTCCGATCCGCAGGTGATCCACGATTTCGCCCAGACCGTCGGCGATGAGACGCGCCTGGATTACCTCTACGTGCTGACCGTGGCCGACATCAACGCCACCAATCCGTCCCTGTGGAACTCCTGGCGCGCGAGCCTGCTGCGCCAGCTGTACACCGAGACCAAGCGAGCCTTGCGCCGCGGCCTGGAAAACCCGGTGGACCGCGAAGAACAGATCCGCCGCACCCAGAGCGCGGCCCTGGACATCCTGGTCCGCGGCGGCACCGATCCGGACGATGTCGAGCAGCTCTGGTCGCAACTGGGCGATGACTATTTCCTGCGCCACACCGCTGGCGACGTGGCCTGGCACAGCGACGCGATCCTGCAGCAGCCGGCCGACGGCGGACCGCTGGTGTTGATCAAGGAAACCACCCAACGCGAGTTCGAGGGCGGCACGCAGATATTCATCTACGCCCCGGACCAGCACGATTTCTTCGCCGTGACCGTGGCGGCGATGGACCAGCTCAACCTCAACATCCATGACGCCCGGGTCATTACGTCTACCAGCCAGTTCACCCTCGACACCTACATCGTGCTCGACACCGACGGCGATTCGATCGGTGACAACCCGGCGCGAATCAAGCAGATTCGCGATGGCCTCACCGAGGCCCTGCGCAACCCGGCGGACTACCCGACCATCATCCAGCGTCGGGTGCCGCGCCAGCTCAAGCATTTCGCCTTTGCGCCACAGGTGACGATCCACAACGACGCCCATCGCCAGGTCACCGTGCTGGAACTCAGCGCGCCGGACCGCCCGGGCCTGCTGGCGCGCGTCGGCCATATCTTCCTGGAATTCGACCTGTCGCTGCAGAACGCCAAGATCGCCACGCTCGGCGAACGGGTGGAAGACGTGTTCTTCATTACCGACGCCCATAATCATCCGCTTTCTGATCCGCAACTGTGCAGCCGCTTGCAGGAAGCGATCGTCCAGCATTTGAGCGTCAACCAGGAACCCGATGCTCATCTGACACGCATCAGCATCTGAACGAACAATCCCCCTCTGTGGGAGCGAGCTTGCTCGCGATAGCGACGGAGCATCCAGCATTGATGCTGCCTGACTCACCGCCATCGCGAGCAAGCTCGCTCCCACAAGGACCGCGCCCACATTGAGGAGGCCCCCGATGAACAACGCTCTGAACCAGCTCCAACCCTACCCGTTCGAAAAACTCCGCGCCCTGCTCGGCAGCGTCACGCCCAACCCGGACAAGCGCCCGATCGCGCTGTCCATCGGCGAGCCCAAGCACCGTTCGCCGAGCTTCGTGGCTGAGGCCCTGGCCAGCAACCTGGAAAAAATGGCGGTGTACCCGACCACCCTCGGTATTCCGGAACTGCGTGAAGCCATCACTGGCTGGTGCGAGCGTCGCTTCAATGTGCCAAGCGGCTGGCTCGACCCGGCGCGCCACGTGCTGCCGGTCAATGGCACCCGTGAAGCGCTGTTCGCCTTCACCCAGACCGTGGTCAACCGGGGCGACGACGCCTTGGTGGTGAGTCCCAACCCGTTCTACCAGATCTACGAAGGCGCGGCGTTCCTGGCCGGGGCCAAGCCGCACTACCTGCCTTGCCTCGATGCCAACGGCTTCAATCCGGATTTCGATACCGTCTCGCCGGATATCTGGAAACGCTGCCAGATCCTGTTCCTGTGCTCCCCCGGCAACCCGACCGGCGCCTTGATCCCGGTGGATGTGCTGAAGAAACTCATCGCCCTGGCTGACGAATATGACTTCGTGATCGCCTCGGACGAGTGCTACAGCGAACTCTACTTCGACGAACAAACCCCACCGCCGGGGCTGCTCACCGCTTGCGTCGAACTCGGCCGCAAGGACTTCAAGCGCTGCGTGGTCTTCCACAGCCTGTCCAAACGCTCCAACCTGCCGGGCCTGCGCTCCGGTTTCGTGGCCGGCGACGCCGACATCCTCAAGGGCTTCCTGCTGTACCGCACCTACCACGGCTGCGCGATGCCGGTTCAGACCCAACTGGCAAGCATCGCCGCGTGGAACGACGAAGTGCACGTGCGGGCCAACCGTGCGCTGTACCGGGAGAAGTTCGACGCGGTGCTGGAAATCCTCAGTCCGGTGCTGGACGTGCAACGCCCCGACGGCAGCTTCTACCTGTGGCCGAACGTGGCGGGCGATGACGCAGCCTTCTGCCGTGACCTGTTCGAACAGGAACACGTGACCGTCGTGCCGGGCTCGTACCTGTCCCGCGACGTGGACGGCGTCAACCCAGGCGCCGGCCGCGTGCGCATGGCCCTGGTTGCGCCATTGGCGGAGTGCGTGGAAGCGGCGGAGCGGATCCGCGCGTTTATCCAACGTCGGGGTTGATGGCTCTACCGGGGCTGTTGTGGCGAGGGAGCTTGCTCCCGCTGGGCTGCGCAGCAGCCCCAACAGCAGCATCCGCATCAACCCCACCCTGTACAAATCCTCAGTAATACCTGGGTTGCGCAATGCACCTATTTCGGTACACTTCGTTCATGGTTGATATTGCCCCCATACCGAACGTACGTTTCTTCCGCACCGACGCCGGGAATGAGCCCGTTCGCGAATGGCTGACTGACCTGCCTCGCGAGCATAGACGGATGATCGGGACTGACATCAAGACCGTTCAGATTGGTTGGCCTATAGGTATGCCGGTGGTTCGCAAGCTGGACACTGGGCTTTGGGAGGTCAGGATTGACCTTGGAGAAACCATCGCCCGCGTTCTCTTCACTGTGGTGGGCTCTGACATGGTTCTACTCCACGCTTTCATAAAGAAAAGTCAAAAAACACCAGCCACCGACATGGCAACCGCCAAGCAGCGCAAAGCAAGACTATGAGGCACCGCAAATGAACAAGCATATTGGATCTGATTTTGACGACTTCCTCGCCGAGCAAGGTATCGCCGAAGAAGTTTCCGCAGCTGCGCTCAAGCGCGTTATTGCCTGGCAGATTGCCGAAGCAATGAAGCTTCAGAAAGTGACCAAAAAGGCCTTGGCACAGCGGATGCACACCAGTCGCACTGCTGTTGATCGTGCGCTGGATCAGAACGATGCGGGAATGACACTGGCAACACTTGCCAGCGCAGCGCGTGCGTTGGGTCAGAGGGTGGAAGTACGGTTGGTGCCTGAGCAGGAAGAAGCTCACGCCTAAGCGCTGTCGTGGCGAGGGTGCTTGCTCCCTCGCCACAGAGCTCAGTGCCGCAGGTATTATTGCGTCATCCAATCGATTTATCGCGAGCAAGCTCGCTCCCACAGTGGATGGGTGTTGATCACAGAACGCGTGATCGACACCAACCTCCTGTGGGAGCGAGCTTGCTCGCGAAGAGGCCGGCACTTATTACATCAAGTCCCAAGCTCTACCCGATCCAGGCACTTGTTCGCCAACAACATCCCCAACTCAATCATCTGGGCCACTCCCAATGCTACATGCCGTCGCGAGCCGTCCTGATCGAAGGCAAGGTCATTGAGCATTGCATTGGCCGAAGCCAGGGTTTCGCTGAGGTTGGCCAGCAACACTTCGGTGTCGATACCGTCAGCCACAGTGAATAGCTGTACCGAGGGTTTGGGTTCTGATCTGCTGTCGTCAGGTTTGAGGTAATGATCCAGCGCACGATCAGCGGCTTCTTGCAGCTTTTCGGGTGCGTAATCGCCGTAGGGGAAAGTGGAGGCAGGTTTTGGTGGATTTGGAGTTTCTTTGATCATTTGATGCTCCTTGGGTGTTGGAGCTGCCACAAAGTCTTCTCACGGACTTAGAGAGAGTGGCAGCCGTACGCGGGGTGAGAATCCGGGTTAACACCCACCAAAAACCCGGCCATGTCGAAACATGCCCGCGCACAGCCGCCATAACACGATGTATGGACGAAACGCGCCTGCACTTTATATGGCCGGCGCCTATGCGCATAGTGGGTGTTCGGATTCTCACGTCCGGTCGCTGAATTGGCAGCGACACCCAGAGGCTAGAGCCCCCGCTTCCGACGGACAACCTTAAAAACTTGTCGGAAATTTCGGCGCGTCTGACAGACCACGATCGCTTGCTCAGACAAGAAAAGAAATAAAACGGGCCTCCATAGAACAACCCATTGATTCTATTGGTTTAGAAGTTCAACAGATCTCATGCAGCCTTGTTTCAAGAATCAAGCTGGCTTGAATTCGTTATTACCGACAGCCATGATCGCCCCGTCACCAGCGAACGCTGGCAGAAGTCCGGGTCCCTCTCTGGGTTGACCCAGCCACGCAGACGGGGCAAAGCAACCTCAGATGCGTGTCGATTGAAGCCGCCTTCGGGCGGCTTTGCTTTTTATGAGGTTAAGGATGTGTAGCGGTCTAATGAAACCGCAAACTCCATCCCCCTAGACTTAGCATTGGAGATGAATCGTTCGAATCCGAGGATCTGCACGCAAAGCGCCTTGACCACTTCGCCAGCAAAGCAATAGCTACCGCGCCTACGAACAATCTCATAGGGTCACCCCTGTGGCAGATGAGCCAAGATATCGGAAACAGAGTGCCCGGCAGGACTGCAAGCTGCTGCTTGTGAGCGCTTGCAAAAGTCCCACCATGGGACTACATTCTCAACCATGAGAATTATCGCCATCAGTCATCTGAAAGCCTTCTGGGAGAAATACCCAGATTCCGAACAGCAGCTTAAGGCGTGGCTTGACGATGCCAAAAAAGCCACTTGGACCAACCCAAACGACATCAAGGCGCAATACGGTAACGCAAGCATTCTCAAGAGTCGCCGCGTGGTGTTCAACATCAAGGGTAACGACTACCGCCTGGTGGTCTCCATTGCCTACCGCTTCGGCGCTGTGTACATCAAGTTTGTCGGCACTCATCGTCGGTACGATGAGATCGACGCAAACACCGTGGAAATGGAGTAATCATCATGAACATTCGCCCAATCCGCACCGATGAAGAATACCGGGTAGCTCTCAAAGAGATATCTCCGCTGTTTGAGCATGAGCCTGAACCTGGCACCCCGGAAGGCGATGCTTTCGAAGTCATGGTCACTCTGATCGAGGCATACGAAACCAAGAACTTCCCGGTTGATCTGCCTGACCCAATTGAAGCCATCAAGTTTCGCATGGAGCAATCCGGACTCACTGCAGCCGATCTTGCTCCGGCTATCGGAAAAACGAACCGCGTATACGAGGTGCTCAACCGTAAACGCTCGTTAACTCTGCCCATGATCTGGAAGCTTCACGATATGTTCGGCATCCCTGCAGAAAGCCTGATAAAGCCAGTAAAAGCTGCCTGATACTAGCCCGGCCCGCCGGGCTTTTTCAGCATGTGCGCGAGCAGGGTTGCTGCATTGAATTCGCTTTCTTATCGCAGCTCTTGGCTAACGCGAAGTCAGCACAGGATCGCCCACCATTCGTATTTGACTTCACCCATCGCGAGCAAGGTATGTTCATAGAGCTTGTGATCGATCCCAGACTCTTCGGACGATGAGGCCGATATTTATTTCCCCAACCCCAAATTCGCCTCCGCCAAATCCAACTCCCCCAGCACCTCCCGCAACACATCGTCGCCAATCTGGTGATGCCGGCTAAGCCGATACAGCTCCAGTCGCTGCGCCCGATAGGCCTTCAACCGCAGCCGACGCTCCAGCAAATCCATCTCGAACGCCAGCGCCTGGGCTTCGGCTGAGTCGTTGAACACCTCGAGCTGATGGCGATACTCGGACATCAACCGCGCCTTGACCTCCGTCGCCAGCGCAGCCTGGGCCGCGTCCGGTACAACGCTTGGTTCTTCGACTTCCAGCGCATGAATCGCCGCCTCAGCGGTTTTACGCCACGCCTCGCGGACTTCGTTTCGGCGCTTGTCGTCGGGACTTTTCTCGATGCCACGCAGCAGCATCGGCAGGGCGATGCAGGCCGCGATCAGCGACAACAGGATCACCCCAGCGGCAATGAAGATCAGCAAGTCGCGCTCCGGGAATTCAACACCGGCGCTCAACAACAACGGCACCGACAGCACGCCCGCCAGCGTCACCGCCCCGCGTACACCGCCAAACGTCAACAACCAGCAGGAACGCGCGGTCGGCACCAGGGTCAGCTCGCCCTTGCCGCGCCAGCGGCGCACCAGCCCGGATACGCGCCAGATGCTTTGCACCCAGACAAACCGCAGCACCAGCAACACCAGGAAAATCGCCACCACGTCCAGGCAGCGATAAAACAGTGTTGGCCACAACGTCGTCTCGTGGCTGGTCACCGCCTTGATAATGTCCGGCAATTGCAAGCCCAGCAGCAGGAAGATCAGGCCGTTGAAAGCGAATTCCAGCAACGCCCAGACGCTGCGATTGAGCAGCCGCGTGCCCGTCTGGCGCGGCAGCAGGTCGAGCCAACTCTGCATCATCCCCGCCGCCACCGCCGAGAGAATCCCCGAGGCACCCAAGCGTTCAGCCAGCACATAGGCGGCAAACGGCAGTAACAACATGAACACCACGTGGGTCGCCGGATCGTCCCAGCCACGGGCAATCATCCAGGCCCGCAAGCGGCCCATCAGCCAACTCAGCGCCACGCCCACCAACAGGCCGCCGACCGCCACCAGGACGAAGGCCAGGCTCGCCCCCGCCAGGGAAAACACGCCGGTGATTGCCGCTGCCAGGGCGAACTTGAAGGTCACCAGGCCCGACGCATCGTTCATCAACGCTTCGCCCTGGAGCATGTGCATCAACGGTGCGGGCAAGCGATCCCGGGCAATTGCCGAGACCGCCACGGCGTCGGTCGGCGACAGGACAGCCGCCAAGGCGAAGGCCACCGGCAACGGGATATCGGGCAGCAACCAATGAATGAAATAACCCGCCAACACCACCGTGAACAGAACCAGCCCCACCGCCAGCGTCAGGACCGGCCCACGCAGGCGCCAGAGCTCGCGCTTGGGCATTCGCCAACCGTCGGAGAACAGCAGCGGCGGCAAGAACAAAAACAGGAACAACTCGGGATCAAGCGCCACATGCAGTCCCAGCGAGGGCCAGGCCAGCACGGCACCGGCAGCGATCTGCACCAGGGGCAACGGCAGCGGGATCAACCGTCCGATCAGGCGCGACACGCCGACCAGCATCAACAGGATCAGGACGGTATAGGCGCTTTGCATAACGGACTTCCAATGACAGCCATACACATCTCCGGCAACAGCTGGCCGGTGAAGTGCCATATTAACTGCCGAGGCGGACCGCTGCCGTTGCACATTGGTCGCACCTCAGCGGCAACAATGCGCCATCATCCGTCGGCCACCCCTAACCTCCACGCGGCAGGGGCGACCGGCAATCAACCAATGCTAAACCGCTCGCTCGGCGGCACTGAGGGTCGAGCGGGCCGAGACAAAATCGACGCTGTCACCCTCATTGTCGCTCTCTTCCTCAACATGTTCGGCCACCGGCGTTTCAACCAAAGGCAACATTCCCTGCAGCTCATCCGGATGAGCGGGACCGGCGGATAGCCTGTCCAACGCAGCGGAAGCCTTGTCCGCCAAAGGCTGCGTCATCACAGCCGTGGTCACCCAGGCGGCGAGCACCGGGGCCATGGTGGCGGTGACGGTCGCCTTGCCAGCCGCCGCAACACCCGCAGGCGAAATCCCGGCGTTCCTGGCTGCATTGACAGCGGCGGTCTGGGCCATGCCGATCGCGGTAATACCGCCGGCCAACGCGCCGAGACCACTGACCAAGCCCGTCGGCGTCACCAAGGCTTGCAGCGATTTGCTGCCATCGCGCATCGCGTCCAGCGGCAGGCTGCCGACTCGCTTGGCAATGCCCATCGCCGCATTTCCTACGCCATAATTCTTGAGATCCTTGTAGCGCTGATGCCAGTCCTGGCGCCCCAACAGGTATTCCGGGCCAATCCGGTGTTTCGATTTATCGATGGAATGTTGCAGGTCATAGGCCGCCATGCCGGAAAGCGGAGAACCGACAGCCGCCATCACCGAGTCCACCTTGCTGCCCGTCTGCGCATCGACCGTTTTTGTCACCACGGGTTGGACCACTGTGCGCAAGACGTTTCGCGCGGTGAAGGTCTGGAAGGTCAGGCTGCCTTCGACAGCCTGGGTCGTCAGGCTCGGCTTCACCGCCTGGGCGGCTTCCTGCATGACCGGCTCCAGCTCGGCATTGTCGGCCACCAGCCACTGGGTATCGCTGGTGGCTCGCTTCATCAGGCCATTGCCGACCGTGTCGGCGGCGCTGCTGACCAGGCCGGCAATCGCCGACAGCGCCAACGGCGCGGTAATCGAGCCATTGCCGGTCACCGCCGGGGCGAAGTCCAGCGCGATGGACGCCGCGCCGAAGGGAACCGAACGGAGGAATCCGACGGTGTCATGGGCCGCGCGATCCAGGCGCGAGCCCTTGGTGAGCACGGCGTCGACGCTTTCTGCGGTTTCGCCGTCATTGGCCAAGGTCCGTGAACGGTCGTCGATCAGTGCTTCGAAGGCCTCGCGATTGGCACCGTTCATATGGGGTTCGAATACCCGGGTGAGCTGGGCCTTGATGGCGCCCGTCCGATTGGCCAGGTCCTGTTCAGCGGTGACAGGGCCGATCGCGACGGCTGCAGTGGTCCCGGTGGTCGAGGTCGTTGAAGGGGGCGGGAGTGTTTCTTCAGTTTGATCCGTCAGTGGATGGAACGGGGTCAGGGAGATGGAATCCATGGGCGGGGTCTCTTGTGTGGAAAAGTGCTGGGTCTACCTGTGCTGTGTGGCCACCTCTTTCCGATCGGTTCCGCCTCGTCCGATCCGTCGCGACAGTCAAGGCACTGAAAGGAACGACGTGGCATAATCGTCGGCTGATTTTCAGGACGATACCGGGAACGTTTTGGGGGAGCACTCATGCCCAATGAAAACAAGCACTTACAGCTTTTCGGCATCAAAGCCTGCGATACGATGAAAAAAGCCCGTACCTGGCTCGATGAGCACGCGGTGCGCTATGACTTTCACGATTACAAAACTGCCGGCATCGACCGTGAGCACCTGACCCAGTGGTGCAACGAGCATGGCTGGCAAGTGGTGTTGAACCGTGCCGGTACGACCTTTCGCAAACTCGACGACGAACGCAAAGCCGATCTCGACCAGACGAAAGCCATCGAACTGATGCTCGCCCAACCCTCGATGATCAAGCGCCCGGTGCTCGATCTCGGTGACCGAACCCTGATTGGCTTCAAGCCAGATATTTATGCGGCAGAAATCAAGTAAGCCTGCCCAGTCCATTTTGTAGAGGTAATTTCATGTCCACTACCCTGTTCAGCCTGGCCTTCGGCGTTGGCACCCAAAACCGTGAAGGCGCCTGGCTGGAAGTCTTCTATGCACAGCCAATGCTCAAGCCGTCGGCAGAGATCGTCGCGGCCATCGCGCCGATCCTGGGCTACAGCGAAGGCAACCAGGCCATCACCTTCACCACCGCCCAGGCTTCCCAACTGGCTGAAGCACTGCGCAACGTCGACGCCGCCCAAGCCGCGTTGTTGACCCGCCTGGCCGAAAGCCACAAGCCACTGGTCGCCACCCTGCTGGCCGAAGATGCCCAACTGTCTTCCACGCCTGAGGCTTACCTCAAGCTGCACCTGCTGTCCCATCGCCTGGTCAAGCCTCATGGCCTGAACCTGGCCGGCATCTTCCCTCTGCTGCCGAACGTGGCCTGGACCAGCCAAGGCGCGATCGACCTGGCCGAACTGGCCGAGCACCAGCTCGAAGCCCGCCTGCGTGGCGAGTTGCTGGAAGTATTCTCGGTGGACAAGTTCCCGAAAATGACCGACTACGTGGTCCCGGCCGGTGTGCGCATCGCCGATGCCGCGCGTCTGCGCCTGGGCGCCTATGTGGGCGAAGGCACCACGGTCATGCACGAAGGTTTCGTCAACTTCAACGCTGGCACCGAAGGCCCGGGCATGATCGAAGGCCGTGTCTCGGCGGGCGTGTTCGTCGGCAAGGGCTCGGACCTGGGCGGCGGCTGCTCGACCATGGGCACCCTGTCGGGCGGTGGCAACATCGTGATCAAGGTCGGCGAAGGCTGCCTGATCGGCGCGAACGCCGGCATCGGTATCCCGCTGGGCGACCGCAACACCGTGGAGTCGGGCCTGTACGTAACGGCTGGCACCAAGGTCGCCCTGCTGGATGAAAACAACCAGTTGGTGAAAGTGGTCAAGGCTCGCGACCTGGCCGGCCAGCCTGACCTGTTGTTCCGCCGCAATTCCGAAACCGGCGCGGTGGAATGCAAGACCCACAAGTCGGCCATCGAGCTGAACGAAGCACTGCACGCGCATAACTAAGCGGCTTCACACAGTCACCTGTGGGAGCGGGCTTCTGTGGGAGCCGAGCTTGCTCGCGATGGCAGCGACACGGTTTCATTGCAAGACCGTGTCATCGTTCATCGCGAGCAAGCTCGGCTCCCACAAAAAAGCCCGCTCCCACAGGGTCCGGCGTAACTCCAGCAGGGCCCGAAAGCATGTTGATTCAATCCCCCTGGCGCGCCGATTTCCCGGCCATCGCCGCCCTGCAACGGCAAGGCCAGACCTACCTGGACAGCGCCGCCACCACGCAAAAACCCCAAGCTTTGCTCGACGCGCTGGCGCATTACTACGCCAACGGTGCGGCCAACGTACACCGGGCGCAACATTTGCCCGGGGCGCTGGCTACCCAGGCATTCGAAGACAGTCGCCTCAAGGTCTCACAATGGCTCAACGCCGGAAACTGCGGGCAAGTGGTCTTCACCCATGGCGCCACGTCGGCGCTGAACCTGCTGGCCTATGGGCTGGAACATCTGTTCAACCCGGGCGATGAAATTGTCGTCAGCGCCTTGGAACACCACGCCAACCTGTTGCCCTGGCAGCAACTGGCGGAGCGTCGCGCGTTGACCCTGGTGGTGCTGCCGCTGGATGCCGATGGGGTGATCGATACGAGTGCCGCCGCCGAGCTGATCGGCCCGCGCACGCGCCTGTTGGCGGTGAGCCAGTTGTCCAACGTCCTCGGCACCTGGCAGCCGTTGCCGGCGCTGTTGGCGATGGCCAAGGCGCAGGGCGCGCTGACGGTCATCGATGGCGCCCAGGGCGTGGTCCACGGCCGCCATGATGTGGAGGCACTGGGCTGCGACTTCTACGTGTTTTCCAGCCACAAGCTCTACGGCCCCGAAGGCCTGGGGGCGCTGTTCGGTCGCAGCGAAGCGCTGGGTCAACTGCGTCACTGGCAGTTTGGCGGTGAAATGGTCCAGCAGGCCGATTACCACAGCGCCACCTTCCGCCCGGCGCCACTGGGTTTCGAGGCTGGCACACCGCCTATCGCCAGCGTGATCGGCCTGGGGGCGACGCTGGATTACCTGTCCGGGCTCGACGGGCAGGCGGTCATCGATCATGAAACCGCCCTGCATGATTATTTGCTCCACGGTCTGCAGGCGCGCAACGGCGTGCGCCTGGTGGGCAGCCCCCAACTCGCACTGTCCAGCTTCGTGGTCGATGGCATCCACAACGCCGACCTTGCGCACCTGCTGACCGAGCAAGGCATCGCCGTGCGTGCCGGGCATCATTGCGCGATGCCGTTGTTCAAGCATCTGAAGCTGTCCGGGGCAATCCGGGTGTCGCTGGCGCTGTACAACGATTCCGCCGACATCGAGCGTTTCTTCGAGGCGCTGGACCAGGCCCTGGAGATGCTGCGATGAATCTGCCTGCCGACGCCATCGCCGCGCTACAGATTTTCCAGGACGCCTCCGGGTGGGAACAACGCGCCCGGCTGTTGATGCAATGGGGCGAGCGCCTGGCGCCATTGAGCGATGCAGACAAGTGCGACGCCAACCTTGTCGGCGGCTGTGAAAGCCAAGTCTGGCTGGTGGGTCAGTTGCACGACGGCCACTGGCAGTTTTCAGCCAGCAGCGATGCGCGGTTGATCCGTGGTCTGATGGCGTTGTTGCTGGCGCGGGTCAATGGTTTGTCCGCTGAAGAATTGCAGCAGGTGGATTTGCCGGGTTGGTTCAATCAGCTGGGATTGTCGCGGCAGTTGTCGCCGTCGCGTAGCAATGGGTTGAATGCGGTGCTACAGCGGATGCGCGAGTTGGCGCAATAATTGTGGCGAGGGGATTTATCCCCGCTGGGCTGCGAAGCGGCCCCAAACCAGGCAACTCGGTGTGCCGAGAGGATTGAGTTCACAGTTTTAGGGGGCTGCTTCGCAGCCCAACGGGGATAAATCCCCTCGCCACAATTACTGTCCGGGCTTGGTCCTGTCCGCCGGCCGCCGCATGCCCGCGACGATCTTATCCACAGCCTTCGTCGCCGCGACCATGCCGAACGTCGCCGTGACCATCATCACCGCGCCAAACCCGCCGGCGCAGTCGAGCTTGACGCCGTCGCCGACGAAACTCTTCTGCAAGCAAATGCTGCCGTCCGGTTTCGGGTAGCGCAGTTGTTCGGTGGAGAACACGCAAGGCACGCTGTAGTGGCGGGTCACGGTGCGGGAGAAGCCGTAGTCGCGGCGCAAGGTGGAGCGCACCTTGGAGGCCAGCGGATCGTTGAACGTACGGTTCAAATCGCAGACCTGGATCAGCGTCGGGTCGATCTGCCCGCCCGCGCCGCCGGTGGTGATGATCTGGATCTTGCGGCGCTTGCACCAGGCGATCAGCGCGGCCTTGGCGTTGACGCTGTCGATGCAGTCGATCACGCAATCGATGTTCGGCGTGATGTATTCGGCCATGGTATCGCGGGTGACAAAGTCGGCCACCGCGTGCACGGTGCAGTCGGGGTTGATCCCGCGCAGCCGCTCGGCCATCACTTCGACCTTGGGTTTGCCGACGGTGCTGTCCAGGGCGTGCAACTGACGGTTGGCGTTACTGACGCAGACATCGTCCAGGTCGAACAGCGAAATCTCGCCCACGCCGCAACGGGCGATGGCCTCCGCCGCCCAGGAGCCGACACCGCCAACGCCGACAATCGCCACATGGGCCGCCCGCAGGCGCTCCAGGCCTTCGATGCCATACAAACGGGCGATACCGGCAAACCGTGGATCTTCTGTACTCATGACCATTACCCCAAAAACCGGCGCGCATTATAGGGCTTTGCCACGGCAATTCGAGCTGTTCGCGAATTGAACCCCTCCAATTTTCCCTTGTGGGAGCGAGCTTGCTCGCGATGGCGTCAGTCCAGTCAATAGAGTATCGACTGATCCACCGCCATCGCGAGCAAGCTCGCTCCCACAGGTTTTGTGTTCCACCTGTCCCCCGCCAGGGGCCCATGGTGGTCGTTTTGCTATAAGATAACCGCCATTTTGCGCGAGCCAGCCCGCGCCTGCACAAGCCTTGCGTTCACACTATATTCCCGGAGTTTTCCATGACGGCCCACGCCGACCTCTCGCCGACCCTGCAACTCGCCTGCGACCTGATCCGCCGCCCGTCCGTGACGCCGGCCGACGCCGATTGCCAGAAACTGATGATGCAGCGCCTGGGCGACGCCGGTTTCAAACTGGAGCCGATGCGCATCGAGGATGTGGATAACTTCTGGGCCAGCCATGGCAAGCAGGACGGTCCGGTGTTGTGCTTCGCCGGTCACACTGACGTGGTGCCGACCGGCCCGGTGCAGGCTTGGCAACTCGACCCGTTCGATGCGGTCATCGACGAACACGGCATGCTTTGCGGTCGCGGCGCGGCGGACATGAAAGGCAGCCTCGCGGCAATGGTTGTCGCGGCCGAACGGTTCGTCGCCGACTACCCGGACCACAAGGGCTCGCTGACCTTCCTGATCACCAGCGATGAAGAAGGCCCGGCCCACCATGGCACCAAGGCCGTGGTCGAACGCCTCAAGGCCCGCCAGGAGCGCTTGGACTGGTGCATCGTCGGCGAGCCGTCGAGCACCACGCTGGTGGGCGATGTGGTCAAGAATGGTCGCCGTGGTTCACTCGGCGCGAAGCTGACCGTGCGCGGCAAGCAAGGCCACGTGGCTTATCCACACCTGGCGAAGAACCCGATCCACCTGGCCGCGCCAGCCCTGGCAGAACTGGCCGCCGAGCATTGGGACCATGGCAACGACTTCTTCCCGCCGACCAGTTTCCAGATCTCCAACCTCAATTCCGGCACCGGCGCGACCAACGTGATCCCCGGTGACCTGGTGGCGGTGTTCAACTTCCGCTTCTCCACCGAATCCACCGTCGAAGGCCTGCAACAGCGCGTCGCCGCCATCCTCGACAAGCATCAACTGGACTGGCACATCGACTGGGCCTTGTCCGGCCTGCCGTTCCTCACTGAGCCGGGTGCCTTGCTGGACGCCGTGTCATCGAGCATCAAGGACGTGACGGGCCGCGAGACCAAAGCCTCCACCAGCGGCGGCACTTCAGATGGTCGTTTCATCGCCACCATGGGCACGCAGGTCGTGGAGCTGGGGCCGGTCAACGCGACCATCCACCAGGTCAACGAACGCGTGCTGGCGGCCGATCTCGAAGTGCTGACCGAGATCTACTACAAGACGCTGATCAAGTTGCTCGCCTGATGCTCGCTTGCCCGATCTGCAGTGAGCCGCTGAACGCGGTGGACAACGGCGTGGTGTGCCCCGCCGGACATCGCTTCGACCGTGCGCGGCAGGGTTACCTGAACCTGCTGCCGGTGCAGCACAAGAACAGCCGCGACCCCGGCGACAACCAGGCAATGGTCGAAGCTCGCCGCGACTTTCTCAATGCCGGCCACTACGCCCCGGTCGCCCGGCGCCTGGCCGAACTGGCCGCCGAACGCGCGCCTGGGCGCTGGGTCGACATCGGTTGCGGCGAAGGCTACTACACCGCGCAAATCGCCGAAGCGTTGCCCAATGCCGATGGCTACGCCCTCGACATTTCCCGTGAAGCTATCAAACGGGCCTGCAAGCGCAACCCGCAGCTGACCTGGTTGATCGCCAGCATGGCCCGGGTGCCGTTGGCGGACGGCTGCTGCCAGTTCCTCGCCAGCGTGTTCAGCCCATTGGATTGGCAGGAGGCCAAGCGCCTGCTCAGCCCCGGCGGCGGCCTGATGAAAGTCGGCCCTACCGCCGGCCACCTGATGGAGTTGCGCGAGCGCCTGTACGACGAAGTCCGCGAATACACCGACGACAAGCACCTGGCCCTGGTACCGCCGGGCATGGTGCTGGATCACAGCGAAACCCTCGAATTCAGACTGACGCTCGATAATGGGCAGGACCGTGCCAACCTGCTGGCGATGACGCCGCACGGCTGGCGCGCCAGTGCCGAACGCCGCGCCGGCGTGATCGAGCAGGCCGAGCCGTTCGAAGTCGCGGTGTCGATGCGCTACGATTATTTCATTCTTCAATAATTACTTTGGGCCCCGGGCAACTGTCCGGGGCCAGTTAAATCCGCGAATGGATTTTTCAAGACCGCAGCGAGGACATCCATGCGCCAACCCGATATCGAGATTTACCTGAAGGACGCCGACGTCGACCACAAAGCCATCGCCCACTGGCTCGGCGAAGCCCTGGGGCCGTGCAGCGACTGGGTGCAGAAAGGCCAGACTTACAAGTGCAAGGCTGGCGACATCCCAGTAACCTGGTTGCCCAAGGCCGTAGGCAAATGGAACAGCCTGTATCTGGAAAGTGATCAGACGCCGTGGGAAGACGACATCGCCTGCGCCCGCGCCGCTTTCGCCGCACTGAACGTCGAAGTGCGCTGCGCACCCGGCTCGTGGGTGGAGGAAGAAGGTGAAGAATCGGCGGATCGCTGGATTCGCATCAGCGCCGATGGGGAAGAAGAGATTACCTGGAAGACGGCGTGACGCTGACCTCCAGTCCACCGAAGAGCCAATGTGGGAGCGAGCTTGCTCGCGATAGCGGTCTGCCTGAGACGGTGATGTTGAATGTAACGCCGTCTTCGCGAGCAAGCTCGCTCCCACAGGGGATATGGGGTGGGCACGAACCAGGTGGCACCCCATCCAAAACTGTGGGAGCAGGCTCGCTCCCACACTGGGTTTTTGTGTTGCCAGTGAATGCGGGTTACAACCCCACCACATCCTCAGCCTGCAAGCCCTTCTGCCCTTCCACGACCGCGTACTCGACCTGCTGGCCTTCGGTCAGTGAACGGTGGCCTTCGCCACGGATCGCGCGGTAATGCACGAACACATCCGCGCCGCCTTCACGCTGGATGAAGCCGTAGCCCTTGGCGTCGTTGAACCACTTCACATTGCCGGTTTCGCGTGCTGCCATGATGCTCACTCCCATTTTTATTTTGAGTCGGCTTTTCGCAGGAAAGCCGTACGAACTTAGCCACCGTCCGGTCGTCGATGTGGAAGGCCGGGGCAGTAACTGGCCGAGTATATGACACCCGAGAAAACTCTCAACTGACTTTACTTCGGCGCTTTTTTGCCGATTTTCGACGAATCCGGCACACTGACGGCCGCTCCATCCCATTCACTCATGCAGAAGCCGTATGACCCGCTCCCCGTTCCGCCGTCTTGTGTTTGGCACCTTGCGCCGACTGCTGTATCTCTGGGTTCGCTCCGAGACGATCAACCAGTCGTCCTTTACCCTCAACCTCGACCGCAGTCGTCCCGTGTTCTACGTCCTGCAAGATCCTTCGCTCACCGATCTCGCGGTGCTCGACACCGAGTGCACCAAGGCCGGCCTGCCGCGCCCGGTGCTGCCGGTCTCGGTGGGCAACCTGCTGGAGCCGGCGGCATTCTTCTACCTGACGCCGGCACCGGACTGGCTCGGGCGCCAGGACAAGCGAGGAGCGCCGCCCACCCTGACGCGGCTGGTCGACGTGCTGACCCACAATGTCGCCGAAGATGCGCAGATCATTCCGGTCAGTGTGTTCTGGGGCCAGTCGCCCGACAGCGAATCCAGCCCCTGGAAGCTGTTGTTCGCCGACAGTTGGGCGGTCACCGGGCGCTTGCGTCGATTGCTGAGCATCATGATTCTCGGGCGCAAGACCCGCGTGCAGTTTTCCGCGCCGATCCACCTGCGCGAGCTGATCGAGCACGACAAGGGCCACGAACGCACCGTGCGCATGGCCCAGCGGATCCTGCGGGTGCACTTCCGCAACCTTAAAGCGGCGGTCATCGGTCCTGACATTTCCCACCGACGCAACCTGGTCAAGGGGCTGTTGAACCAGCCGCTGGTCAAGCAGGCCATTGCCGAAGAAGCCGAGCGGGAGAAAATTTCCCCGGAAAAAGCCAAGGCCCAGGCCCTGCGCTACGGCAACGAGATCGCCTCGGACTACACCTACACGGCCATCCGCTTCCTGGAAGTGGTGCTGAGCTGGTTCTGGAACAAGATCTACGACGGCATCAAGGTCAACCACATCGAAGGCGTGCAGAACGTCGCCCAGGGCCACGAAGTCATCTACGTGCCGTGCCACCGCAGTCACATCGACTACTTGCTGTTGTCGTACCTGCTGTTTCGCAACGGCCTGACGCCACCGCACATCGCCGCGGGCATCAACCTGAACATGCCGGTGATCGGCAGCCTGCTGCGCCGTGGCGGGGCGTTCTTCATGCGCCGTACGTTCAAGGGCAACCCGCTCTACACCGCCGTGTTCAACGAATACCTGCACACGCTGTTCACCAAGGGCTTCCCGGTGGAGTATTTCGTCGAAGGCGGCCGTTCGCGCACCGGGCGCATGCTGCAACCCAAGACTGGCATGCTCGCCATTACCCTGCGCAGCTTCCTGCGCTCGTCGCGCATGCCCATCGTGTTCGTGCCGGTGTACATCGGTTATGAGCGCGTGCTGGAAGGCCGCACCTACCTGGGCGAACTGCGCGGCGCGAGCAAGAAGAAAGAGTCGATCTTCGATATCTTCAAGGTCATCGGCGCCCTCAAGCAGCGCTTCGGCCAAGTGGCGGTGAACTTCGGCGAGCCGATCAAGCTGGCGGAATTCCTCGACGGCGAACAGCCCGATTGGCGCCAACAGGAACTGGGTCCGCAATTCAAACCAGCCTGGCTCAACGCAACCACCAACCGCCTCGGCGAACGCGTGGCGCGGCACCTGAACGAAGCCGCGGCCATCAACCCGGTCAACCTTGTCGCCCTGGCATTGCTGTCCACCAGCCGCCTGGCCCTGGACGACCAGGCCATGGCCCGAGTGCTGGACTTGTACCTCGCGTTGCTGCGCAAAGTGCCGTATTCACCGCATACCACGCTGCCTGAGGGCGACGGCCAGGCGTTGATCGAGCATGTCAAAGGCATGGACCTGCTGTCGGAACAGAGCGATGCCTTGGGCAAGATCCTGTACCTGGACGAGCAGAATGCGGTGCTGATGACCTACTACCGCAACAACGTGCTCCATATCTTCGCCCTGCCGGCGCTGCTGGCGAGCTTCTTCCAGAGCAGCTCGCGCATGAGCCGCGAGCAGATCCTGCGCTACACCCGGGCCTTGTACCCGTATCTGCAATCGGAATTGTTCATTCGCTGGTCGCTGGAAGAGTTGGACGCCGTGGTCGACCAATGGCTCGAAGCGTTCGTCGAGCAGGGCCTGCTGCGTTTCGAGAAAGACCTGTACCTGCGTCCTGCGCCCAGTTCAAGGCATTTCGTGCTGCTGACGCTGCTATCGAAGAGCATTGCCCAGACCCTGCAACGCTTCTACATGACCGTTTCGCTGCTGCTCAACAGCGGCCAGAACAGCATCAGCGCCGAAGAGCTGGAAGACCTCTGCACCGTCATGGCCCAGCGCCTGTCGATCCTGCACGGGCTGAACGCGCCGGAGTTCTTCGACAAGAGCCTGTTCCGCCACTTCATCCAGACGATGCTCGACCTCGACGTACTGCGCCGCGATGAAGCGGGCAAGCTAAGCTATCACGAGCTGCTCGGTGAACTGGCCGAAGGTGCGGCCAAGCGCGTGCTGCCGGCGGAGATTCGTTTGTCGATCCGCCAGGTGGCGTTGCATCGCGACGAAGAGGTGACTGAGACTCGCAACCAGCCCTGAAACTTGATCTGGGGCAGCGTGGGGTTGCCCCGATCAGCCAGTCGATATATGCGATCCCACATCTTCAAGCGGCACAGGCGACGTCAAACGAAGAAAAACCCTACAGATATCGTTAGACCAAGACTCTAGGATGGGCTCACGTCAATATCGACGGATTGAAAAGGAATTCAACATGAGCCTGCATACCATCCAAGCGTCCATTCATTTGCCTGAAGATGTTCAACTCCCTGAAAGCGGAGGCACTCACATCACTTTCGCAACGCCGCATACCTCCGGCGGCCATGGCGGCAACCAGATACCCAAAATGCCATGGATCGTCAGCTTCACCATCAACAGCGACGTCGCGACCGAAGGCGAAGAGTTTTCGGTGACCGCGCAAATCAACGCCCCTCGTCCTCTTTTCCTGAACACCCCGCATACGTTCATCTGGAACGGCGGTGATCAGAACGTTGATATCAACCTGACCCTCGCGCCACCGGAAACCGAAGAGACTCTGCCATTCACGTTCGGCTCCTGAGTCGCAACGTTCAGGTGGATTTATAAACCAGAATCCTCCAGATTCTCTTTGACGCTGGCGTGTTGCTGGCGTCAAAGGGAAAGGTAATGACCCATGAAAAGATTTGCTCTGCTTGCCTCCATGGCCGTACTGGCCGCTTGCCAATCGGCAACGCCACCCTCCGCAACCGTCCAAACCCTTGACGGTGAAGTATTCTATTTGCAGCGCATCGCCTTGCCGCCCACTGCAACCTTGACCGTGAGCCTGCAAGACGTTTCCCTGGCCGACGCTGCGGCGGTAGTGATCGACGAGCAACGTGGCCCGGTCGAAGGGCAGGTCCCATTACCGTTCAAGCTCAGTTATGATCCGGCACAGGTCAAGCCCGGTCATCGTTATGCCGTGAGCGCCCGCATCGAAGTGGACGGCCAGCTGATGTTCATCACCACAGAACAACATGCCGTGCAGCTCGATGGCAAAGATCCGCAGCCGTTGAAGATTCGCGTCAACGCCGCACGCTGATTCCTGTTCCACTCCTCAAGGAAGCTGCCATGCTCCGCTCTACCCTTCGCTTCACCGGCCTGTGTGCCGGCCTGTTGATCTGCGCCAACGCCATGGCCTTGTCCCTGGGCGATCTGTCCCAGAAAGACGCCACGGGTGGCCTCAAGGATGCACTGACCCAAGGCGCCCAGATTGCCGTCAAGCAACTGGGCAAGCCGGGCGGTTTCAGCAACAACCCGGACGTGAAGATCGAGTTGCCAGGCAAGCTCGGCAAAGTCGCCGGCAAGATGAAAGCCTTCGGCATGGGTGACCAGGTGGATCAATTGGAAACCAGCATGAACCAGGCGGCCGAAGCCGCCGTAGTGCAGGCCCAGCCGATCCTGGTCGATGCCGTGAAGAACATGAGCGTGAGCGATGCCAAGGGCATCTTGAGCGGTGGCAACGATTCGGCCACGCAATACCTGAACAAGAGCAGCCGCGAACAGATTCGCGCCAAGTTCCTGCCTATCGTCAAGCAAGCCACCGACAAGGTCGGCCTGGCCCAGAAGTACAACGCCTTTGCCGGCCAGGCTGCGACGCTGGGTGTAGTGGACGCCAAGAGCGCCAACGTCGAGAACTACGTGACCGAGCAGGCGCTGGACGGCTTGTTCAAGATGATCGGCGAGCAGGAAGCCACCATTCGCAAGAACCCGGCGGCTGCGGCGACCAGTTTGGCGAAGAAAGTGTTCGGTACGCTCTAAACCCCAACCCAAAACAACTGTGGGAGCGAGCTTGCTCGCGATAGCGGTGTAACAGCCAACGAAGATGTTGAGGCTGATATTGCTATCGCGAGCAAGCTCGCTCCCACATTGGGTTCATGGAGGCCACAGGCCGAGGTCAGGTCTTCTTGACCCTGAACCACGCCGCATACAGCGCCGGCAGGAACAGCAGCGTCAACGCTGTCGCCACAATCAGCCCCCCCATGATCGCCACCGCCATCGGGCCGAAGAACAGGCTGCGCGACAGCGGAATCATCGCCAGCACCGCCGCCAGCGCGGTGAGCACGATCGGGCGGAATCGTCGCACCGTCGCTTCGATGATCGCCTGCCATGGCGCAAGCCCGGCCTTGATGTCCTGTTCGATCTGGTCCACCAGGATCACCGAGTTGCGCATGATCATGCCAGACAGCGCGATGGTGCCGAGCATGGCGACGAAACCGAACGGCTGGCGGAACACCAACAGAAACAGCGTGACACCAATCAACCCCAGCGGCGCGGTGAGGAACACCATCGCCGTGCGGGAGAAGCTGCGCAATTGCAGCATCAACAACGTCAGCACCACCACGATGAACAGCGGCACACCGGCGTTCACTGATTTCTGGCCACGGGCCGAGTCCTCCACGGTGCCACCCACTTCCAGCAAATAGCCGTCCGGCAGTTCCGCTTGAATCGCGTCCAGGGTCGGGAAGATCTGCTGGACCAGGGTCGCCGGCTGTTCCTTGCCGTAGATATCGGCCCGAACGGTCACGCTCGGCAGACGGTTGCGATGCCAGATCACGCCCTCTTCGAAGCCATACTCCAGTGTCGCGATCTGCGACAGCGCAACGCTCGCACCGTTGTCGGTGGGCACCGCCAGGCTTGGCAGCCGCGAAAGCTCGGTGCGCTCATGCACGGTGCCGCGCAGCAGGATCTCGATCAGCTCGTTGTCTTCCCGGTATTGGCTGACACTGGATCCGGTCAGAGAACTTTGCAGGAAGCTGGACAGATTGGCGGTGGTCACCCCCAAGGCCCGGGCGCGGTCCTGGTCGATATTCAGATACACCACCTTGCTCGGCTCTTCCCAGTCCAGATGTACATTGGCAACGTAGGGATTTTCCCGGACCTTCGTCGCCACTTTCCGCGCCAGGGCCCGGACTACCTCGATGTGCTCGCCCGTCACGCGGAACTGCACCGGGTAGCCCACCGGCGGACCGTTCTCCAGGCGTGTCACCCGCGAGCGCAACGTCGGGAACTGCTCGTTCAGGGTGCTGATCAGCCAACTGCGCAACGGCTCGCGGTCTTCGATGGTCTTGGCCAGCACCACGAATTGGGCGAAGCTTGGCGCCGGCAGTTGCTGGTCCAGCGGCAGATAGAAACGCGGTGATCCGGTGCCGACGTAGGCAACATAATTGTCGATGCCGGCGTGATCCTTGAGCAGCGCTTCCAGGCGCTTGACCTGTTCCGCGGTATTGACCAAGGAAGCGCCTTCGGCGAGTTTCAGGTCGACCATCAGTTCCAGTCGCCCCGACGCCGGGAAAAACTGCTGCGGGACAAAACGAAACAGCACCACCGAGCCCAGGAACAACAGCACAGTCAATGCGATGACCGTTTTGCGCCGGCGCACGCACCATTCCACCAGGCGCCGCACACGTTGGTAGAACGGCGTGCCGTAGGGATCTGGCTGGCCGTCGACCGTGCCATGCTTGGCCGCATGAATCTTCGCCAGGTCCGGGAGGAATTTTTCCCCCAGGTACGGCACGAACACCACCGCGGCGACCCAGGACGCCAGCAACGCAAGGGTGACCACCTGGAAAATCGACCGGGTGTATTCCCCCGTGCCCGATTGAGCGGTGGCGATCGGCAGGAACCCCGCCGCCGTGATCAAGGTGCCGGTGAGCATCGGAAACGCCGTGCTGGTCCAGGCGAAGCTGGCTGCCTTGATCCGGTCGAAGCCCTGCTCCATCTTGATCGCCATCATCTCCACCGCAATGATCGCGTCGTCCACCAGCAGACCCAGCGCCAGGACCAGCGCGCCGAGGGATATCTTGTGCAGGCCGATGCCCAGGTAATACATCGCCGCGAAGGTCATCGCCAGCACCAGCGGAATCGCCAGCGCCACCACCATCCCGGTGCGCAGCCCGAGGGAGAAGAAGCTCACCAGCAGCACGATGGTCAGCGCTTCCACCAGCACCTGGACGAACTCACCGACGCCGGTTTTCACCGCCGCCGGCTGGTCCGACACCTTGTGCAATTGCATGCCGGCCGGCAGTGAGTTCTGGAGGCGAGCAAAGTCGACCTCAAGGGCCTTGCCCAGAATCAGGATATCCCCGCCTTGCTTCATCGCCACGGCCAGGCCGATGGCGTCCTCGCCCATGAAGCGCATGCGGGGCGCCGGCGGGTCGTTGAAACCGCGGCGCACGTCCGCCAGGTCGCTGATACGGAACGTACGATCGCCGACCCGGATCGGGAAGTTGCGGATCTCTTCCACGGTCTGGAAATTCCCCGAGACTCGTAGCTGCAAACGCTCGCTGCCGGTTTCGAAGAAGCCGGCGGTGGAAACCGTGTTCTGCTCTTCAAGGGCCTGCTGGACCGCCGCCAAGGGCAGGCCGAGGGTCGCCAGCTTAACGTTCGACAACTCGATCCAGATCTTCTCGTCCTGCAAACCGATCAGTTCGACCTTGCCCACATCCTTGACCCGCTGCAGCTGGAGCTGGATGCGATCGGCGTAATCCTTGAGCACGGCATAGTCGAAACCTTCGCCGGTCAGCGCGTAGATATTGCCGAAGGTGGTGCCGAATTCATCGTTGAAGAACGGCCCCTGGACATCCGGCGGCAAGGTGTGGCGAATGTCGCCGATCTTCTTGCGCAACTGATACCACAGCTCGGGAATCTGCGCCGAATGCATGGAATCACGCGCCGCGAAAGTCACTTGGGATTCCCCCGGGCGGGAGAACGAGACGATCTTTTCGTAATCGCCGGTCTCCATCAGCTTCTTTTCGATACGCTCGGTGACCTGGCGCGACACTTCCTCAGCCGTGGCGCCGGGCCAGATCGTGCGGATGACCATGGCCTTGAAGGTGAACGGCGGGTCTTCGCTCTGGCCGAGCTTGGTGTAGGAAAGTGCTCCGACGATTGCCAGCAACAGCATCAGGAACAGTACGATCTGGCGGTTGCGCAACGCCCATTCGGAAAGATTGAAACCCATCGGGGATTACTCCTTGGCCGCCAGGTTGACCACGCGGTTGGAGCGATCCACCGGCCGCACCTGCTGGCCATCGAGGAGCACATGCACGCCCGCGGCGACCACCCAATCGTTGGCGCCCAGGCCTTCAAGTACCGGCACGGTCTTTTCGCCAAAGGCACCGACACGGACCGGGACTTTCTTGAGGGTGTTGTTGGCGTTGACCACCCAGACGTAGGTCGCGCCGTTTTCGGCGGTGAGGGCCGACAGCGGCACTGACAGCGGGACCTTTTCGGCATTCTGGATAAACACCCGGGCGCTCTGGCCCAGTTCCGCCGGGACGCTGCCGGCGGTGAACGCGACGCGAGCGGCGAAGGTGCGGGATTTCGGGTCGGCGGCGGGCGAGAGCTCGCGGATGTGCCCGCTGAAGCGCTGGTCGGGTTGGCTCCACAGCTCCACCGAAACCGGCTGGCCGATCTTGAAGCGACCGAAGCTCTGCTCAGGCAAGCTGATCAGCACCTCACGCTCACCGTCGGTGGCCAGCGTGAAGACCGTTTGCCCGGCCGACACCACTTGACCGACCTCCACCGAACGCCGGGCCACGACGCCATCCTGGGGCGCGCGCAATACGGAATAGCTCGCCTGGTTGCTGGCGACATCGAATTCAGCCTTGATCTGCTTGAGCCGCGCGGCCCCGGAGCGATAGAGATTCTCGGCGTTGTCGTATTGGGAGCGGCTGACCATCTGCCGTTCCATCAAGGTCTTGTAGCGGTCGCGCTCGGCGCGCACCAGGCTCAAGTTGGCCTCGGCGGCGGCGACCTGGGCCCGGCTCGCTTCCAGTTGCAGGCGTACATCTTCAGGATCGAGTTCAGCCAAGGATTGATTAGCCTTGACCCGCTGCCCCTCTTCGACCAACCGTCGGCTCACTTTGCCGCCAATGCGAAACGCCAGGTCCGGTTCGAACCGCGCCCGCACTTCGCCAGGATAACTGTCCATCGCCAAGGCCGAAGGCTCTGGCTTGACCACCATGGCGGGGCGGACGACAGCGGCGACCGGCTCATCGTGGCCACACGCAGACAATAAAAAAGCCAGGCTGACTGGCAGGGCGAGGGGCAGGACATAGCGGAACATGGTGGATGACCTTTCGCTAATGGTGCTTGGAATAATTATACTGGCGAGTATGTTATTAATAGCAAACTCACCAGTCCAGTATTAAAAGCGAATAATGTCGAACAATCCTCTCCCTCCCAGCGGCCCCGGTCGCCCAAAGGATCTGGCCAAGCGCCAAGCCATTCTCGACGCCGCGAAACGTCTGTTCCTGAGCCTGGGTTACGCCAGTACCAGCATGGATGCCGTGGCGACCGAGGCCGGCGTGTCGAAGCTGACGGTCTACAGTCACTTCAACGACAAGGAAACCCTGTTTGCCGCCGCGGTGATTGCCAAGTGCGAGGAGCAGGTACCGACGCTTTTTTTCGAATGGCCTGATGGCGTTCCCATTGAGCACGTGTTGCTGAACATCGCCCGTGGTTTCAATCAACTGATCAACAGCGACGAATCGGTCAACCTGCATCGGTTGATGATTGCCTTGGGCAGCCAGGATCCGAAACTTTCGACGATTTTCTACGAGGCCGGCCCGCAACGCATGCTCTCAGGCATGGAGCGCTTGCTGAGTAAGGTCAACCAGAGCGGCGCCTTGAGCATCGACAAACCGCGAAATGCCGCCGAGCATTTCTTCTGCCTGATCAAGGGCGCGGCGAATTTCCGGTTGCTGTACGGCTGCGATGGGCCGCAGGACGCCGAGTCGGCCGAGACTCATGTGCAGGAAGTGGTGGGGTTGTTTGTGCGAGCTTATCGGGCTTAGTTTTCCAGCGCCATCATTTCAGCATAGGAAGCCCCTTCGCGAGCAGGCTCGCGAACGAAGGCACCGCGATCTCAAGCCTTGAGCGCTTTCTTGGGATAGATGTCGTACCGACTGGACTTGCCCTCCAACCCATGACTCGGCTTCGGCCCTTCGATGCAAGGCGCCTTGCGAGGACGCTTCACCACCACCCGGTGGGTCGCCAGCGCCAGTGCCGCGGCCAACAGCGCCGGGGCGTCATTGTCATCACCCACCAATGGCCGGAACAGGCGCATCTCTTTCTTCACCAGGGCGGTTTTCTCCCTATGAGGGAACATCGGGTCCAGGTAGATTACCTGGGGCGGCTCGCCTTCCCAGGTGCGCATCACCTCGATGGAATTGCCCTTGAGCAAACGCATGCGCGCCACGATCAGCGCCACGTCGAAATCCTCCGCGCCACGGGCCAGGCCATCTTCCAGCAAGGCGCCGATCAGCGGCTGGCGCTCGATCAGGCTCATTTCGCAGCCCAGGCTCGCCAGCACGAACGCGTCCTTGCCCAGCCCAGCCGTGGCGTCGAGTACCCGAGGACGCACACCTTGGGCGACACCGACGGCCTTGGCGATCATCTGGCCGCTGCCGCCGCCGTACAACCGACGATGGGCCGCGCCACCCTCGACGAAGTCCACCCGCACCGGTCCCGGCGCGTCCGGCCCCAGTTGCTGCAATTGCAAACCCTGCTCGCCAACCTGCAAGGCAAACTCGCCATCGTCTACTTGCAACGGCAGGCCAAGCCGCTCGGCCCATTGCTCGGCTTGCGCCTGGAAGGCCGGGGCCAGGGCCTCGACGTGGATGCGGCAGGCCGCGGGTTGCTCAATCATGAAAACACGCTCAAAAAATTAAGGATCGGCAAAAACGGCCGATAACAACGGTGAACGGCATTTTGCCAGAGCTGAGCGTCGACCGAGAAAAATGTCAGACATTCAATCCACATCGATAGGCGTTATCTCCCCTTACGGCGATTACAGCCTGCGTAACACCCAAGCGCTGAGCGGCGTCAGTCACCTGTGGCAGGATTTTTTCGCCCGGGCCCTGGCCGATCAGTTGGGTGAAAACGCACCGGCGCCAGGCAGCTACCAGCCCGTCGCCCTCGATGAAGCGGTTGAACCGACCCTCGGCGCCGAACTGCTGGAACACATCGTCAGCCAACGCACCTGCGATGTGACTGAGACCCAGGTCAAGCCACCCGAGCCGCTGTTCCTGCCGATCGCCGAGTTCGAACTTGATTTGCTGGACAAGCCGTTCCCACCCTTCCCGCCGGAAGAAATCGTCGCCCAGCAAAAGCAGCAGACCTTCGAGAGCAATTGGGTCCGCCCGATCGTTCTCACCGCCGGCCAACCCCTGCCAGATCCGGGCCCGGCACCACAACCGCGTCCGTTGCACCTGCCGATTGCCGAGTTCGAACTCGAGCTGTTGGACAAACCCTTCCCGCCGTTCCCGGAAGAGGAATTGGTGGCACAACAGAAACAACTCGATTTCGACACTCGCTGGGCACGGCCGATCGTGCTGCAGAACCTGCGCATCGCCGCCTGATTCTTACCGACAGATCCACCACGGCCCGACATCCAGATGAAAATGGTTGCGGTGCGCCGCGTTGTAGTCCGGACTCAACACCACACTGAACATGTCGCAGGCGCCGTCGCGCACCTGCCGCAGGAACTGCGCATCGGTGCTGTCCTTCGGCCAGTCCTTGAGCACGCTGACCGCGCGCCCATCGGCCAGGCGAAACCCGGCGATGTCGAGCGCGCTGGCGGTGGCATGCTGGCTGCGCGCGCCGCTTTCACGACCGTACATATTGCGACAGGCAAAGCTGCCCAAGTGATCGACCCGCGTGACCTTCTGCCCATAAACCGCCGTTGCCGCCGGCTGCAGTGCATGGCGCTCGAACAACGCGAAGGCCACGGCCAGCGGGCAGCTGGCCAGGAAGCTGCTGCTCAATGCCACCTCGCCGCCCTGCACCCGCAACACATTGGTCAACGGACACGTCGTGTTGGCGCCGCTGTCCGCCTGGCGAGCGGTGCGAAGCCCTGATGTCGCAAGCGCCTGGTCGCACAGTTGCGGGTCGTTGCGCAGGGCCATCAGCTTGTAGCGGGTCAGCAGGTTCGGCGGAACGTTGACGTCCAACGGCGCCCAGGGATTCCATTGCGGCGGCACCGACAGCCAGCCGCGCCAAACCCCAAATACCGCAGCGCCAGCAACCAGCGCCAATACCATCAACACTTTGAAAAACCGCACGACAACGCCTCGGGCATCAACCCTTGAATAATTGATTGGCCTGACTGTACGGCATCGAGCGACGGGTGAAGGTGAACGTCCCCTGCTGCTGGATCTCCTCGGCAGCGCGGAAGAACTCGCCGTAGGCCGCCAGTGCCAGGGCCGATCCGACGCTGATGCGCTTGACGCCCAGTTCGCTCAACTGTGCCACGGTGAGGTCCAGCGCGCCGGACATCAGCACATTCACCGGCTTGGGCGCCACGGCCCGGACCACAGCGAGGACTTGTTCGGCGCTGCTCAACCCCGGCGCGTAGAGCACGTCGGCACCTGCGTCGGCGAACGCCTTCAAGCGTCGAATGGTGTCGTCCAGGTCGGGTTTGCCGTGCAGGAAATTCTCCGCCCGGGCGGTCAGCAGAAAAGGAAAAGGCAGGCTCCGCACAGCCTCGGCGGCGGCTTTGACTCGCGCCACGGCATGATCGAAACAATAAATAGGACTGTCGACGCGCCCGGTGGCATCTTCGATCGAGCCGCCTACCGCGCCGGCTTCTGCCGCACGCAGCAGGCTCTGGGCACAGGCTTCGGGCGCATCGGCGAAACCGTTCTCCAGGTCGACGGCCACTGGCAAATCCGTGGCCGCCACGATCGCTCGCACGTTGGCCAGTGTGTCATCCAGGGCCAGCCCACCATCGGGTCTCGCCAGGGAAAAAGCGTAGCCGGCACTGGTGGTGGCCAAGGCTTCGAAGCCAAGGGTGGCGAGCATCTTGGCCGAACCGGCATCCCACGGATTGGGAATGACAAACGCCCCTTCACGCTCGTGCAAGGCCTTGAACGCCTGGGCTCGCCGGGTTTGTGCATCCATGAAAGTCACTCCTGAACTAGGGAAGAGATCGCCTCAGAGCAAACCCAGTTGCTCGGCGGCGGGTTCTCTATATAGCTCAGGCAGGGCCGGCAAGCCAGGCAAACGGCTCATCAAGCGGCTGTGAAAATGCATCGCGAGTCTTGCCGCCAGGAGGTTGTCGGCGGTGTGCAGGAACATGTACGGCGTGCGCCCTTCTTCGATCCACTCGGCGATTTTCTCCACCCAAGGCGTCAGGAACGGCTCGTTGGCTTCCACCACGGGATGGCCGACGAAGCGCACCTGTGGGCATTGGGTGAACGCTGCTGGCCGCGTAGGCACCCGTGGCTTTTTATATTGGGCATGGATCACTGAGGGATCGGTCGAGGCACAGCTGAACAAACCCCGTGGATCGAGGCAGATACGTTCCACGCCGCGATCGAGCAACAGGCGATTGAGCTGGCGCTCGGCATCGCCCTTGGCGAAGAACTCATCGTGACGGACCTCGACGGCCAACGGTCGCGGGAAAGCGTCGATGAAAGCTGCCAGCTCCGATAGCCGATTGGGCGTGAACGCCTTGGACAGTTGCAGCCAGAACGGCGAAACCCGCTCGCCCAGCGGGCTGAGCAATTGAACGAAGGTTTCGGCGGCGGTCAGGTGTTCGCGCAAGTCACCGCCGTGACTGATGTCGCCCGGAATCTTGGCCGTGAAACGAAAATGTTCGGGCATGATTTCCGCCCAGCGCTGGACGGTGGCCGCAGACGGGCTCGCATAGAAGGTCGTGTTGCCTTCCACGGCGTTGAAGACCTGGCTATAGAGATTCAGGAAGTCGGAGCTCTTGGTGTCCTGGGGATAAAGGTAATCGCGCCAGGCGTTTTCACTCCAGGACGGGCAGCCGAGGTAATAAGGCAGCCGCATCAGATGTAGAGGTCGAGCCCCAGCACTTCCATATCCCAGTCGACAAAACCGGCAGTGCTCAAATAGCTGGCAAGGGCCGTGGCGACACTGCGGCTCATGGCGCGGTGGTACAGCATGTCTTGCTGGCGGGCGGGGAGATTGCTCAGGCGTTGCGCGGAGGCTTTGGCGGCACGGGCGGCCAGTTGCTCTTCGGACGGAAGTTCCAGGTCGCCATCGATGTCATCGAAGGTTTCGGGCTCAGCGGCTTTACCCGCACGAGGCCGACGCTTGATGGGATAGGACTGTGATGAAACGCCGTCTATACGCATGACAAAATGCTCGGTATCAATGATGGCAATTTAGCGGCACATTCGCAGCCGCGCAAATGCGCAAGTGATAACTAGAACACATAAAGTCAAAAAGGTTTAAAAACAGGCTGAAAAAGTGACGACTGGCAAGGTTGGGTGTGACTTTTGGATCGGACAATGACTTTTTGGCTGGAAGTCCAGGGGCTGAAGAATGCCTCGTGGCGAGGGGATTTATCCCCGCTGGGCGCGCAGCGCCCCCGACATTGTTTTGTCAGCCACACACTTGACGAGTGCTGCGCACTCGGGCGGGGATAAATCCCCTCGCCACAACTGCGCTCGCCTTTGGATGGGGTAATGCTTGTTTAGCGCTCGGACTTGGGCGTTGCGACCTTGTCCCGCAGGTAAACCGGCTGCGCCTCATCGGCCGCAATGGCCTCGCCGCGCTCCCAAGCGAAGCGTGCCAGCGCCAGCAGGTCTTCGGCATGGGGCAGCATCGACGCGTCCTGGCCGCCAACGCTGGCGCCGATCCGCTCGCCATAGCCCCACCCGGTACCGGCGCCGAACCAATCGCCACTCGCCTCTTCCGGCAATGCCGCCGACTCGGGTGGCAATACTGCTTCACGGCCCACCAGGCGCATCTCGCCATCGGTTTCGCGATAACAGCCCCAGTACACCTCGTCCATGCGTGCATCAATGGCAGCCGCCACCTGGCGCGCGCCGTGTTCGCGCAAGGCACGCTGGGCCAGCACCGCCAGGTTCGACACCGGCAATACCGGACGTTCCAGGGCAAAGGCCAGGCCCTGCACGACGCCAATGGCGATCCGCACGCCGGTGAACGCCCCGGGCCCACGGCCAAAGGCAATTGCGTCAACCGCTTGCAAGGTCGTCCCGGCGTCGCTCAACAACTGCTGGATCATTGGCAACAACTTCTGCGCGTGCAGGCGCGGGATCACCTCGTAATGGCTCGTGACCTTGCCGTCGTGCAGCAAGGCAACGGAGCAAGCTTCGGTCGCGGTGTCCAGGGCCAGCAAGGTGCTCATCGATGTGTCCGTAAATCAGGTGGGGAAAAAGTGCGCCAGTATAAACAACTACGGCCCGCAAGCGGGCCGTCGTCGATGCAACTGATCAGACTTTTCAGCTCAGCGCTTCAAGCACCTTGCCGGTGATCGCATCGACCGAGCCAACGCCCGGGATGTGGCTGTACTTCGGCTTGCCCTGGGCAGCGGACAGCTTCTGGTAGAAGTCCACCAGCGGCTTGGTCTGGGAATGGTAGACCGACAGGCGATGACGCACGGTTTCTTCAGTGTCGTCCTTGCGTTGCACCAGCTCGTCGCCAGTCACGTCGTCCTTGCCGGCGACCTTTGGCGGGTTGTAGACGGTGTGATAGACACGACCGGACGCTTCGTGAACGCGACGGCCGGCAATGCGCTGGACGATTTCTTCGTCATCTACCGCGATTTCGACCACGTGATCGAGCTCCACTCCGGCAGTCACCAGGGCTTCAGCCTGGGGAATGGTGCGCGGGAAACCGTCGAACAGGAAGCCATTGGCGCAGTCCGGTTGAGCGATGCGATCCTTGACCAGGGCGATGATCAGGTCATCCGACACCAGGCCGCCGGCATCCATGATGCTCTTGGCTTGAACACCCAATGGGGTGCCAGCCTTGACCGCGGCACGCAGCATGTCGCCGGTGGAGATTTGCGGGATACCGAATTTCTCGGTGATGAACTTTGCCTGAGTACCTTTACCGGCCCCGGGAGCTCCCAGCAGAATGACGCGCATCGATGTGCTCCTCAATTTTTTTATGTAAAACGCTCGGATTCGCCTCGTGGGGCCAATCTTCGAAAAACAGGATCGTGACCGCCCAAACGGTCAAAGGCTGCTCAAGATACACAGCAGGCCCGAGCCACACAAGCCGCCGAAAGTCGGAGGAACCCGCGCCCGACGCGACCTTTGTATGAGGTGGCGAGAGTCGCAACCGGGCAACAAACTGTCGCCTGGTCGACCTGCCCTTCCCCGCAAACGGCTACGCCCGGGCGAACCGGGCGAGCTGTTTCACGCAACGCCCCGACGTCAACCGGTGTTGCGCAAACCGGCGGCGATCCCTGCCACAGACACCAGCAACGCCTGTTCCACGGGGCTGCCCTGGGCAACGTCCTGCTGCCGCGAACGCGCCAACAGTTCGGCCTGCAACAGGTGGAGCGGGTCGAGGTAGGTGTTGCGCAGGCGAATGAATTCCAGCGTGTCTGGGCTATGTGCCAGTAGCTGCGACTGGCCGGTCAACCCCAGGACCACCGCGCAGGCCTGCGACAATAGGTCGCGTAAATGCACGCCCAACGGCAGCAGTGCCGGCTCCACCAGACGCTCATCATAGGACTGGGCAATGTCAGCGTCGGCCTTGGCCAGCACCATCTCGAGCATGTCGATGCGGGTACGGAAGAACGGCCATTGCTCGCGCATCTGCCCGAGCAACTCACCCTCGCCGCGCTCCAGCGCCTTGCCCAAGGCGGTTTCCCAACCGAGCCAGGCCGGCAGCATCAGGCGCGTCTGGGTCCAGCCGAAGATCCACGGAATCGCCCGTAGGCTTTCGATACCTCCGGCGCGGCGCTTGGCCGGCCGACTGCCCAGGGGCAGCCGGCCCAATTCCTGCTCCGGCGTGGACTGGCGGAAATACTCGACGAATTGCGGATTTTCCCGCACCACGGCGCGATAGGCTCGGACGCCGTCGGCGGCCAGCTCGTCCATCAAATGACGCCATTCTGGCGTGGGCGGCGGCGGTGGCAGCAGGGTCGCCTCCAGCACCGCAGCGAGATAAAGGTTGAGGTTCTGTTCGGCGATGTCTGGCAGGCCAAATTTGAAACGAATCATTTCGCCCTGTTCAGTGGTGCGGAACCGACCGGCCACCGAACCCGGCGGCTGAGACAGGATCGCCGCATGCGCCGGGCCACCGCCACGGCCCACCGTGCCCCCGCGACCGTGGAACAGCAGCAGTTCGACTTGCTGCTCGCGACAGATATCCACCAAGCGCTCCTGCGCCCGATATTGCGCCCAGGCCGCCGCCGTGGTGCCGGCGTCCTTGGCCGAATCGGAATAGCCGATCATCACTTCCTGAGGCCCTTGCAGGCGTGCACGGTAGCCGGGCAGCGACAAAAGACGCTCCATCACCGGCCCGGCGTTATCCAGGTCGGCAAGGGTTTCGAACAGCGGCACTACCCGCATCGGCCGCAGCACGCCGGCTTCCTTGAGCAGCAGCTGCACCGCCAGCACGTCGGAAGCCGCGCCGGCCATGGAGATCACGTAGGAACCCAGGGACGCCGCAGGTGCCGCCGCGACTTCCCGGCAGGTCGCCAGGACTTCGGCGGTATCGGCCGACGGCTTGAAATGTGGCGGCAACAATGGACGACGGTTATTCAACTCTTCCAGCAGGAAACTGATGCGCTGCTCTTCATTCCAGTCTTCATAACGCCCAAGCCCGAGGTAATCGGTGATCTCGGTCATGGCCGTCGTATGGCGAGTCGAATCCTGGCGCACATCGAGGCGCACGAGGAACAGTCCGAAGGTCACGGCGCGGCGCAGGCAATCAAGCAGCGGTCCGTCGGCGATCACGCCCATGCCGCATTCGTGCAGGGACTGGTAGCACAACTCCAGCGGATCGAGCAGTTCGCGGTTGTTCTGCAGCACCTCGGCGCTGGCCGGCGTCGCGGCCTTCAAGGAAGCCTGGGCCCAGTTGCGCGTGGCCCGCAGGCGCTCACGCAATTGCTTGAGAACCGCGCGATAGGGTTCGGCACTCTCCCCGGCCTGGGTACGCAAGGCATCGCTGGCCTTTTGCATGGACAGGTCCGCCGCCAGGTGATCGACATCGCGCAGATAAAGGTCCGCCGCCATCCAACGCGCCAGCAACAGCACCTCACGGGTGACTGCGGCGGTGACGTTCGGGTTACCGTCACGGTCGCCGCCCATCCACGAGGCAAAGCGGATCGGCGCGGCTTCCAGGGGCAAGCGCAGCCCGGTGGCGGCGTGAAGGGCCTGGTCGGCCTTGCGCAGGTAATTGGGGATGGCGTGCCACAGCGAATGCTCGATCACCGCGAAACCCCACTTGGCCTCGTCCACGGGCGTGGGCCGGGTCCGGCGAATTTCTTCGGTGTGCCAGGCTTCGGCGATCAACCGTTGCAAGCGCTGGTGGATTTGCGCGCGCTCGGCGCTGGTGAGGTCGCGGTGATCCTGGGCGGCCAATTGCGCAGCAATGGCGTCGTATTTCTGGATCAGCGTACGCCGGGCGACTTCGGTGGGGTGGGCGGTGAGAACCAGTTCGATGTCCAGCCGGCCCAATTGCCTGGCCAGCGATTCAGCGCTGTGGCCTTCGGCACGCAGGCGCGCCAGCAGTTCGGGCAGCACTCGCGCTTCGAACGGTGCAGGCTTGGATTCTTCGCGCCGATGAATCAATTGGTATTGCTCGGCGATGTTGGCCAAGTTGAGGAACTGGTTGAACGCCCGCGCCACCGGCAGCAGTTCATCCTCGCTCAACTGGTTGAGGCTGGCGCTCAGCTCGGCGTCCATGGAACCACGGCGATCAGCCTTGGCGCCCTTGCGGATCTGCTCGATCTTGTCGAGAAAGGTGTCCCCGTACTGGTCGCGAATGGTGTTGCCCAGCAGCTCGCCGAGCAGGTGGACGTCCTCGCGCAAGCGGGCATCGATATCGGTCATCAGCAGTTCTCCAGCAAAAAGGTCCGGACAGCTTTGTAGGAGAGAGTGCCGATGCCAGTCGTTAATGACAAGCGACGAAGGGACTTTAAACCTTGTCAGGCAAAGCTAGTCTCATGGATAAGCCACACGACGGCTTGTCACTATCGCGCCCGCCAAAAGCAGGGCTATTGAGGTCATCATGAAAATCCGTGAGCTTGCCCAGCATTGGGAAGAAAACGCCAAGGGTCGCCTGACCCAGACCGGCTACACGATTCATCTCGACGTCGAGGCCGCGGCACGCCTGGCGGCCATCTGCGACATGTACCCCAAGCGCCACCCTGAAGAATTGCTCGGCGAGCTCATCGGCGCGGCACTGGAAGAGCTGGAAGCCAGCTTTCCCTACGTCAGGGGATCGCAGGTAGTGGCCACCGATGAAGAAGGCGATCCGCTGTACGAAGACGTCGGGCCGACCCCGCGGTTCCTCGCATTGTCCCGCCGCCATCTGCATGAACTTTCCTCGCAGAACGACAAATCCAAACACTGACTCCTGCCCCCTGTGGAGCTGCCGAGCGAAGCGAGGCTGCGATCGTTCTTCTGATACTCGAGTTCCGAGTGAAAGATCAAAAGATCGCAGCCCCGCTTCGCTCGGCAGTTCCTACACGCGCCTCGCCCAAAAAAATGCACGCCTCACGGCGCCCGTAATACCGCTGCACGCCTTGAAAGTTCAGCTTTTTTGCCCCTGACCGATCAGTCAGCAATTCTTTTGGCGAATGGCCATCCTTGCCTGAACTTTTGAAAAACGCCTCGGGTCACACCGAGTAACCATACTGGAACGGCCGTTTAAATAAACGCGCCCTGGCGCCCGCGCCAAAACAGACGTCACGGCTTCGGTCCCAGCATGGATTCGTGTTTTTTCAGGAGTTTTCCAATGGAGTTGAAGCCTATGAATACCTGCACTGCCAAACCCTCATCCACTGGCCTGCGCGGCCTGAAGTTGGCTGCCCTGGCTATCGGTAGCAGCTTCATCCTGGCCGGTTGTGCCGGCAATCCACCGTCGGAGCAATATGCGGTCACGCAATCGGCGGTCAACAGCGCCGTCAGCGCCGGTGGCACCGAGTTCGCCGCGGTGGAAATGAAATCGGCCCAGGACAAACTCAAGCAAGCCGAAATCGCCATGCACGACGAGAACTACGAAGAGGCCAAGCGTCTGGCCGAACAGGCCGAATGGGATGCCCGCGTCGCTGAGCGCAAGGCCCAGGCCGCCAAGGCCGAACAGGCTCTCAAGGACTCTCAGAAAGGGGTTCAGGAACTGCGTCAGGAAGGCATGAACAAGGTTCAGTAAACCGCTCACGCCACGACGTATTTCTCATCGATAAAAGGACGACAGACTATGACGCACAAACATTTCATGATGCCCGCCCTGCTTGCCGCCTGCGTAGCCCTGGCCGCTTGCTCCCACGATCCGAACGCGAACCTGGAACAGGCCCGCACCAACTACAACGGGCTGCAGGCCGATCCGGCGGCGACCAAAGTGGCTGCGCTGGAAACCAAGGATGCCGCCGATTTCCTGGCCAAGGCCGACAAGGCCTACCTGGATAACGAAGACGAAGCCAAGGTCGACCAGTTGGCCTACCTGACCAACCAGCGCGTCGAAGTGGCCAAGCAGACCATCGCCCTGCGCAACGCCGAAGCCGAACTGAAAAACGCCGGTGACGAACGCGCCCGTGCATTGCTGGAAGCCCGTAACGCGCAGATCAAGCAGTTGCAGGACAGCCTCAACGCCAAGCAGACCGAGCGCGGTACCCTGGTGACCTTCGGCGACGTGCTGTTTGCCACCAACAAATCCGACCTGCGCACCAGCGGCATGACCAACGTGAGCAAGCTTGCGCAATTCCTCCAGGAAAATCCGGATCGCAAGGTGATCATCGAAGGCTACACCGACAGCACCGGCTCGGACTCCTACAACCAGTCGCTGTCCGAGCGCCGTGCCAGCTCCGTGCGCACGGCCCTGGTGAAAATGGGCGTCGATCCAGCCCGCATCGTGACCCAGGGTTATGGCAAGGAATTCCCGGTCGCCGATAACACCAGCGTCTCGGGCCGCGCCATGAACCGTCGCGTGGAAGTGACCATCTCCAACGACAACCAGCCCGTCGCCCCGCGTTCGACCATGAGCGCCAACTGATCGGTTGAGTGCAACTGAAAAGCCCCGCCTGGTTTCGTCAGGCGGGGCTTTTTCATGGCCGCATATATTTGGCTGTACCCCTTCCCTGTGGGAGCGAGCTTGCTCGCGATGGCGGTGGGACAGGCACCATCTCTGTTGACTGTAATGCCGCTATCGCGAGCAAGCTCGCTCCCACAAGGGATAGCGGTGTCCTTGAGATTGGATTACGGCTGCAGTTTTTGCGGGGTTTCCTGCCCCATGCACCGCACTGCACGCTTCTTCTCGTTGATCAGCACGCCGGTCAGGCCTTTCTGCTCGGTGTCGAACAACACCAGCACGCCATCGATGCACTGGGCGACCTGCGGCGCCGGCTCCAGGGAGACCTTGTAGTCCTCGCCCGGCACGGTCTTGAGCATGGTGAACTGGTTGAGCAGCAACGCATCCTCGGGCTTGGCGAAATGCAGGTAGCCGTAGTACCACAGCACCGCGACAGTGCCGAGGATGCTGCAGATACCGGTGATGATCAGGGGGATGGCGTTACGTTCTTCGCTCATTGCGGGTTCTCGGATGGTTCAACAGGGGATTTCGGATAATTAGGGACTTCACCCAGGCGGCGCAGGCCATCGAAATGCTGGGGGTCGTCGAGGTAGCGCAGCATCACGGTTCGCCAGGTCGGGTCGGCGAAGGTCTGCACATGCCCGCCACGGGTCAGTTGCAACACCCGGGGCGGCGGCGCAGCTTGATACAAGCGGATGCCGTTGGAAAGAGGCACGATCGGGTCATCGAGGCTGTGGTAGATCAGTTTTGGCACGCCGTTCAATTGCGCGATCGAGCCGATGGCGCTGTCACCGTCCGGCACCAGCCACGACAGCGGCACTTGGAACGCCCAGGTCAGCCACGACGTGCCGAGGGCGAAACGCCCGACATCGCGGTAGCTGGCGGGCACCCCGTCCAGCACCAAAGCCTTGAGCTGCTGCTGGCGCTGGGGATGCTCGACCAGATAATGCACCGCCAATGCGCCACCCAGGCTCTGGCCGAGCAGCACCAACGGCTTGCCCCGGACCTCGGGCGCATCGTCGAGCCATTTGAATGCCGCATCGATGTCCTGGTAAATCGCCGGCAGGCTCGGCTCGCCTTCGGAAACACCATAGCCACGATAATCGACCATCAACACCTGATAACCCTGCTCCGGCAACCACCAGCTCCCGCCGAGGTGCCAGGCCAGGTTGCCGCCATTGCCGTGCAGGTGCAGCACCGTGCCCTTGACCTCTACACCCGGCTTCACCGGCAGCCACCAGCCATGCAGCTTCAGGCCATCAGCGGTGGCCAGGGTGACGTCGCGGTATTCGAGCTTGGCCCGCTCCGGCGTGAACGGCAGGCCGCGTTCCGGGTAGAACAGCAGGGAGCTGCAACCGCCCAGGGCCAGCAGCAGGCAAATGATGCCGAGGTTTCGCATCCGGTGAAGCCTCGCAAAAATCAGAATTGAAACACCGTCCTTTGTGGGAGCGGGCTTGCTCGCGAAGGCGGTGTGTCAGTCAATATTATCCTTAGCTGACACACCGCTTTCGCGAGCAAGCCCGCTCCCACAGGGGGACGGTGTTGTGGTTAAAGGATGTTCGAATAATCCGCTTCGATCCGATCCAGGCTCAGGTGGTTCAAGAAGTTGGAGAAGCACATCCAGGCCGACAGTGCATTCATGTCACGGAACTGCTCGGGCAGGTACTTGGGCGGTACGACCAGGCCTTCATCCACCAACTGGCGCAACGTGCGCATGTCCTCCAGGGTGGTCTTGCCGCAGAACAGCAGCGGCACCTGCTCCAGCTTGCCTTTGCGCACGGCGAGCTGAATGTAGTTGTAAACCATGATGAAGCCCTTGAGGTAGGACAAGTCTTTGGTGAATGGCAGACCGGTCGGCACCGAGCCACGGAACACCCGGCTGGCGTTGCCGTAGCTTTCGGCCATTTCAAAACCCTGTTCGCGGAAGAACTCGAACACCTGCAGGAAATCGGCCCCCTCCTCCACCATATGAATGGCCCGGGTGCGGTTGGTGAGCTTGCGCAGGCGACTCGGGTAGGAGGCGAAGGTGATGATTTCCATGAGGATCGCCAGGCCTTCCTGGGTCACCGTCGACGAGGGCGGGCCCTTGGACAGGAAGGTGCAGATCGGCTGGTTCAAGCCGTTGAGGGTGGTGCCGACGTGCACCAGTCCTTCGTGGACTTCCAGCGCCCGGACGTCGCGCTCGTTGAACATCGCGTCGGTGCGGATCTTGATGTAGTCGGCGCCCGCCGCCGCGTCAGCGACGATGCCGTCGGACTCGAACACGCGGATGGTTTCCTCGGCCTCGCCGAACACCCGGTTGAGGCGGTGTTGCAACAGGCCGACGGCTTCCTTGGCGCTGAGCACCTTGGGTTCGTCCTTGAGGTCGCCACGGCCGTCGATGTTGTTCAGGTAATCGGAGAGCATCAGGCCCAGGTCGGCCAGGGTCGGATCGCCAGCGTGGAAGGCGTCGGAGGCGGCGCCGTACAGTTCCTGTGAGATCAGCCCGAAATCCTCGGTGCCGCGCGCTTCGAGCATGCGCACCACCATGCGGTATTCCTTGCACATGCGACGCATGATCTGGCCAACCGGGTTGAACTGCCCGAGCTGGCGGGTGATGTCGCGCTCGATGTTCTGGAACTCCAGCTTCACTTTGCTGGAGTCGAACGACAGGGGGCGGTTGAGGTAATAATCGCGGTCCACCGCCGGCAGTTCCTTACCCTTGGCCTTGAGAAACCCCTTGCGGATGTTCTCGTCCCACTTCACCGCGTCGAGAATGCGAATCGGCGTCTGCGCCAGCACAATGCGATCGGACAAGGTGCGTATCGTCTGCTGGTAATCGTCCACCCGGAACTCCTGTGAAAAAACGTCCGCTTGTAACCGTTATTGGGATTTGACCAGTCGCTGGTAGCGCACGGCTTCCGAGAACACGTCGGAATTGGCCGGGTCATCGAGGTAGCTGAAAACCTTGCTCATGTCGCTGTCCACCAGCACGCCATCACCCTCTTCGCTCGGGTTCGGCTGGCCGCTGAGGAGCTTCTGGCCGATGGCCTGGTTGATCTGTTCCATGTCCAGGTTGTAGACCACCAGTTCCTGCTTGTCGGTCAGTTCGAAACCGGCGATGACGAAATGTCCGCCAAACCGGGCCGGCACTTTTGCCGACAGGTACCAGCGGCTGCCGTGGCGAGAGACCGTCAGGGGAATGGCTTCGCGCTCCTGGGGCCTGGCCCTGAAGTAACTGATGGCCTGGTAGTGGTGCTTGCCGACTTCCGTCAGTTCCAGGTTCAACGGCTCGCCCCAGGCGTTGGTGCTGGTCCAGTGGCCGAGCAGGCCCTTGGGCGCGGCTTCGCTGTCGGGCAATGGCGCCTTGAACGACACCAGGCAACCACTGAGCAACAGCAACAACACGGCCAGTACAACGGCACGCCAGGCTTTCATTGAAACTCCCTATGGTCTGTGGCGAGGGGATTTATCCCCGCTGGGCTGCGAAGCAGCCCCCTTTGCAGTCAGCTCCGTTAGCCAGATGTACCGAGTTGGCTGGTTTTGGGGCCGCTTCGCAGCCCAACGGGGATAAATCCCCTCGCCACAGGGGACTGTGGTAACCCTAAAAGGGCTACACCGACGCCAGTACCAAGTGCATGTAGCGGGTCAGGATGCCGAGCATGTCTTCTTCGGCTACCGGCTCGGCGCCATTGAGCAAGCCCTGATATTCCATCCGTCCGATAATCGCCGTCAACACTTTGGCATCCTGTTGCGGCTCGCGCGAGCCCAGAACCTGGAAAAACTGACACGTGCCGTGCAACAGGATTTGCTGATGAGAGCGTACCAGCACCGCCAGTCGCGGGTTGAGCAACGCTTCCTGGCGGAACGCTTGTTCGGCCATCAGGTAGTCGCGACGGCTCTGCAGTTGATGCTGCACGTAGTCAGCGGTCATCCGCGCGATGTCGTCGGCCAATTGCGAGCGCGACTCGGCGCTGCCGTCCCCATAGGCAACCATCTCGCGCAGCAAGCCCTCGTTATTGGCCCACAACTTGGCCATGAAGGCCGCGCTGCGCTCCACGTATTGGGCGAAGGTATCGGTGAGCAGGTCATCGATGTCCTTGAAGTAATACGTGGTGGCCGACAGCGGCACGCCCGCTTCGGCGGCCACCGCGCGGTGTCGCACCGCCCGCACGCCATCGCGCACGACAATGCGCATGGCCGCGTCGAGAATCTTCTGTCGGCGCTGTTCACTGCCCTGTCGGCTGGCCTTGCGACCTTGGTACTGAACACTTTCAGCCACAGCAGTGGCGACGCCCGCTGCACCTTCTTGAGCCATTGCACGATTCACGACAGGTCTTTCCTCGCTATTTCAGAAGTAACCAATTGATACGTTTGTACCAGACAGGCAATAAAAAGCCGCCCATCGAGGCGGCTTTTTATTTGAAGCATTTACGCTTGGGGCCGCATGTGCGGGAAGAGGATGACATCGCGGATCGACGGTGAGTTGGTCAGCAACATCACCAGGCGATCGATGCCGATCCCTTCGCCGGCCGTTGGCGGCATGCCGTATTCCAGGGCACGGACGAAGTCGGCGTCGTAGTGCATGGCTTCGTCGTCGCCGGCGTCCTTGTCGGCCACCTGGGCCATGAAGCGCTCGGCCTGGTCTTCCGCGTCATTGAGCTCGGAGTAGGCGTTGGCGATTTCACGACCACCGATGAACAGCTCGAAGCGGTCGGTCACGCTTGGGTTCTCGTCGTTGCGACGGGCCAGAGGCGACACTTCGAACGGGTACTGGGTGATGAAGTGCGGCTGCTCCAGCTTGTGCTCGACCAGCTCTTCGAAAATCATCACTTGCAGCTTGCCCAAGCCTTCGAAGCCGAGCACCTTGGCGCCGGCCTTCTTGGCGATGGCGCGGGCCTTGTCGATGTCCTGCAGGTCGGCGGCGGTGATTTCCGGGTTGTACTTGAGGATCGAGTCGAACACCGACAAACGCACGAACGGCTCGCCGAAGTGGAACACCTTGTCGCCGTACGGCACGTCGGTGCTGCCCAGGACCAACTGCGCCAGCTCGCGGAACAGTTCCTCGGTCAGGTCCATGTTGTCTTCGTAGTCGGCGTAGGCCTGGTAGAACTCGAGCATGGTGAACTCTGGGTTGTGCCGGGTCGAAACGCCTTCGTTACGGAAGTTGCGGTTGATCTCGAAGACTTTTTCGAACCCGCCGACCACCAGGCGCTTGAGGTACAGCTCCGGCGCGATACGCAGGAACATTTCCATGTCCAGGGCGTTGTGGTGGGTTTCGAACGGCTTGGCCGCCGCGCCGCCAGGGATGGTCTGCAACATCGGCGTCTCGACTTCGAGGAAGTCACGCTTCATCAGGAAGCTGCGGATGTGGGCGATGACTTGCGAACGCACGCGGAAGGTCTGGCGCACCTCTTCGTTGACGATCAGGTCGACGTAGCGCTGGCGGTAGCGCTGCTCGGTGTCGGTCAGGCCGTGGTGCTTGTCCGGCAATGGGCGCAGGGACTTGGTCAGCAGGCGCACGTTGGTCATTTCGACGTACAGGTCGCCCTTGCCGGAGCGGGCCAGGGTGCCTTCGGCAGCGATGATGTCGCCCAGGTCCCAGGTCTTGACGGCGGCCAGGGTTTCTTCCGGCAGGGTCTTGCGATTGACGTAGACCTGGATGCGCCCGGTCATGTCCTGAATCACCATGAACGAACCACGGTTGAGCATGATGCGACCGGCAACCTTGACCGGAATCGCCGCCTCGGCCAGCTCTTCCTTGGTCTTGTCCGCGTACTTCTTCTGCAGGACGTCGCAATACGCGTCGCGGCGGAAGTCGTTGGGGAAGGCCTGGCCCTTGGCGCGCTCGGCAGCAAGCTTTTCCTTGCGCAGGGCGATCAGGGAGTTTTCTTCCTGTTGCAGGGCTTGCGGGTCGAGTTCTAGGTCGCTCATGTCTTTAAGGTTTCCATCACAGGTTCGTTGCCCCCGGCCCCGGGGCCGGAGTTTGCGGGCAGGCCTCGCTCCCATGGAAGCGTGCCTGCCCACCGCGTGGGTGTCGCGTTACAGCCCTTGCTTGAGGCTGGCGATCAGGTATTCATCGATGTCGCCGTCGAGCACTTTGTCGCAGTCGCTGCGTTCGATGCTGGTGCGCAGGTCCTTGATCCGCGAGGCGTCGAGCACGTACGAGCGGATCTGGTGACCCCAGCCGATGTCGGACTTGGTGTCTTCCAGGGCCTGGGACGCGGCGTTGCGCTTCTGCACTTCCTGCTCGTACAAGCGGGCCCGCAGCATCTTCATCGCGGTGTCTTTGTTCGCGTGCTGGGAACGCTCGTTCTGGCAACTGACCACGGTGTTGGTCGGTACGTGGGTGATCCGCACGGCCGAGTCGGTGGTGTTGACGTGCTGGCCACCGGCCCCGGAGGAACGGTAGGTGTCGATGCGCAGGTCGGCCGGGTTGATCTCGATTTCGATGTTGTCATCGATTTCCGGCGAGACGAATACCGCCGAGAACGAGGTATGGCGACGGTTGCCAGAGTCGAACGGGCTCTTGCGCACCAGGCGGTGCACGCCGATCTCGGTCCGCAGCCAGCCGAAGGCGTATTCGCCCTTGATGTGCACGGTGGCGCCCTTGATCCCGGCGACTTCACCGGCCGACAGCTCCATGATGGTCGCGTCGAAACCGCGTTTGTCGGCCCAGCGCAGGTACATGCGCAGCAGGATGTTGGCCCAGTCCTGGGCCTCGGTGCCGCCGGAACCGGCCTGGATGTCCAGGTAGGCGTTGTTCATGTCCATCTCGCCGCTGAACATGCGACGGAATTCCAGCTTGGCGAGGTTCTCGTCCAGGCGCGTCAGCTCGGCGACGACATCACCGACCGCGCCTTCGTCGTTCTCTTCGACAGCCATGTCCAGCAGGTCGCGGCAATCGGCCAGGCCACTGGACAATTCGTCCAGGGTCTCGACGATCTGCGCCAGCGCAGAACGCTCGCGGCCCAGCTCCTGGGCGTACGAAGGGTTGTTCCAGACATTCGGATCTTCAAGCTCGCGATTGACTTCGGTCAGGCGCTCATGCTTTTGATCGTAGTCAAAGATACCCCCGAATAGTTTCGGAGCGCTCGGACAGGTCCTTGATGGTGTTCAGGATCGGGTTGATTTCCATGGCGGGCAGCACTCGTTGGCGAACTTTTGAAAGCCGGCGAGTATAACGTAATCAGGCGCCAGCGGCAGCCCGCCTGGCGGCTTTAGGGGGAATGAGATTCAGCGCACTGTGGCGAGGGGATTTATCCCCGTTGGGCTGCGAAGCAGCCCCAAATGCAGTCAACTCAGTTTTCCTGGCACACCGAGTTGCCGGGTTTTAGGGCTGCTTCGCAGCCCAGCGGGGATAAATCCCCTCGCCACAATAAACCGCTCCGCCACAAAGGGAACCCTGCCAAGCCGGAGTTTATTCGACTCCAACCCGATTGCGCCCATTGTGCTTGGCCATGTACAGCCCCTTGTCCGCCGCGGAAATCAACTCGCGGCAATCACTGCCCTGCTGCGGGGTGAAGGTCGAGACGCCGATGCTGATGGTCAGGTTTTCCCCGCCGTCAGGCGTGGCGTGGGGGATCTTCAGGGCAACGACGCTCTGGCGCAGTTTTTCGGCCATCAGCCGCGCACCGCCAGGGGACGTGCCAGGCAAGACCAGCGCGAACTCCTCGCCGCCATAGCGGGCCGGCAGGTCGGAAGGCCGGCTGCATGAGTCGCGGATCGCCGTGGCGACCTTGCGCAGCGCTTCATCGCCCTCGAGGTGGCCGAAGTTGTCGTTGTAGGACTTGAAGTAATCCACGTCGATCATCAACAGCGACAATTGGGACTGGTCCCGCAGCGCCCTTCTCCACTCCAGTTCCAGGTATTCATCGAAGTGCCGGCGGTTCGACAGGCCGGTCAGGCCATCGGAGTTCATCAGCCGTTGCAGCACCAGATTGGTGTCCAGCAACTGCTGCTGGCTGACCCGCAACGCACGAAAGGCCGCGTCGCGCTGCAAGAGCATTTTGTAGGAGCGGGAGTGATAGCGAATGCGCGCCACCAGTTCGATGTTGTCCGGCAACTTGACCAGATAGTCATTGGCCCCGGCGGCGAACGCCGCGCTCTTGATCAACGGGTCCTCCTTGGTCGACAGGACGATGATCGGAATGTCACGGGTCGCCGGATGGTTGCGGTATTCGCGCACCAGGCTCAGGCCATCGAGGCCTGGCATCACCAGGTCCTGGAGAATCACCGTCGGCTTGATGCGCACGGCGTGGGCGATGGCCTGGTGCGGATCGGAGCAGAAATGGAAATCGATGTTCTGTTCGTTCGACAGCCCGCGTCGCACCGCCTCGCCGATCATCGCCTGGTCGTCGACGAGCAGCACCATGGCGGCATTCTCATCGCGCTTGAAATCGTCGAGCTGTAGATCATTCATGGGGGCTCACCTGAATACTGCCTAGGGTGCGGGGGTTGGTCATTGGGTGAAAATCTCCACCAAGCGTGGCGCTATTTTATCCAGCGCCAGGATCTGCGCAGCCGCGTCGATGGCCGCCGCCGCCTTGGGCATGCCGTATACCGCGCTGCTCTGCTGGTCCTGGGCGATGGTCACGCAGCCCTGCTGACGCATGAGTTTAAGCCCTTGCGCACCGTCGCGGCCCATGCCGGTGAGCAAGACGCCCACCGCATCACCGCTCCAGAAGTTGGCGACACTCTCGAAAAACACATCGATGGAAGGCCGATAGATCTCGTTGACCGGCTCGGCGGTGTAGGCCAGCGTGCCATTTTTCAACAGGCGCAAATGATGATTGGTCCCGGCCAACAGCACCGTGCCGCTTTGCGGCGTCTCGCCCTGGCGAGCCAGGCGGACGTTGAATCCCGACACGCCGCTGAGCCACTCGGCCATGCCAGCGGCGAATACCTCGTCCACATGCTGGACCAGCACGATCGCCGGGGCGAAGTCGCGCGACAGCCCCTTGAGCAGCACTTCCAGCGCCGCCGGGCCGCCAGCCGACGATCCGATCGCCACCAGGCTGTTGCGTGACACCGACGCCCGCTGGGCAGTCGGTGTGACGCGCTCGCGGTTGCCACGCTCGCCGATCAGCCAGCCGATGTTGGCGATCTTGCGCAACAGTGGTGCCGCGGCGTCCTCGGGCCTGCCGACGCCGAGGGCCGGGGTGTCGACCACATCCAGGGCGCCGTGGCCCATGGCCTCGAACACGCGATGGACGTTCTGCTGGCTGTCGCCGGTGACGATCACGATGGCGCATGGCGTGTCGGCCATGATCCGCCGGGTCGCTTCCACGCCATCCATGATCGGCATGAACAGGTCCATCAGGATCAGGTCCGGCGTGTATTCATGACAACGCTGCACGGCCTCGGCGCCGTTGGCGGCCACCCAGACCAGCTGATGCGCGGGCTCGAACGCCAGCGCACGGCGCAGGGCCTCGACCGCCAGGGGCATGTCATTGACGATGGCGATCTTCAAGCGCGTGCTCCTCCGATCAATTCGACCACGGCGTCGAGCAAGGCGTCGTCATGGAAACTCGCCTTGGCTAGATAATAGTCGGCCCCGGCGTCCAGGCCACGGCGACGATCTTCCTCGCGATCCTTGTAGGAAACCACCATCACCGGCAGCGATTGCAAGCGGTTGTCGCGCCGCAGCAGCGACACCAGTTCGATACCGTCCATGCGCGGCATGTCGATGTCGGTAATGAGCAAATCGAAATCCTCCGAGCGCAACGCGTTCCAGCCGTCCATGCCGTCCACGGCCACCGCCACGTCATAGCCGCGATTGAGCAGCAGCTTGCGCTCCAGTTCTCGCACCGTCAGGGAATCATCGACCACCAGGATCCGCTTGCGCGGGGCCTGGGCTTCGTTTTGCCGGGCGATGCGTTCCAATCGTCCGGTATCGAGCAGCTTGTCCACCGAGCGCAGCAAGTCTTCCACATCGACAATCAGCACCACCGAGCCGTCGTCGAGCAACGCCCCGGCGGAAATGTCCTGGACCTTGCCCAGGCGCTCGTCCAACGGCAACACCACCAGCGTCCTCTCACCGATGAACCGTTCCACCGCGACGCCATAGATGACCTCTCGTTCGCGGATCACCACGACCTTGAGGACCTGGCCGTTGTTGGGCGTCACCGGACGATTGAGCAATTGCGTGGCGGCCACCAGGCCAACATGGCGCCCCTCATGCCAGAAGTGCTGGCGGCCTTCGACCTGGACGATGTCTTGCGGCGCGAGGTCGCACATGCGCTCGATATGGGCCAAGGGGAACGCGTAGGCTTCGCCGCCGACTTCCACCACCAGGCTGCGCACCACCGACAACGTCAGCGGCACTTCCAGGTGGAAACGACTGCCGGCGCCCGCCGTCTGCTCCAACACCACCGCGCCGCGCAACTGCCGGACCATATGCTGGACCGCATCCAGGCCGACTCCGCGCCCGGACACTTCAGTGACCTTGTCCCGCAGGCTGAAGCCCGGCAGGAACAGGAAGGTCAGCAGTTCCTCTTCACTCAGGCTGGCAGCGGTCTGCTCGGGAGAAAGCCCGCGCTCGACAATCGTCCGCCGCACCCGCTCCAGGTCCACGCCGGCGCCATCATCCGCCAGTTCCAGTACCAACAGGCCGGCCTGATGGGAGGCGCGCAGGCGAATCAAGCCTTCGGCGGGCTTGCCTGCCAGCACCCGTTGCTCGGGCATCTCGATGCCGTGGTCGACGGCGTTGCGCAGCAGATGCGTCAGGGGCGCCTCGAGTTTTTCCAGCACGTCACGATCGACCTGGGTTTTCTCGCCTTCGATTTCCAGGCGCACCTGTTTGCCCAGGCTGCGCCCCAAGTCCCGGACCATCCGCGCCTGCCCCGCAAGCACATCGGCAAACGGTCGCATGCGACAGGCCAGTGCCGTGTCGTACAACACTTGTGCCCGCTGGCTGGCCTGCCAGGCGAACTCATCCAGCTCAGCGGTTTTCTGCGCAAGCATCTGTTGGGTTTCGGCCAGCAGCCGCCGCGCATCGTTGAGGGCTTCCTGGGCTTGCAGGCTCAGCGCGTGATCCTTGAGATGCACGTTCAGGTCTTCGAGGGCGCGCAGGCCATTGCTTTGCTGGCGCCTGATCCGTTGCATCGTCGCCAGCCACGGCTTGAGGCGCTGGGTTTCGACGAGGGATTTGCTCGACAGGTCCAACAGGCTGTTAAGGCGTCCGGCCGTGACCCGCAAGACGCGCTCGCCGCCCTCGGTGGTGCGTTTTTTCTTGGCGGTCGGTTCCAGCGGTTCCATGGACATCGGCTCGGGCGCTTCGCTACGCACGGGTTCGGCGGGTATCTCGATGGTCGGCGCCATGACGGTGGGAGTCGGAGCTGGCGTTGCGGACGGATCCAGCAGGTGTCCCAACAACCCGACATAGGCCTCGATGTCCTCGGCAGAAACGCTGTTGCCGGGGGTCGCGATACGCGTCAGCAAGTCCGTGCCCTGCAGCAGCGCGTCGATATGCTCGGCGCGCAAGACCAGCCGCCGCTCCTGGGCGCTGACCAGGCAATCTTCCATCACATGGGCCACGCTGACGCCGGCATCGACCCCGACGATTCGCGCCGCGCCCTTGAGCGAATGGGCCGCACGCATGCACGACTCCAGGTGATCGGCCTGGGTCGGATCGCGCTCCAAGGCCAGCAAACCGGCACTCAATACCTGGGTCTGGGCTTCGGCTTCCAGGCTGAACAGCTCCAGCAACGAGGCATCGCGCATCTGGTCGGGGGTCATGACAGGCTCCGGGACACCGCGGACAGCAATTGCTCTTCGTCCAGCCAACGCAGGCTGCGTCCTTTGTACTGCAACACGCCACGGGTGTACTTGCCCGCCGATGGCGAAGCGTTCGCCAGGATGCGTTCGTCGATGGCATGGATGCCGTCCACTTCATCGACCGGCATCAGCACCGGCCCGCCTTGGGCGGCGACGATCAGCATGCGTGGCATGATCCGCCCACCGGAGGGCGCCGGCGAACCCGGCTCCAACCCCAGCAGCTCCACCAACGACAGGCAGGCCACCAGGGCGCCGCGTACATTCGCCACCCCCAGCAGGGCTCGCGAACGCTGGTGGGGCAACGAATGGATCGCCTGCAAGGGCGCCACTTCCACCAGGCTGCGGGTGCTCAGGCCGAGCCACTCTTCCCCCAGGCGGAACATCAGCAGCGAGCGCGTGACAATATCGCTGTCGACCGGGGCATAAACCAGCTCCCGCTCATCCTGGCGCAGCGCATAACGGTCGAGCAAACGGGTGGCCGCCGCCGAGTACACCGAGCAATTGCGGCAATGGATGTGCTCGGCCAGCAAGGGACAGGATTTGTCGCCATGCACGCCGATGCGGTTCCAGCAGTCGTCGATGGCCTGGGCGTCGTCATGGGTCACGTTATAGGAAGCCGAACCGCTCATCGTTTGTGCTCACTGTCTGCCGCGCGACCACTGCGGGCCGCACGTTCCTGCAATCGACGGGCGCCGACCGCGTCTCCCTGGGAAGCCAGCAGCGCCGCCAGATGCACCAGGGCCTCGGCGTGTTGCGGCTCAAGATAGAGCGCCTTGCGATAAAACCCCTGGGCCTCCAGCGCATTGCCGGCCAAGTCGCTGAGCAGGCCCAGCCAATAGAAAACCTGGGCGTTCGGCGCGTGGCTGCGCAGATATTCTTCGCACACCGCACGCGCCTCGGCGCTCTTGCCACCGTTGGCCAGGGCGGCGATGTTGGCCAGCAACGTCGCGGCGTCGCTGCTTTTCGGTTCGGTAATTGGCGTCACACTTGCGGCGAACGGGCGCGGCCGACTCACGGGCGCTGCGACGCGCGATGGCGGCTGGCGGATCGGCAGCGGCGTCGGCATCAACGTGGGCAACGGTTGCGGCTCCGGTGCGCCCTGGCGGCTGAAGGCGAACGACTGGGCAATACCGATCGAACGCATGCCCAGCCGTCCGAGCAAACTGCCCTCGGCGGGACCGATGAACAGCACGCCGTCCTGATGGGTCAGGCGCTTGAGCACCTCGAACACCTGCTGCTGGGTCGGCTGGTCGAAATAAATCAGCAGATTGCGGCAGAACACGAAGTCGTAGGGGGCCTCGTTTACCAGCAACGCCGGATCCAGCACGTTCCCCGTTTGCAGGCGCACCTGTTCGCGTACCCGCTCGTCGAGGCGATAGCCTTCGTCTTCGGCATTGAAATATCGCTCCCGAAAGCCAATGTCCGCGCCACGGAAAGAGTTGCGGCCGTAACGCGCCTGCCTGGCCTTGTCCACGGACAAGGGACTGACGTCCATGCCATCGACCTTGAACTGATGCGGCCCCAGGCCTGCATCGAACAAAGCCATGGCGATCGAGTACGGTTCCTCGCCGGTGGAACACGGCAGGCTGAGGATACGCAGGGCACGCAGGTGCTTGATGTCGGCCAGGCGCTGGGTTGCCAGCCGAGCCAGCGTCGCGAAGGACTCGGGGTAGCGGAAGAACCACGTCTCCGGAACGATCACCGCTTCAATCAGCGCCTGTTGCTCCTGGGCGGAGTGCTGCAAGCTTTGCCAGTAGTCATCGGTGGTTCGACCGGGCACGGCAAGGACCCGCTGGCGCACAGCCCGTTCGATAATGGCGGGGCCGACGGAGGTCACGTCCAGGCCGATGCGTTCCTTGAGGAAGTCGAAGAATCGCTGGTCGCTGTTCATGCCCGCTCCTCGAAGTCATCGGGACTTAGCGGCGGCGAGGGAAACAGCAGCGCGCGAACGGATTCGTCGAGCAAGTCGTTGACCCGCACCCATTGCATCATTCCTTGTGCATCTTCGCGTACCGGACCGAGGTAAGGCGCCTGGCGATTGTCCAGGCCATAGGGTTTGAAATCCGCCGGATCACAGCGCAAGGTGTCGGTGGCCTGCTCCAATATCAAGCCCAGCACCTGTCCGGTTTGCTGCGCCCCCGGCCGATACTGCACCAGTACCAGCCGGGTGCTGGTGCGCGCCTCGGCGCTCTGGCCGAAGGTCAACGCGCACAGATCGATCACCGGCACCACCACGCCGCGCCAGGCAAATACCCCCGCGACCCAGGACGGCGTCCGGGCGATCGGCTTGAGTGGCAGGCGCGGCAATACTTCCACCACATCGGTGGCTTGCAGGGCGTAGCGCTCGTTACCGATGCAAAACATCAGGAACAACGTCTGCCGGGCCGCCGAAACGGCGCCACGGCGGGCTTCTGGCTCGCTCATCAGACTTTGAAACGCGAAACGCCGCTGCGCAGTCCCACGGCCACCTGACTGAGTTCGTCGATGGCGGAACTGGCCTGGCGCAGGGACTCCACGGTCTGGCTGCTGGCATCGCCCAATTGCACCAGCGCGTGGTTGATCTGCTCGGCACCGGTGGCCTGGGCCTGCATGCCCTCGTTGACCATCAGCACCCGCGGCGCCAGGGCCTGGACTTGATGGATGATCTGCGACAGCTGTTCGCCCACCTGCTGCACTTCGGCCATGCCTCGGCGCACTTCCTCGGAGAATTTGTCCATGCCCATCACGCCAGCCGAAACAGCGGACTGGATTTCACGGACCATCTGCTCGATGTCGTAGGTGGCAACAGCGGTCTGGTCGGCCAGGCGGCGCACTTCGGTGGCAACGACGGCAAACCCGCGACCGTACTCGCCCGCCTTCTCGGCCTCGATGGCGGCGTTGAGGGACAACAGGTTGGTCTGGTCGGCCACTTTGACGATGGTCACTACCACCTGGTTGATGTTGCCGGCCTTCTCGTTGAGGATCGCCAGTTTCGCGTTGACCAGGTCGGCGGCGCCCATCACCGAATGCATGGTGTCTTCCATGCGCGCCAGGCCTTGCTGTCCGGAGCCGGCGGCGACCGAGGCCTGGTCGGCGGCGGTGGACACTTCGGTCATGGTGCGCACCAGGTCGCGGGACGTGGCGGCGATTTCTCGGGAGGTCGCACCGATCTCGGTGGTGGTCGCTGCGGTTTCAGTGGCCGTGGCCTGTTGCTGCCGGGACGTCGCGGCGATCTCGGTCACCGACGTGGTGACCTGGACAGATGAGCGCTGGGCCTGGGACACCAGGGCAGTCAGCTCGGCCATCATGTCGTTGAAACCGGTCTCCACCGCGCCGAATTCGTCTTTGCGCGCCAGGTTCAGGCGTCCGCTCAGGTCACCGCTGCGCATCACTTCGAGGATCTCGACGATGCGGCTCATCGGCGCCATGATCGCGCGCATCAGCAACAGGCCACACGACAAGGCGATGACCAGCGCGACCAGGAACGACAGGCCCATGGCGATCTTGGCAGCCGTTACCGCATCGTCGATGGTTTGCGTGGCCGTTTCAGCCAGGTCACGGTTGCGGTCGATAATCTGATTCAAATGTCCGCGGCCACCCAACCATGCAGGCGTCAGCTCTTTGTCCAACGCCAGCCGCGCCCCTTCGTAATCCTTGCGCTGGTAAAGATCCAGGACCTTGGCCACGGCCTGGTTGAAGGCTTGGTGATAGCCCTCGAACTCATCGAACGACGCCTGGTCGGCAGGGTTCTGTATCAGTTTTTGATAGTTCTGGATTTCTTCCCGCAGGTGCTGCTCGAAGCCTTGATAGCGGGCCTTGTCCTCCGCGGTGATTTCCCGGTTCCCGGAGAGGCCGACGATCTGCTGGGTCAAGACATAGCTGTCTACCCAGCCGCCACGGATCATGGAGCTGTAGTAAACCCCGGGCACCGCATCGACCCGTACCTTTTCTTCACTTTCCTGGATCTTCCACAACCGTGAAAACGAGACAACCACCATCAGCAGCATGATGGCGATGATCACCGCAAAACTCGCCAGGATGCGTTGGCGCAATGTCCAATTCTTCACAGTCAAACCTCGGGACGCTTTGAATTGCCGGGAGTATAGCCGAGGGAGGCGGTGCGTCTGCATGGCGGTTGAGGGAGATTTTTGAAACCGTTTGCTCAAGCGTGAAACACGCACCGTGGCGAGGGAGCTTGCTCCCGCTCGGCGGCGCAGCCGCCGTCAACCGACCGAAAGGGTCCATTGGGAAACGCTGTTGGGGCGGCTTCGCCACCCAGCGGGAGCAAGCTCCCTCGCCACGGTGCGGTGAACTCAATAACATTGGACAACACAACACCATTGAGGGAGGTTAGGCAGCAGCCTGGCGCACCTGCTTCTCCAGTTCTGCCTTCAGCCCCGGCTCCAGCTTGAGTTGGCGCGCCAGTTCGTCGAGGTAGGATTTCTCCATGAAGTTTTCCTCGTCCACCAGCATCACGCTGGCGATGTACATTTCCGCGGCAATTTCCGGCGTGCTGGCCGCTCGGGCCACATCGGCAGGGTCCAGGGGTTTGTTGAGTTCGGCGTGCAACCAGTGCTGCAGTTCCTGATCGTTGTCGAGCTTGGTGAATTCACCTTCGATCAATTGCCGCTCGCGCTCGTCCACATGGCCGTCAGCCTTGGCCGCCGCGACCAGGGCCTTGAGGATCGCCTGGCTGTGTTGCTCGACTTGCCCCGCCGGGACGCGGTCCAGGGTCTGCGGCTCGGTCTTCGGCGCGTTGCCCTGCTGGGCCTGCCAGTTGCCATAAGCCTTGTAGGCAATCACCCCCAACGCAGCCAAGCCGCCATAAGCCAAGGCCTTGCCACCGAAGTTGCGGGCCTTCTTGTTGCCCAGCAGCAACCCCATGGCCCCGGCGGCCAACGCTCCGCCGCCCGCGCCGGAAAGCATTCCGCCCAGGTTGCCGGAGCCGCCGAGCAACCCGCCCAGGCCGGAAGACGGCTTGCCCTGCGAACCGCCCGCCTTGTTCTGCAGCAGTTCCTGGCCGGACTTGAGAAGCTGATCGAGCAATCCACGGGTGTTCATTTGTTGCCTCCACGTTTTCAGGTCAACTTGAGGCCACCAGCCTAGATCGAAAGTGCCCTGTCGCCCTTGGCGAGATTGCTTCCAGATGTTGCCTGGCACGTCCAGCGTCAGCGCCGGCTCCCATTCTAAAAAAACGATATACACTCAGGGACATCGATAAATTCGCCCCCGGGTATCCCGCCATGATGACGCTGCGCCAGATCCGCCATTTCATCGCCGTGGCCGAAACCGGCTCGATCTCCGCCGCTGCGCAGACTGCATTCATCTCCCAATCCACCCTGACCCTGGCCATCCAGCAATTGGAGGAAGAGATCGGCGTCAGCCTGTTCAGTCGGCACGCCAAGGGCATGACATTGACGCACCAGGGGCACCAATTCCTGCGCCAGGCCCACCTGATCCTGGCCACCGTCGACAATGCCAAGCGCAGCCTGCAACAAAGCACCGACCAAGTGGCTGGCCAAGTCACCGTCGGCGTGACCAGCCTTGTCGCCGGTTACTACCTGGCGGACCTCTTGACCCGTTTCCAGCGCGCCTATCCTAACGTGGCGATCCGCGTCATGGAGGACGAACGACCTTATATCGAGCATCTGCTGGTCAGCGGCGAAATCGATGTCGGCGTCCTGATCCTGTCCAACCTCGAAGACCGCCACGCCCTGCAGACCGAAGTGCTGACCCACTCACCGTATCGCTTGTGGCTGCCGGCCCAACACCCGCTGCTGGAACACGACAGCATCAACCTGGCGGACGTGGCCCGGGAGCCACTGATCCAGCTGAACGTCGACGAGATGGATCGCAACGCGCAACGCCTCTGGCGCGGCGCCGGCCTGCAACCGCAGGTCACGCTGCGCACCGCCTCGACCGAAGCGGTGCGCAGTCTGGTGGCCGCCGGGCTGGGCGTGTCGATCCAGCCGGACATGACCTATCGTCCGTGGTCGCTGGAGGGCGACATCATCGAGGCACGCCCGATTGCCGACCTCAACCAGACGCTCGACGTCGGCCTGGCGTGGCGCCGGGGCACGGCGCGACCGGCGTCGGTCGATCCATTCCTGACCGTCGCTCGGGAGCAACGCCCAAGCGGGCGCAAGCCATCTATTTAATCGAACGCAGCCTTGAGTATTTCGAATTTGTCGGCCTTGCGGCTGAGCACTAGTCTTGCTGCATCGCCACAATCCCTTGTGTGAGAACAATCCATTGTGGGAGCGAGCTTGCTCGCGATGGCGGTGTGACAGGCGACATCGATTCGACTGATACACCGTCATCGCGAGCAAGCTCGCTCCCACAGGTTCTTTGTTTCAACTGAGACCTATAAAAAATGGCCGGCACGCAAAACCCGTTCTGTACCGCGTTGCTGATCGACGGAGCGTTGATCCTTGGTGAAGGCGTTGTCGAGCCGATCCTCAACCCCGCCACCGGTGAAGTACTCGTCCACATCGCCGAGGCGAGCCTCGAACAGGTCGAGACCGCGATCCTCGCCGCTCACCACGCCTTCCATGACTGGTCACGCACTACGCCACAACACCGCTCGAACCTGCTGCTGGAAATTGCCAGCGCCATCGAAAAAAGCGCCGACGAACTGGCCCGCCTCGAATCACTGAATTGCGGCAAGCCGCTGCACCTGGCCCGCCAGGATGACTTGAGCGCCACGGTGGACGTGTTCCGTTTCTTTGCCGGCGCCGTACGTTGCCAGACCGGTCAGCTCAGCGGTGAATACCTGCCCGGCTACACCAGCATGGTGCGCCGCGACCCGCTGGGCGTGGTGGCATCGATTGCGCCGTGGAACTACCCGATCATGATGGCAGCCTGGAAAATCGCCCCGGCCCTGGCCGCCGGCAACACCTTGGTGTTCAAGCCTTCGGAGCACACCCCGCTGTCGATCCTGGCCCTGGCGCCAACGTTGGCGGAGATCCTGCCGCGCGGCGTCATCAATATCATCTGCGGTGGCGGTGAAGGCGTCGGCAGCCACTTGGTCAGTCATCCGAAGGTGCGCATGGTCTCGTTGACGGGGGATATCGTCACCGGGCAGAAGATCCTCCAGGCCGCCGCGAAAACCCTCAAGCGCACGCATCTCGAACTGGGCGGCAAGGCCCCGGTGATTGTCTGTGACGACGCCGACCTGCGGGCGGTGGTCGAGGGTGTGCGCACCTATGGCTATTACAACGCCGGCCAGGATTGCACCGCGGCCTGCCGGATCTACGCCCAGGCCGGCATTCATGACCAACTCGTGGCCGAACTCGGTGCGGCGGTCGGCAGCCTGCGCTTTGCCGGCAAGCGCGACGCCGACAACGAAATCGGCCCGCTGATCAGCGTCCGCCAACGCGACCGGGTCGCCAGTTTTGTCGAGCGCGCCCTCGGCCAGCCGCATATCGAACGCATCACAGGTGCGGCGGTACATTCCGGCGCCGGTTTCTTTTACCAGCCGACACTGCTGGCCGGCTGCAAGCAAAGTGATGAGATCGTCCAGCGCGAGGTATTCGGCCCGGTCGTCACCGTGACCCGCTTCGACGAACTCAGCCAGGCGGTGGATTGGGCCAATGATTCGGAATATGGCCTGGCGTCCTCGGTGTGGACCCAGAACCTCGACAAGGCGATGCAAGTCGCGGCGCGGCTGCAATACGGCTGCACTTGGATCAACAGCCATTTCATGCTGGTCAGCGAAATGCCCCACGGCGGACTGAAACGTTCGGGCTATGGGAAAGACCTGTCCAGCGACTCGCTCCAGGACTACAGCGTGGTGCGACACATCATGGCCAGGCATGGCCAGCATCTCTAGATAACAGCACTACTCTAATAACAAGCCATTCGTGGCGCTTCACCGGTTCAAAACTGCCCCGACCATAATTAAAGCAAGAGGGATTTCCATGTACGCGCACAAGACCGTATTGCTCAGTGCAATCACCACGGCGTTGCTGACCAGCGTCAGCCTGCAGGCCGCCGAACCGCTCAAGGCCGTTGGTGCTGGCGAAGGCCAACTGGATATCGTCGCCTGGCCGGGCTACATCGAACGCGGTGAAAGCGACAAGGCCTACGACTGGGTCACAGGTTTCGAGAAGGAAACCGGCTGCAAGGTCAATGTGAAAACCGCCGCCACGTCCGATGAAATGGTCAGCCTGATGACCAAGGGCGGCTACGACCTGGTGACCGCCTCGGGCGACGCGTCGTTGCGGCTGATTGCCGGCAAGCGGGTGCAACCGATCAACACCGCACTGATCGCCAACTGGAAAAACCTCGACCCGCGCCTCAAGGATGCGCCGTGGTACGTGGTCAACCAACAGACCTACGGCACCCCGTACCAATGGGGCCCGAATGTACTGATGTACAACACCAGCGTGTTCAAGCAGGCACCGACCAGTTGGAGCGTGCTGTTCAACGCCCAGGATTTGCCCGACGGCAAGCCGAACAAGGGCCGCGTGCAAGCCTACGATGGCCCGATCTACATCGCCGACGCGGCGCTGTACCTCAAGACCGCCAAGCCTGAGCTGGGTATCAAGGACCCGTACCAACTCGACGAGGCCCAATACAAGGCGGTGCTCGAATTGCTGCGGGGCCAACAGCCGTTGATCCATCGCTACTGGCATGACACCACCGTGCAGATGAGCGATTTCAAGAACGAAGGCGTGGTGGCGTCCGGCGCCTGGCCGTATCAGGTCAATGGCCTGATGAACGAGAAACAGCCGATCGCCTCGACCATTCCGAAAGAAGGTGCCACCGGCTGGGCCGACACGACGATGCTACATGCCGAGGCCAAGCACCCGAACTGCGCCTACAAATGGATGGATTGGTCGCTGCAACCGAAAGTCCAGGGCGACGTCGCCGCGTGGTTCGGCTCCTTGCCTGCGGTGCCGGCGGCGTGCAAGGGCAGCGAGCTGCTGGGCGCCGAAGGTTGCAAGACCAACGGCTTCGATCAGTTCGACAAGATCGCCTTCTGGAAAACCCCACAGGCCGAGGGCGGCAAGTTCGTGCCGTACAGCCGCTGGACCCAGGATTACATTGCGATCATGGGCGGACGTTAAGCGCAGCCGAACACTGTTTTTGTGGCGAGGGGATTTATCCCCGCTGGGCGGCGAAGCAGCCCCAAAGCAGGCGACTCAATCTGTCTGATACCCACAGGTGTCAGGTTTTGGGGGGCTTCGCCCCCAGCGGGGATAAATCCCCTCGCCACGAGTCCGTGCCTGTCCCCTGGTAATGATTTAACGAAAGCCCGCTTTTCCGGAGCCCGCACCATGACGCTTGCAGTCCAGTTCACCCACGTTTCCCGTCAGTTCGGCGAGGTGAAGGCCGTTGACCGGGTCTCCATCGATATCCAGGACGGCGAGTTCTTTTCCATGCTGGGCCCTTCCGGCTCGGGCAAGACCACGTGCCTGCGGCTGATCGCCGGGTTCGAGCAGCCCAGTGCCGGTTCGATCCGCATCCACGGTGAAGAAGCCACCGGGCTCGCGCCTTATCAGCGCGACGTCAACACGGTTTTCCAGGACTACGCCCTCTTTCCCCACATGAACGTGCGCGACAACGTGGCCTACGGTTTGAAAGTCAAAGGCGTGGCCAAGGCAGAACGAATCAAGCGCGCCGACGAAGCGCTGGAGATGGTTGCCCTGGGCGGCTATGGCGAGCGCAAGCCGGTGCAGCTTTCAGGCGGCCAGCGCCAACGCGTCGCCCTGGCCCGCGCGCTGGTCAATCGTCCTCGGGTGTTGCTGCTGGATGAACCGCTGGGCGCCCTCGACCTGAAGTTGCGCGAACAAATGCAGGGCGAGTTGAAGAAGCTGCAACGCCAGCTGGGCATCACCTTCATTTTCGTCACCCACGACCAGACCGAAGCGCTGTCGATGTCGGATCGCGTCGCGGTCTTCAACAAAGGTCGGATCGAACAAGTCGATACCCCACGCAACCTCTATATGAAACCGGCAACCACCTTCGTTGCCGAGTTCGTCGGCACCTCCAACGTGATCCGTGGCGAACTGGCCCGGCAATTGAGCGGTCATCCACAGCCGTTTTCGATTCGCCCGGAGCATGTGCGTTTCGCCGAAGGCCCGCTGGCCGGCCATGAAATCGAAATCCAGGGCCTGCTCCATGACATCCAGTACCAGGGCAGCGCCACGCGTTACGAGCTGAAACTCGACAACGGCCAGACGCTGAACCTCAGCCAGGCCAATACCCAATGGGTGGACAACGCGACCCAATACCAGACCGGCCAGCAGCTCACCGTGCGCTGGGCCCGCGAGGCAATGATCGCCCTGAATGACACCGGGGCCGAGGTCTGAAAATGAATACCTTGGCTCTCACGCGAACGCCCGCCCCCGGCTCACCGCTGCGGCGATTTTCCAACGTGCTGTACCGACGCCCCAACCTGTACCTGTCGATGTTGCTGGTGCCACCGCTGATCTGGTTCGGCGCAATCTACCTGGGTTCGCTGCTGACCTTGCTGTGGCAGGGTTTCTACACCTTCGACGACTTCACCATGGCGGTCACGCCGGACCTGACCCTGGCGAACTTCGCGGCGCTGTTCCAACCGTCGAATTTCGACATCATCGTGCGCACCCTGGCCATGGCAATCGTGGTGTCCATCGCCAGCGCCATCGTCGCCTTCCCGATTGCCTATTACATGGCGCGCTACACCAGCGGCAAGACCAAGGCGTTTTTCTACATCGCGGTCATGCTGCCGATGTGGGCCAGCTACATCGTCAAGGCCTATGCCTGGACGCTGCTGCTGGCCAAGGGCGGCGTGGCGCAGTGGTTCGTCCAGCACCTGGGCCTGGGCCCTGTGTTGCAGTTCGTGCTGGGGATTCCCGGCGTGGGCGGCAGCACCTTGTCCACCTCACACCTGGGGCGCTTCCTGGTGTTCGTCTACATCTGGCTGCCATTCATGATCCTGCCGATCCAGGCGTCCCTGGAGCGTCTGCCGCCGTCGCTGCTGCAAGCCTCGGCGGACCTTGGCGCCAAGCCCCGCCAGACGTTCATGCAAGTGATCCTGCCGTTGTCGATCCCGGGAATTGCCGCCGGCTCGATCTTCACGTTCTCGCTGACCCTGGGGGATTTCATCGTGCCGCAACTGGTGGGACCGCCAGGGTATTTCGTCGGCAGCATGGTCTACGCCCAGCAAGGCGCCATCGGCAACATGCCCATGGCCGCGGCGTTCACGCTGGTGCCCATCGTGCTGATCGCCATCTACCTTTCCATCGTCAAGCGACTGGGGGCTTTCGATGCACTCTGACTCTCAAGCGTCGTGGGGCTTGCGGATCGCGGCATGGGGCGGGCTGGTGTTCCTGCACTTTCCGATCCTGATCATCTTCCTGTATGCCTTCAATACCGAAGACGCTGCGTTCAGCTTTCCGCCCAAGGGGCTGACATTGAAGTGGTTCAGCGTGGCCTTCTCGCGCCCCGACGTGCTGGAGGCGATCAAGCTGTCCTTGCAGGTCGCCGCTGTCGCGACGCTGATTGCCATGGTGCTCGGCACATTGGCCTCGGCAGCGCTGTACCGCCGGGACTTCTTCGGCAAACAGGGCATTTCGCTGATGCTGATCCTGCCGATCGCCTTGCCGGGAATCATCACCGGCATCGCCCTGCTGGCAACGTTCAAGACCCTGGGCATAGAGCCCGGGATGTTCACCATCATTGTCGGGCACGCGACTTTTTGCGTGGTGATCGTCTACAACAACGTTATCGCCCGCCTGCGCCGCACGTCCCACAGCCTGATCGAGGCCTCGATGGACCTGGGCGCCGACGGCTGGCAGACCTTTCGCTACATCGTCCTGCCTAACCTGGGGTCGGCGCTGCTGGCCGGCGGGATGCTCGCGTTTGCCCTGTCGTTCGACGAAATCATCGTCACCACCTTCACCGCCGGCCACGAGCGCACTTTGCCGCTCTGGCTGCTCAACCAGCTCAGCCGCCCTCGCGACGTGCCGGTGACCAACGTGGTGGCGATGCTGGTGATGATGGTGACGATGTTGCCGATATTGGGCGCGTATTACCTGACGCGCGGGGGTGAAAGCGTGGCGGGGAGTGGCGGGAAATAATCAATGAAGATCGCTCATCGCAGGAACCGCAATCCTGTGGGAGCGAGCTTGCTCGCGAATGCGTCGTGTCAGTCGCTGCAAAGGTGAATGACCTACCACTATCGCGAGCAAGCTCGCTCCCACAGGGGACTTGGAAACCATTCAAGAGGACAAGGACATGCAAACCAAACTGCTGATCAACGGCCATCTGGTCAACGGCGAAGGCCCTGGCCAGGCGGTATTCAATCCGGCCCTGGGTCGGGTCCTGGTGGAAATCAATGAAGCCAGCGAGGCCCAGGTCGATGCCGCCGTGCGTGCCGCCGACAGCGCCTTCGAATCCTGGTCGCAAGTGCCACCCAAGGACCGCTCCCTGTTGCTGCTCAAGCTGGCCGACGCCATCGAAGCCAACGGTGAGGAACTGGCGAAGCTGGAATCGGACAACTGCGGCAAACCCTTCAGCGCCGCGTTGAACGACGAGATCCCGGCGATTGCCGACGTGTTCCGTTTCTTTGCCGGCGCCAGCCGCTGCATGAGCGGTTCGGCGGGCGGCGAATACCTGCCGGGGCACACGTCGATGATCCGTCGTGATCCAGTGGGGGTTATCGCTTCCATTGCGCCGTGGAATTACCCGTTGATGATGGTCGCCTGGAAAATCGCTCCAGCCCTGGCCGCCGGCAACACCGTGGTGCTCAAGCCGTCGGAGCAGACCCCGCTGACCGCATTGCGCCTGGCGGAACTGGCCGCGCAGATTTTCCCCGCCGGCGTGCTCAACGTGGTCTTCGGCCGTGGGCAAACCGTCGGCAATCCGCTGGTCACCCACCCGAAAGTGCGGATGGTATCGCTGACCGGTTCCATCGCCACCGGTTCGAACATCATTTCCAGCACTGCCGACAGCGTCAAGCGCATGCACATGGAGCTGGGTGGGAAAGCCCCGGTGATCATTTTCGATGACGCCGACATCGACGCAGCCGTGGAAGGCATCCGCACCTTCGGCTTCTACAACGCCGGCCAGGATTGCACCGCCGCTTGTCGCATCTACGCCCAGCAAGGCATCTATGACCGGTTCGTCGAGAAACTCGGCGCTGCGGTCAGCAGCATCAAGTACGGTTTGCAGAACGAGCCCGACACCGAAATGGGCCCGCTGATCACCGCCCAGCATCGCGACCGCGTGGCCGCTTTCGTCGAGCGGGCCATCGCCCAGCCGCATATCCGCCTGATCACCGGTGGCAAGGCCGTGGACGGCAACGGTTTCTTCTTTGAACCCACGGTGCTGGCCGACGCCCAGCAGGACGACGAAATCGTCCGCCGCGAAGTCTTCGGCCCGGTGGTGTCCGTCACCCCGTTCCTCGATGAAGCGCAAGTATTGGCGTGGGCCAACGACTCGGACTATGGATTGGCCTCATCGGTATGGACCACCGACGTCGGCCGTGCCCATCGCCTGTCAGCGCGACTGCAATACGGCTGCACCTGGGTGAACACTCACTTCATGCTCGTCAGCGAAATGCCCCACGGCGGTCAGAAACGCTCCGGCTACGGCAAAGACATGTCCATGTATGGGCTGGAGGATTACACGGTGGTGCGGCATGTGATGTTCAAGCACTGAGCCGAAATACAGTTGATTCACGACCGGACGACAATGTCCGGTCGTGTTTTTTTAACGGCCATGGCAACACACTCACTTCATTTGTATCTGGCAGGCAATCGCGCCATCAACTCGCCTGTACGCCGCTTCATCTTCGCCCTGCCATGGGTGACCTCGAAGCAATCCTGGGCCCAATCCCTTGCCACAGGGTGTCTCACGGCACGTAACACCACTTCGCCAAGCGCATTGATGCTGAATTCGACAGTACACCCCGGAACCAATTGCAGGGCCTCGCGAATAGCCTTGGGAATGGTCACCCGTCCGTTGCTTGCTACCGTTGACGACATAACGCTCTCCTTTGAAATAGCGTGTTCAAAACTGCGAGACACGCCGCATCGCGTCTACGAGGTAGCGCATGGCGATCCGGTCGTTTTCCGACAACTCTCGATAGCGCTCGACCAACCTCAATTCCTCCAGGCTAAGCCGGCGCGACCGACGCTTGATGCCCAGGCCGGGAAAAACGCCCAGCATTTCGGTGATGCCCTGTAATTTCGTCATGACTTGTCCTTCGTTGCGTCGTTGGCCTGATAGCGCCTGGTGAACGGTTATGCCGGCTATCTCGCTAAAGAATAAGGAGGATTCCAAGCGTGAAAAGCGTTTTTTAGAGTAATTAGTCAAAAAACGCCGAAACGCCGTAAAAAAAAGAAAACTCTGTAAGAAAGTTTGACCGAACCCCGCATTGCCATCTCTCGATCCCATCATTTGCCCTATGATTTTGCGCCTCGGTGAACCGATCCAGCTCTCAGGTATCTGTTCTAACGTCCGTCGCGTTTGGCCAAAGGCATGTCCGAACCCTAATACCAATCCCTGTTCCCAGGATCGGCGCGGGATTGTTTCGATAGAAGGTTGTATTTATGCACCGCAGGAACCTGCTCAAGGCCTCCATGGCCTTTGCCGCCTACACCGGGCTCTCAGCTTCCGGGCTCATGGCTGCACGCGCCTGGGCGGCCGATCAGGCAGCCGATGGCGAAGCCCGGCCGTTCGATTTCGATGCGCTGAAAGACCAGGCCCGGCAGTTGGCCAGGAGCCCCTACACCGACACCAAGCAAGTCCTGCCGCCCACCCTGGCGCAGATGTCGCCCCTGCAATTCAACGCCATCAAGTACGACGCCAACCATTCGCTGTGGAACGCGGTGGACGGCCAGCTGGATGTCCAGTTCTTCCACGTCGGCATGGGTTTCAAGCAGCCAGTGCGCATGTACAGCGTCGATGCGAAGACGCGCATGGCCCGGGAGGTGCATTTCCGTCCGGAGCTGTTCAATTATGAGAAGACCACGGTCAACACCTCGCAACTGACCGGTGACCTGGGTTTCGCCGGGTTCCGGGTGTTCAAGGCACCGGAGCTGGACCGCCACGATATCGTTTCCTTCCTCGGCGCAAGTTATTTCCGCGCCGTCGACGCCAGCGGCCAGTACGGCTTGTCAGCCCGTGGCCTGGCCATCGACACCTACGCCAAGAAGCGCGAGGAGTTTCCGGATTTCACCAAGTTCTGGTTCGAAACCCCGGAAAAGAACAGCACCCGTTTCGTGGTCTACGCGTTGCTCGACTCGCCTAGTGCCACCGGTGCCTATCGTTTTGACATCGACTGCCAACCGACGCGGGTCGTCATGGAAATCGACGCGCATATCAACGCCCGTACCGCCATCGAGCAACTGGGTATTGCGCCAATGACCAGCATGTTCAGTTGCGGCACCGTCGAACGACGCATGTGCGACACCATTCACCCGCAAATCCATGATTCCGACCGGCTGGCCATGTGGCGCGGCAACGGTGAGTGGGTCTGCCGCCCGCTGAACAATCCCGCGACCCTGCAGTTCAACGCCTTCGCCGACAAGAACCCGAAAGGCTTCGGCCTGGTGCAGACCGACCATGACTTCGACAGTTACCAGGACACCGTCGACTGGTACAGCAAACGTCCAAGCCTGTGGGTAGAACCTACGACCGCATGGGGCGAGGGCTCCGTCGATCTGCTGGAGATTCCCACCACTGGCGAAACCCTCGATAACATCGTCGCGTTCTGGACACCGAAAAAACCCGTCGCCGCCGGTGATTCGCTGAACTACGGCTACAAGCTCTACTGGAGCGCCTTGCCTCCGGTCAGCACGGACCTGGCGCACGTCGATGCGACCCGTTCCGGCATGGGCGGCTTCATCGAAGGCTGGGCACCCGGCGAGCATTACCCGACCGTCTGGGCGCGGCGTTTTGCCGTGGACTTCAGCGGCGGCGGCCTCGACCAGTTGCCACCGGGCACCGGCATCGAACCGGTGGTGACCTGCTCCCACGGCGAAGTGAAGGATTTCAATGTGCTGGTGCTGGATTCGATCAAGGGCTACCGCATCACCTTTGACTGGTACCCGACCGACGATCGCGTGGACCCGGTGGAGATGCGGCTGTTCATTCGCTCCAAGGACCGGACCTTGAGCGAAACCTGGTTGTACCAGTACTTTCCGCCGGCGCCGGATAAGCGTAAGTATCCCTGACAGTAATCGAGTGTCTGGACTGGCCCAATCGTCGGATCGCCGCCCGGAGCAAGCTCGCTCCCACAGGGGGATATGTGAACAACACAACTCCACTGTGGGAGCGAGCTTGCTTGCGATGAGGCCGGTCCAACCACCGAATAATCCAGCCCGATAAACAAAAGCCCCGGCCAATACTGACCGGGGCTTTTTGTTTTATCAGGCCCTCAATCCCGCGAATCCGACTCATGGATCGGCTGGTCCCGATGCGTCGCCCGCTGGTACTGCGCCGGCCAGGTGGCCTTGCGTCCGCCCAGGTCATCATCGGCATGCAGCGCCCAATATGGATCACGCAACAGTTCGCGGGCGAGGAAGATGATGTCGGCCTGGCAGGTGCGCAGGATGTGCTCGGCCTGGGCCGGTTCGGTGATCATGCCCACGGTGCCGGTGGCGATTTCCGACTCCTTGCGTACCCGCTCGGCGAAGCGCGTCTGATAGCCCGGGCCGGTGGGAATTTCCGCATTCGCGGCGGTGCCGCCCGACGACACGTCAATCAAGTCCACCCCCAGCATCCTGAAGCGTCGCGCCAACTCCACGGTTTCATCCGGGTTCCAGCCGTCTTCGACCCAGTCGGTGGCGGAGACACGGACGAATACCGGGAGCTCTTCAGGCCAGGCAGCCCTGACCGCTTCGGTCACTTGCAACACCAGCCGGATGCGATTTTCGAACGACCCGCCATATTGATCGCGGCGCTGATTGCTCAACGGCGAAAGGAATTGATGCAGCAGATAGCCATGGGCCGCGTGGACCTCGACGACCTTGAAGCCGGCGGTCAAGGCGCGCTTGGCCGCGTCCACGAATGCCTGGATGACGTCGGCGATCTGCCCCTCGTCCAGTTGGACCGGTTGGGTGTGCTGCGGATCGAAGGCGATCGGCGACGGGCCGACCGGCACCCAGCCACCATCCTCCGGCTTGACGCTGCCATGCTTGCCCAGCCACGGCCGCCAGGTGCTGGCCTTGCGACCGGCGTGGGCGAGTTGAATGCCCGGCACGGCCCCTTGTGCGGTGATGAAACGGGTGATGCGCTGTAGGGGCTCGATCTGTTCGTCGTTCCACAAGCCCAGGTCCTGGGCGGTAATGCGACCATCGGCGGTGACGGCGGTGGCTTCAGTGAAGACCAGCCCGGCGCCCCCCACGGCGCGGCTGCCAAGGTGCACCAGGTGCCAATCGTTGGCCAGGCCATCGGCGCTCGAATACTGGCACATCGGCGACACCGCGATGCGATTGGGCAGGGTCAGTTGACGAAGGGTATAGGGTTCCAGCAGCAGACTCATGGGGCACCTCTCGAATCAGTGGGCAGGCTCCAGGGTTCTGTTTGAAAAGTCGACGAGTGACAAAAGGCGCAACACCCGCCCCCGCGGGCAAAGAAACAGACAAGACGTCACTAGGGCTATCAAGCAGTGCTTAGAGACTAGTCGACAACCTGGGAGGAAGCAGGGTTCAGACCTGAAAAACTGACGGTGTGACGAGGGTGCTTGCTCTCGCTTGGGTTGGTCACTGTGTGGCGAGGGGATTTATCCCCGCTGGGGGCGAAGCCCCCCAAAACCTGACACCTGTGGGTATCAGGCAGATTGAGTCGCCTGCTTTGGGGCTGCTTCGCAGCCCAGCGGGGATAAATCCCCTCGCCACAAAAGCCGAGTGTCTACCGCGGTTCGATATGGGCAATCATCAACTGCACCGTTTCCTGGCCGCGGAACTCGTTGAGGTCGAGCTTGTAGGCGAGTTCGACCCAGCGCACCGTAGGATTTGGCCAGATCTCGCGGTCGATACCAAAGGCGATGCCATCGAGCTTCACCGAGCCGCACTCGCTCTTGAGGATGACCTTCAGGTGCCGCTCGCCCACCACGCGCTGCTCGACCAACTGGAACACGCCATGGAACATCGGCTCGGGGAAGTGCTGGCCCCAAGGGCCGGCGTGACGCAGCGCCCGGGCCAGTTCCAGGTGGAACTCCTCCACCGCCAGGGTGCCGTCGGACAACAGCCGGCCGGTCAGGTCTTCTTCACGCAATTGCCTGCGCACTTCCGCATCAAATGCCTCGGCGAACATCGGAAAGTTTGCCTCGGGCAACGTCAGCCCCGCCGCCATGGCATGACCGCCGTATTTGCTGATCAGCGTTGGATGCTGCGCGGCAACGACGCTCAGCGCATCGCGAATATGAAAACCCGGTACCGAGCGGCCGGAGCCTTTGAGCAAACCGTCCCCGGCATCGGCAAAGGCAATGGTCGGACGGAAATACCGCTCTTTCATCCGCGACGCGAGGATGCCGATAACCCCTTGGTGCCACTGCGGATCGAACAGGCATAAACCGAACGGCATCGACTCCACCGGCAAATCCTTGAGCTGGGCCAGCGCTTCGCGCTGCATGCCCTGTTCGATGGACTTGCGGTCCTGGTTCATGCCATCCAGTTGCGCCGCCATTTCCCGCGCCAGCGCCGGGTCATCGGTGAGCAGGCATTCGATGCCCAGGCTCATGTCATCCAGGCGCCCCGCCGCATTCAGTCGCGGGCCGAGAATGAAACCGAGATCGGTGGACGTGATACGCGACGGGTCGCGCTTGGCCACTTCGAGGATCGCCTTGATCCCGGGACGGGCGCGGCCGGCGCGAATACGCTCCAGGCCCTGGTGCACCAGGATCCGGTTATTGGCGTCCAAAGGAACCACGTCGGCGACGCTGCCCAGCGCCACCAGGTCCAGCAGCTCGCCGATGTTCGGTTGGGGCTTGGTGGCATACCAGCCCAGGCTGCGCAAGCGTGCCCGCAGGGCCATCAGCACGTAAAAAATCACGCCGACGCCCGCCAGTGCCTTGCTGGGAAAATCACAACCCGGTTGGTTCGGGTTGACGATGGCATCAGCCGCCGGCAATTCGAGGCCGGGCAGGTGGTGGTCGGTGACCAGCACTTTGAGACCCGCGGCTTTCGCCGCCGCCACGCCTTCGACGCTGGAAATGCCATTGTCCACGGTGATCAGCAATTGCGGCTCGCGCTCCAGGGCGACTTCAACGATTTCCGGAGTCAATCCGTAGCCATATTCGAAGCGGTTGGGCACCAGGTAATCGACATGGGCCGCACCGAGCAGGCGCAGGCCCAATACCCCTACCGTGCTGGCGGTCGCACCGTCCGCATCGAAATCGCCAACGATCAGGATGCGCTGCCGGTGTTCCAGCGCCGTCACCAGCAGGTCTACTGCGGCGTCGATTCCCTTGAGCTGCTGGTAAGGGATCAGGCGTGCCAGGCTTTTATCCAATTCAACCGCAGATTGCACGCCTCGGGCGGCGTACAGGCGGGTCAACAGCGGCGGCAGGTCACCGAGGAATGGCAGGGTGTCGGGTAACTGGCGGGGTTCTATGCGCATGGGGAAAGACGAAAACTTCTCTTAAAGTGGGAATTCTTGTGGCGAAGGAGCTTGCTCCCGCTGGGCCGGGTTGGCGCTCCAGCGCGCAGCGGCCCTCCTCTTGTGGGCGCTGCGCCCCCAAGCGGGAGCAAGCTCCCTCGCCACGGTGAATCTATGCAATATGGCCCATCATCCACGCTCGCCCAGTAACCACTGCAGCTGCACTTCGTGCTGGCCACGGTCGTCGGTCACGAAAATCGTCCCTTCGCTGATCATCACGTCCCACTTGATGACCCGGGGCATGTCCCGGGCCAGGGTTTCGAGGACTTCCTGGGGCACGGCGGCGATGTTCACGTTCTTCAGCGTCTTCACGGCGGGAATCACCTTGCCTTCCCAGACACGCAGGCTGCCATAGGCCAGCAGGCTGGTGCGCTCGGTGCGGCGCGAGCACCAGGTCAGGCGCTCGGCGTCCGGCTGGCCGACTTCGATCCAATGCAGCACGCGATCGTCCAGGCTTTTTTCCCACAAAGCGGGCTCATCGACGTCTGACAGACCACGACCGAACGACAGCAGCTCGTTGTACCAGAACGCGTAGGCCAGCAGGCGCACGGTCATGCGCTCCTCGGTTTCCGAAGGATGGCGGGCGATGGTCTGCTTCACGCTCTCATACACACTGCGGTCGAGGTCGGTGAGGTTCAGTTCAAACTTGTAGGTCGTGGACGGCTGGGCCATGAACGGGCTTCTTGATACGAGGAAAGGCGGCAAGTCTAACCGATGACACGGGCAATCCACGAATTGCCGACCATCAACCTGCGGCGACTGACGTTGGCCTATGATAAAACGCTGTTCTCGTTCCGCCTTTGTCCTACAAGGATTCGTTATGTCGCTTACTGCCAAACCCCTTGCCGGCGTCAAGGTCATCGAACTCGGCACCCTGATCGCCGGCCCTTTCGCCTCGCGCATCTGCGGTGAATTCGGCGCCGAGGTGATCAAGGTCGAGTCGCCCGACGGCGGCGATCCGCTGCGTAAATGGCGCAAGCTGTATGAAGGCACGTCCTTGTGGTGGTTTGTCCAGGCGCGCAACAAAAAGTCCCTGACGTTGAACCTCAAGCATCCCGAAGGCCTGGCGATCCTTAAACAACTGATCGGTGAAGCGGACATCCTGATCGAGAACTTTCGCCCCGGCGTGCTGGAAAAGCTCGGCCTGGGCTGGGACGTGTTGCACGCACTGAACCCGAAACTGGTGATGGTCCGGCTTTCCGGTTTCGGCCAGACCGGGCCGATGAAGGACCAACCCGGGTTTGGCGCCGTTGGCGAATCCATGGGCGGCTTGCGCTACATCACCGGTTTCGAGGATCGCCCACCCGTGCGTACAGGAATATCCATAGGCGACTCCATTGCCGCGCTCTGGGGCGTGATCGGCGCGCTGATGGCCTTGCGTCATCGCGAGGTGAATGGCGGCACCGGACAAGTGGTGGACGTGGCGCTGTATGAAGCGATATTCGCCATGATGGAAAGCATGGTGCCGGAATTCGATGTGTTCGGTTTCATTCGCGAACGCACCGGCAACATCATGCCCGGCATCACCCCATCGTCCATCCATACCAGCGCCGACGGCAAGCACGTACAGATCGGCGCCAACGGTGATGCGATCTTCAAGCGCTTCATGCAAATCATCGGCCGTGACGACCTGGCCAACGACCCGCAACTGGCCAGCAATGATGGACGCGACAGTCGCCGCGACGAGCTCTACGGCGTGATCGATCGTTGGGTCAACTCACTGCCGCTGGAGGCTGTCATCGAACAGTTGAACCAGGCTGGAGTCCCGGCCAGTCGGATTTTCAGTGCCGAAGACATGTTCAGCGACCCGCAATTTCTCGCCCGGGAAATGTTCCTGCAGGCCAAGCTGCCGGACGGCAAGGCGTTCAAGATGCCTGGGATCATCCCGAAGCTCTCGGAAACACCTGGCACGTCCGAATGGGTCGGACCGGCGTTGGGCGAGCACAATGCGCTGGTGCTCGGTGAGCTTGGCTACGATGCACAGCAAATCGCCAAACTGCGGGCCGATGGTGCTGTTTGATGCGACCGTGGATCTGCTGTGAACGAAAATCTCGAATTCACCATAGATCCATTGTGGGAGCGAGCTTGCTCGCGATTGCGGTGTGTCCGTTGACGTCGGAATTGGCTGACCCGACGCCATCGCGAGCAAGCTCGCTCCCACCCAGATTCAGCGCGGTCGAGTGGCCGCGCCAAGGCCTGAACGCCAGGCAAAAAGAAACCCCGAGAAGTGGGGAGACAACTCGGGGTTAAACGTGACCATTCAGGTCAGTACAACAAGCGACAAGCACCGGAGCACAATGCTTGCTCTTGTTGGTAAAAGGTCTGACTCACCAGGGTGTAGGAAGGTTCCCTAGGAAATGTCGCTCAATTCGGGACGGTCATGACCTTGTCGCGCGCCAGATTGCGCAATGCCGCAATCACGCAAGGCTCCAAGCGGCCTTCGGCAATCATCACGTCACGATGCAGGCCATCGACCACGTCAGTCAGTTGGCGCTTGTCGGCCAATTGGGCCTGATTGAACGCTCGCTCGACCATGATGGCGCCCGAGCGGTTCTTCAGCGTCACCAGGCACTCGCCCTTGGTACCGGAGGGAGTGAGCGTGACCTGGTACGGGCTCAAGGCTTCATTCAGCAACAGGCTGATACTTTCCATTCGATCACCCTTCATTAGTCCGAAAAAACAACTGCACAGTAAGTGACCGTTGGGCCTGGCGGAAAGTTCGCCAGCGCAACGAAGCGCCACATCCGAGACCTGTTCAAACGAGCATGCGCGTCCAATGTGACAGGCAGACAACAGCCATTGCCCGTCGCCGGGCTCACGCCAGGAACCTGTTCGAGCGCCGCCATCGCCGCCCGACATCGATCCACCCACCCAGGAGCCCTCGCAATTGCCCATCGGCACCATAAAATGGCACCGACCAGTGGTAGATGTCCCGTAATCCGCAGTTGAACATCAGTTGACGGTCAACAAATCGCGGCTTGCGGCTTTGCAATTGCTCCATCAGTTCACCATGCAGCAGCTCGGCAGTCGCCAATGGAAAGGCCGAAGAGTCTGTCAAACGGGTCCCTCGCAGTTTTTCGAAGCGGGTCGAAAACTGTTCCTCGTAACTTCTGTTGCACATGATCAGCCGTCCCTCGAGGTCTCGAATGAAGATCGGATCGGGAATGGCGTCCATCAGGGCTCGCTGGAAGGTCAACTGGTCGTTGAGTACCGCCTCGGCCTTGAGACGCTGATTGATCTGCGCCTGCAGGCGACGGCTCCACAGCAGGGACAACAGGCCGAACACGCCCGCCCCGACCACACACCAATAGCCCCACTGGGAGACACGTGCCCAGAGCGACGGTGCCTGGCGCGGGGCAATACTTGCCAACCATTTTGAGCGCAGCGCACGCATTTCTTCGACCGGGAATGCTTCCAGCGCCTTGTTCAAAATGCCCAGCAAAGGTCGCAGGTCCTGGCGCACAGCCAGATAATCGGGCTCCCATCGACCTTCGAGGTTGCTGCCCACCTGTAGCTGACCTGCGGGATAAAGGTGCGCGCCGGTTTCATTCTCGATGGTGGCATGGGCTTCCCGGCTCTCCACCAGCGCCCTCGCCTCCCAATAGGTCTTGACCGTGCGCAGTTCGATGGCCGGATGGTCGCGCTTGATCTGCGCTTCCAACGCGTGGCGTGCCGGCAACGCCAGGACCTTGCCATTGAGCTGCTCCAGCGAACGGAGCAGCGGCGCTCCGTTGCGCCCGACGAAGACCCAGCCGGAGCCTCCGAACGCATGGCTGAAACTCAGGAACTCCCGGCGCTCGTCGTTCATCGCCAGGGTGGTGGTCATGTCGGCCTCGCCGTTTTGCAACATTGCGATCAATTGATCGGGAGAGAACGACTCCCGGTGGACGAACTCAAGGCCGGTCATGTGCGCGATACGCCGCAGAATATCGTCGTTCAGCCCATTCCATCGCCCGCGTTCATCTTTGAACAGGTACAGCGGGAACTGCATCGAGGCAACGACGACACGCGGATTTTCCCTGATCCACCGCAACTCCTCGGCATCAAGCGCCAGCCGCCCGCCCGGCTCGAACGTTGGTTGGCCGGAGGCCGCCAGTTGGGCCGCGCCGCCCCACTGGGTCCAGTACATCAGGACCAGGCCCATCATCCAGCTCAACACTGGTTTGCATCGGATAAAGAACAACATCTGCACTTCCTTCGAAATTACCCGCCCATCCCTCCAAGGGCGAAAACCCGGCCAGTTTGGCATGCAGAAACAAGAAAGCCCGTCAGGAGACGGGCTTCAAAATGTGACAGGTTAGAGCAGTCAGAGAGGCTTGCCGCGATTGCCATGCTGACTTACAAAGGCCTGCACGGCTTTCAAGTCGTTCGGCAACACCGTGCAACGCTCGTTTCGCTCAAACAAATCAGAAAGATGTGCAGGCAGTTCGAGCGCTTTTCCTACGCCCGCCTTCTCCACGGCTTCCGGAAACTTGACCGGGTGAGCAGTGCCCAGGATGACCATCGGGATATCCAGGCTGCGACGGCACTCGCGCGCGGCCCTCACACCAATAGCGGTGTGTGGGTCGAGCAACTCACCGCTTTGCCCGAACACCTCGGCGATGGTCTCGCAGGTCTGCGCGTCATCCACGGCCAGGGAATCGAACAGCTTGCGGGCTTCGGTCCAACGCTCGGCCTCGACGCTGAAACCGCCGCCCTGACGGAAGCTGTCCATCAGGCTGGCGATCGCCGCGCCGTTGCGACCATGCAGATCGAACAACAGGCGTTCGAAGTTCGACGACACCATGATGTCCATCGACGGCGACAGCGTGGCGTGCAGGGTTTCCTTCACGTACTGGTTGCCGCTCATGAAGCGGTGCAGGATGTCGTTGCGGTTGGTGGCGACGATCAGTTGATTGATCGGCAGGCCCATGTTGCGCGCCAGGTAGCCGGCGAAGATATCGCCGAAGTTGCCGGTCGGCACCGAGAACGATACCGAACGGGCCGGGCCGCCCAATTGCAGGGCCGCATGGAAGTAATAGACGATCTGGGCCATGATCCGCGCCCAGTTGATCGAGTTCACCGCCACCAGCCGCGTGCCCTTGAGGAAACTCTGGTCGGCGAAGCTCGCCTTGACCATTTCCTGGCAGTCATCGAAATTGCCTTCGATGGCGATGTTGTGGATGTTTTCGCCGAAGATGGTCGTCATCTGCCGGCGCTGCACTTCCGAGACGCGGTTGTGCGGGTGCAGGATGAAGATGTCGACGTTCTCGCAATGCTTGCAGCCTTCGATGGCGGCCGAACCGGTGTCGCCGGAAGTTGCACCGACAATCACCACGCGCTCGCCACGTTTCTGCAGCACGTAGTCCAGCAGGCGACCGAGCAGTTGCAAGGCGAAATCCTTGAACGCGAGGGTCGGACCGTGGAACAACTCCAAAACCCATTCGTTACCGTTGAGCTGACGCAACGGGGCAATGGCATTGTGGGAAAAGACGCCATAGGTCTCTTCGAGAATCTTCTTGAAATCGGCGTCCGGAATGCTGCCGGCAACAAACGGGCGCATCACGCGGAAGGCCAGCTCGTGATACGGCAGGCCGGCCCAGGAGGCGATTTCTTCCTGGGTGAAACGCGGCAGGTTCTCCGGCACATAGAGACCGCCATCCGTGGCCAGGCCGGCCAGCAGGACATCTTCGAAATTCAGGGCCGGTGCCTGGCCGCGGGTGCTGATATAGCGCATAGGGGCAAACCTTCGGTTTGAGCTTCAAGCCTCAAGCTACAAGCTACAAGTGAAAAGCGGGTCGGCTTTTACTTGCAGCTTGCAGCTTAGAGCTTGCCGCTAAATTAGTTCAAATGTTCGACGCGGATACGGACAACCGGGCCAACGACGCCTTGCAGCGCTTCCAACGCGGCGATCGCGTCGTTGATTCGCTGCTCGACCACGCGGTGGGTCAGCAGGATCATCGGCACCAGGCCGTCGTGCTCCTCGACTTCCTTCTGCATGATCGACTCGATGTTGATGCCACGCTCCGAAAGGATGCTCGCGACCTGGGCCAATACGCCCGGGTGGTCCTTGGCCTGGATGCGCAAGTAGTAGGCGCTTTCGCAGGCGTCGATCGGAAGAATCGGATGGGCCGACAGCGAATCCGGCTGGAAGGCCAGGTGCGGCACGCGGTTTTCCGGGTCCGAGGTCATGGCGCGAACCACATCCACCAGGTCGGCGATTACCGAGGATGCAGTCGGCTCCATGCCGGCGCCAGCCCCGTAGAACAGCGTCGAGCCGGAGGCATCGCCGTTGACCATCACCGCATTCATCACGCCGTTGACGTTGGCGATCAGGCGATCCGCCGGGATCAACGTCGGATGCACCCGCAATTCGATGCCGCTGGCGGTGCTGCGCGCCACGCCCAGGTGCTTGATGCGATAGCCGAGGGCTTCGGCATAGTTCACGTCGGCGGTGGTCAGCTTGGTGATGCCTTCGGTGTAGGCCTTGTCGAATTGCAGCGGGATGCCAAAGGCGATGGAAGCCAGGATCGTCAGCTTGTGCGCTGCGTCGATGCCTTCCACGTCGAAGGTCGGATCGGCCTCGGCGTAACCCAGGGCCTGGGCTTCGGTGAGTACATCCTCGAAGGTGCGGCCTTTTTCGCGCATCTCGGTGAGGATGAAGTTGCCGGTGCCGTTGATGATCCCCGCAACCCAGTTGATGCGGTTGGCCGAGAGGCCTTCGCGAATCGCCTTGATCACCGGGATACCCCCGGCCACGGCGGCTTCGAACGCCACGATCACGCCTTTCTCGCGTGCCTTGGCGAAAATCTCATTACCGTGAACGGCGATGAGCGCCTTGTTCGCGGTGACCACATGCTTGCCATTCTCGATGGCCTTGAGTACCAGCTCTCGGGCAACGGTATAGCCGCCCATCAGCTCTATCACGATGTCGATCTCAGGGTTCGTGGCCACTTCGAAGACATCGTTGGTAATCGCAATACCGGTCGTCTGGAACTGAGGCTTTGGCGTGCGCATGGCAATTTGTGCCACTTCGATTCCACGCCCGGCACGACGAGCAATTTCCTCGGCGTTGCGCTGAAGTACGTTGAAGGTGCCGCCACCGACGGTACCTAACCCACAGATGCCTACTTTGACCGGATTCACTCTTGACTCCCCATGAAACGGCCGACGCAAGGTCGGCCGTGAAATACAGCCGCGCAGCAACGCGACTTTGTGTTTAACGGCCCGACGAAGGTTTTCGCCGAGCCGTGATCTTCAAAAGCGGATCGACCCTGGTCATTTTGCGCTCAGGGCCAGTTTGGCGACTTGCGGCGCCGGCTGATAGCCCGGAATTACCTGGCCGTCTGCCAAAACGATAGCCGGCGTGCCGTTCACGCCGATGGACTGGCCGAGGGCGAACTGCTTGGAAACCGGGTTCTCGCACTTGGCGGCCTTGATTTCCTTGCCGTCGACCATCTTGTCCATGGCCGCCTTCTTGTCCTTGGAGCACCAGACCGCCTGCAACTGCTCGTCACCCGGCGAACCCAGGCCCTGGCGCGGGAACGCCACGTAGCGCACTTCGATACCGCGCTTGTTCAGCTCCGGCACTTCAGCGTGCAGCTTGTGGCAATACGGGCAAGTGGTGTCGGTGAATACGGTGATGTGCGACTTGGTCTCGCCGATCGCCGGGTAGACCACGGTCTCGGCAACCGGGATGCCGTTGATCAGCTTGGAGATGCCCTGGCGCTCGGTGATCTCGGTGAGATTGACCGGCTTGCCATCCTTGAGCGCGAACAGGTTGCCCTGGACGATGTACTGGCCGTCGGCACTGGCGTACAGCACACGGCTGCCCTTGAGCTTGACTTCATACAGGCCGGACATCGGGCTGGCGGTAATGGCTTCGATCGGCACTTCGAGCTCAAGGTTGGCCAGGCTCTTGCGGATGGCCTGGTCGGCCGCGTCATCGGCGATGGCAAAGGTACTGGCCAGCGCAATGGCGGCGGCGGTGAACATCTGGATCAAACGCATGGGGACTCCTGAGGCGAACAAATGGGACGAGGAAACGCCGACCCGCAGATTCGGGTTCCAGCCGCCCACTGTGCAAACCGGGAAAGCCTACCACATAAGGGTGGCGTGGCCGAATGCCGCTGACACACGACGTTTTGTAGTCACATACAGAATTGATGGCGGCTGACACACAGCTATCGCGAGCAAGCTCGCTCCCACACTTTGATCGGTGCCAGGCCGGGATCGCGCGCCCAACACGGATCCCTGTGGGAGCGAGCTTGCTCGCGATGGCGTCAGCATTGACAACATCGCGGCAGGCTCAGCCCCGGGGATGGTGCTTGGCATGCAAGTCCTGCAACCGCGCCCGGGCCACATGGGTGTAGATCTGGGTTGTGGATAGATCGCTGTGCCCCAGCAGCATCTGCACCACTCGCAAGTCGGCGCCGTGATTGAGCAGGTGCGTGGCGAAGGCATGCCGCAAGGTGTGCGGGGAAAGCGATTTATTGATCCCGGCTACCTTGGCCTGGTGCTTGATGCGGTGCCAGAAGGTCTGGCGGGTCATCTGCTCGCCGCGCAAGCTGGGAAACAGCACGTCGCTGGGACGCCCGCCCAGCAGATCATGACGGGCATCGCGCATGTAACGCCCAACCCAGACGATCGCCTCCTCGCCCATCGGCACCAGGCGTTCCTTGCTGCCCTTGCCCATCACCCGCAGCACGCCCTGGCGCAGGTTCACCTGTTCGAGCGTCAGGCTGATCAACTCAGTGACGCGCAGGCCACAGGCATACAGGACTTCCAGCATGGCCCGATCACGCTGGCCGATGGGGTCGCTGAGGTCGGGGGCCGCCAGCAATGCTTCCACATCTGCCTCCGACAAAGATTTGGGCAGCGGACGCCCCAGCTGCGGCATTTCCACGCGCAAGGTCGGGTCCACCGCGATCAACTTTTCTCTCAGCAAATAGCGATAAAACCCACGCAACCCGGAGAGAAATCGTGCAGTGGAGCGCGGTTTGTAGTTCTGCTCCAAGCGCCACGCCAGATGATCGAGGATCAGTTCCCGGCCGGCGTTAACCAACTCCAGGTTCTTTTCCTGCAACCAGCCGTTGAACAGGGCCAGGTCGCTGCGATAGGCGCCGCGGGTGTTATCGGAAAGCCCTTTTTCCAGCCACAGGGCGTCGAGAAACTGGTCTATGAGCGGATGATCGATGGCGGGCATAAATACTCTTGAAGGATACGGGCACACACGGCGTCGAAAAGGGAACGAAGCTATGCAGGGTGCTCAAAGCACAAATCGCAGGCAACAAAAAAGCAGCCCGCAGGCTGCTTTTTTTGCATCGGAAGCTGGACTTAAGCCAGTTTTTCCTTGATGCGAGCTGCTTTACCCGACAGGTCACGCAGGTAGTACAGCTTGGCTTTACGTACGTCACCGCGACGCTTGACAGCCATGCTGTCGATTTGCGGGCTGTAGGTCTGGAAAGTACGCTCTACGCCAACACCGTTGGAGATTTTACGAACGGTGAATGCACTGTTTACGCCGCGGTTACGCTTGGCGATAACAACACCTTCGAACGCTTGCAGACGCGCACGGTCGCCTTCCTTCACTTTCACCTGAACGACAATGGTGTCGCCCGGGGCAAAGGTAGGGATCTCTTTGGTCATCTGCTCTGCTTCGAGTGCAAGGATGATTTTGTTAGTCATGCTGTGCTCCTAAGGCAAGTCATCGGACTTACCATCGATACGTTGTTAACTATCGTCCCGCTCGCGGATGTATTCCTCGAGCAGCTTCTTCTCTTCTCCAGAAAGCGAGCGGCTTTCCAGAAGATCGGCGCGTCGTTCATAGGTCCGACCAAGGGACTGCTGTAAACGCCAACGCCGGATGTGCGCGTGGTTGCCACTCAGCAACACGTCGGGAACACGCTGATCCGCATACACCTCCGGTCGGGTGTAGTGCGGGCAATCCAGCAGACCATCCGTAAAGGAATCTTCCTCGGCGGAATCCGCATGCCCTAAAGCTCCAGGCAGCAGTCGTGTAACCGCATCGATCAGGACCATCGCCGGCAGCTCGCCGCCAGACAATACATAGTCGCCAATCGACCACTCTTCATCGACATGAGCTTCAATGAAACGCTCGTCAATGCCTTCATAACGGCCGGCAATCAGGATCAATGCATCCGAATTCGCCAGCTCGCGTACCGCCGACTGAGTCAGCTGACGGCCTTGGGGCGACAGGTAAATTACCTTCGCCGCCTCCCCGGCTGCTGCCTTGGCCTGAACCAGTGCATCTTCCAGGGGCTTGATCTTCATCACCATGCCCGGACCACCGCCAAACGGGCGATCGTCTACAGTGTGATGCCGATCCGTGGTGTAGTCTCGCGGATTCCAACAAGTGAGCTGCAACAGCTCCTGTTTCACCGCGCGGCTGGTTATGCCGTATTCGCTGATGGCGGAAAACATCTCGGGAAACAGCGTGATGACTTCAACGCGCAAATTAGCCACGTTTAGAAATCCGCATCCCATTCCACCTTCATCTCGCCTGCTTCAAGGTCGACTGCCAACACGCATTGCTCGGTATAGGGCAACAGGCGTTCGCGATCATCCAGGCTGCCGACGCAAGGCTTGACCACCATGACATCGTTCGAACCGGTCTCGAGCAGGTGATCGATCTTCCCGAGCAATTGCCCAAGGTGGTCGATGACCTTCAGACCCACCAGCTGGTACCAGTAGTACTCGCCGTCGGTCAGTTCAGGGAACAGGTTGCGCGGCACACAGATCTCATAACCGGCCAGAAGACGTGCTTCTTCACGATCATCGAGATCCTTGAGCTTTGCGACCAGGAACTTGTCGTTCCCGCGTCCGCTGACCAGCTCCACCTGTTTCACGCTACCTTCGCGCTTGAGCGTCCAGGTTTTGTAGTCCAACAGGTTCTTGATCGGATCAGTAAAGGAATACACCTTCACTTCGCCGCGAACGCCATGTACAGAGTAGATCTTGCCGACAACGATCAAATCACCGGCATCTTTTGGCGTCGCGTTCATATTGCTCAGGCCGCGGCCTTAGCCGATTCCTTCAACAACTGAGCAACGCGCTCAGAAGGTTGTGCACCAACGCTCAGCCAGTAGGCTACGCGCTCTTGGTTCACGGACAGACGAACTTCCTGACCACGGGCAACAGGGTTGAAGAAACCAACCTGCTCCTTGTGGGAACCGTCACGCGGATTGCGGCTGTCGGTTACGGTCAGGTGGTAAAACGGGCGCTTTTTGGAGCCGCCAAGGGCAAGACGGATTGTTAGCATGTGAACATCGTTCCTGTAGTCGGTGCTGCAAATCTAAATGCACAGCGGGCATAGGTGCCCGAAAGGCCGCATATTCTAAGGAATATCCGGACTTTTGCAAATGACTTTTTCCGGCGCCTGGTGCCGTGCAATCAAGATCTGCCATGAAGCCGTCATTAAAAACGGCAGGTCAGCTCCCGCCTGGCGCGGGTTTGCTGGAGATCCCCGCATCCGTGCGGGGCAACGCCGACATGACAGCCGGCGCAGATTCTTTACATTTTCGGCATGCCGCCGCCGGGCAACATACCGCCCATGCCGCGCATCATCTTGGCCATCCCGCCCTTGGCGGAGAATTTCTTCATCATCTTCTGCATCTGCTTGTGCTGCTTGATCAAGCGACCGATGTCCTGCACCTGGGTGCCGGAACCCATGGCGATACGGCGCTTGCGCGAACCGCTGATCAGCTCAGGGTCGCGGCGCTCGGCCGGGGTCATGGAGTTGATGATGGCTTCCATCTGCTTGAACTGCTTTTCCGCCGCGCCCTGGGCATTGCCCATCTGCGCCAGGTTTACGCCACCGATGTTCGGCAGTTTGTCCATGAGGCCGCCGAGGCCGCCCATGTTCTTCATTTGTTGCAACTGGTCGCGGAAATCCTCGAGGTCGAAGCCCTTGCCCTTCTTCAGCTTCTTGGCCAGTTTGTCGGCCTTGTCCTTGTCGAGTGTCGCTTCCGCCTGTTCGATCAGGCTGAGCACGTCGCCCATGCCGAGGATGCGCGAAGCGATACGCTCAGGGTGGAACGGCTCGAGCGCTTCGCTCTTCTCGCCCATGCCGATGAACTTGATCGGTTTGCCGGTGATGGCGCGTACCGACAGCGCGGCACCGCCACGGGCGTCGCCGTCGACCTTGGTCAGGATCACGCCGGTCAGCGGCAGCGCATCACCGAAGGCCTTGGCGGTGTTGGCCGCGTCCTGGCCGGTCATGGCATCGACGACAAACAGGGTTTCTACCGGGTTGATCGCGGCATGCAGCGCCTTGATCTCGCCCATCATCTCTTCATCGATGTGCAGGCGACCGGCGGTATCGACGATGACCACGTCGATGAACTTGAGCTTCGCTTCCTTTATAGCCGCCTGGGCGATGTCCACCGGCTTCTGGCTCAGGTCGGACGGGAAGAACGTCACGCCGATATCGTTGGCCAGGGTTTCCAGCTGCTTGATTGCCGCCGGACGGTAGATGTCCGCGGACACCACCATTACCGATTTTTTCTTGCGCTCTTTAAGGAAGCGCGCCAGTTTGCCAGCCGTGGTGGTCTTGCCCGCGCCCTGGAGACCGGCCATCAGCACTACCGCTGGCGGTACGGCGCTCAGGTTCAGGTCTTCGTTGGCGGCGCCCATCAGGCTTTCGAGCTCGGCCTGGACGATCTTCACGAAGGCCTGGCCCGGCGTCAGGCTGCGCGACACTTCGGTGCCAACGGCGCGTTCCTTCACCGAATTGACGAAGTCCTTGACCACCGGCAGGGCGACGTCGGCTTCGAGCAACGCCATGCGCACTTCGCGCAAGGTGTCTTTGATGTTGTCCTCGGTCAGCTTCGCCTTGCCGGTGACATGGCGCAGCGTCTGCGAGAGACGGTCGGTTAGGTTTTCAAACATGCGCGATCCTTTCAGGCCCAGATATGACCGGGATAATGGCGGCCCAGACCGTGAAATATGTGCTCGGCGAGCCTGCGGCGTGGGCAGGTCGCGGATTATAGCGAAGAAGCGTGCGGCGTACACCTTGCAGTGGTCTTTCGTGTGGAGGGGGTTCTATGCCAAACTCAGCGCCTTTCGGGCTTGCCTAACAGGACTTATGCTCCCCTTGTCACCCAGTTTGCTTGCTTCCCTCGCCGCCGCCTGCCTGTACGCCGCTGCGACCCTCTATCAAGGCACCCGCCTGGCCTCCGGCGCCAAGGCGAACAAACGCCTGCTGGTCACGCTTGGCGTGCTGGCGGTGCTCGGCCATGCGGCCAGCCTTTTTACCCACTTGATGACGCCGATCGGCCTGGGCCTGGACTTCTTCAACGCCGCCAGCCTGATTGCCGTCGCGGTGATCGCCCTGACGCTGCTGGCCTGCTCGCGCATACCCGTGGAAAACCTGCTGGTGCTGTTGTTCCCGCTGGGGCTGGCCACGGTGCTGCTGGCGCAGTTCGCGCCGTCGGGCACGGTGCAGATCATCGACGAAGAGCCGGGCATCCTCGCCCATATCCTGCTGTCGATCCTCGCCTACGGCCTGTTTACCATCGCGGTATTCCAGGCGCTGCTCCTGCTGGTGCAGGACCATCAACTCAAGCACAAGCACCCGTCCGGGCTGATCCGCAATTTCCCTCCGCTGCAAACCATGGAAAGCCTGCTGTTCGGTTTCCTCTGGGCCGGCTGGACCCTGCTGTCGCTGTCGCTGATCTCCGGCTGGCTGTTCGTCGAGAACCTGTTCGCCCAACACCTTGTGCACAAGACCTTGCTGGCATGCCTGGCGTGGGTGGTGTTCAGCGTGCTGCTGTGGGGCCGCAACCGTCTCGGCTGGCGTGGCCACAAGGCGATTCGCTGGACACTGGCGGGGTTCTGCCTGCTGATGCTGGCGTACTTCGGCAGCAAGTTGGTCCGCGAATATATCCTGCATATCTGACGGACGAGTCTGATGGAGAGCCTGCCCGTAGGGCCTATGTTTGCGGTAATGGTCGTGCTGATCCTCTGGTCGGCCCTGTTCACGGCCATCGAAGCTGCCCAGCAACACTTGCTGGCCCAACGCCAGGCCTCGCGCGCCAGTGACAAACCGCTGGCGCGCCTGAGCTTCCCCTTGGCCAGCCTGATCCTGTGCAATACCTTCTGCCGTACCCTGGCCGTGGTCATCGCCACGTTGCTGGCACTCTTCACCTGGCTGGAAAACGGCCCCTGGCTGGCCTGGCTCGGCACCAGTGCGGCCCTGCTGGTGTTCGCCGATTACCTGCCTCGCACCTTGGCGAGCCGTTTTCCCGATGCCGTATTGGGCTTGGGCAACACGTTGCTCGGCGTACCACTGAAAATTCTCTACCCAGCCGCCTGGCTGCTCAATGGCCTCAGCCAATTGCTGCTACGCCCCTTTGCCCGTAAGGCCCGTGCGGTCCAGCAAAGCGACGATGAACCACCCGCAACGCCCCGCGCCGAACAGGAACAGGAGCAGGGCAACGGTCGAGTACACCCGATTTCCGGCATCCATGCGCTGGACAACATCACGGTCAACGACATCCTCGTGCCCCGCAGCGAGGTGGACGGGATCAACCTGGACGACCCCATCGGCGAGATCATCGAGCAGTTGCGCCTGAACCGGCGAACCCGGCTGCCGGTGTTCCACAGCGACATCAACCAGGTCGAAGCAGTGCTCAACACCCGGCAGATCCGTCATATGCTGGCGGATGCGAGCCTGACCCAGGAGGCGCTGCTCGCCGCCTGCCACGAGCCGTACTTCGTGCCTGAAAGCACACCGCTGCAATTGCAGTTGCTCAACTTCCACAAACAGCAGCGGCGCCTGGGCATGGTGGTGGACGAGTATGGCGAGGTGCTGGGCATCGTGACCCTGGAGGACATTCTCGAAGAAATCGTCGGCGAGTTCGAAAGCGAGCACAGCCTCGACAACCCGCATGTCCATCCTCAACCCGATGGGCGCTTGATGATCGATGGCGCGGCATCGATCCGCGAACTGAACAAGACCCTCGGCTGGCACCTGCCCTGCGACGGTCCCAAGACCCTCAACGGCTTGGTGACCGAAGCGTTGGAGACCATCCCGGAAAGCCCGGTGTGCCTGAAGATCGGCCGCTATCGGCTGGAAATCATCGAAACCGTCGACAACCGCGTCAGCCAGGTGCTGGTGTGGCATAACAGTACGGTGCCGACTTTTTCCTGAATCCCAACAGTTCAAGGTAAAACACCGTCGTGGCGAGGGGATTTATCCCCGCTGGGCTGCACAGCAGCCCTAGAACCCAACAACTCGGTGTGCCAGGCAAATTGATTGAGTGCATTTGGGACTGCTTCGCAGTCCAGCGGGGATAAATCCCCTCGCCACAAAAAGCTCATCGTCGACACTGATATTGTGCGCGGGCTCACTTGTTGATTCGTTAGCCTCCTTCTTATACTCAATTCGCTTATCCAGCCCCGCCCAAGCCCCGAGCCTACCCTGCGCACGGAAGGTTCCGGGTCGTTCACCGCAATATCCGCTTCATCCCTGCGACTGTTCCTACCCGGAACAGCGACAGCGCCCACCCCACATCCCTGGGTATTCGACCATAATAATTCGCTCCAACGGAGCACATGACTGTCAGGGATAACCGCATGACAACCACCACCTGCAACGACGCCGTGCCTGTCCAGCCGACCAATTCGGCCAGCCGGGTGGCGACCGCGAGCTTCATCGGCACCGCCATCGAGTTCTACGATTTCTACGTCTACGCCACCGCCGCCGCCCTGGTGATCGGGCCGGTGTTCTTTCCGCAAACCTCAGGCACGGCACAGATGCTGTCGTCCTTCCTGACCTTCGGCATCGCCTTCCTTGCCCGTCCGCTGGGCTCGGCGCTGTTCGGCCACTTCGGCGACCGCATCGGACGCAAATCGACACTGGTGGCATCGCTGCTGCTGATGGGCGTCTGTACAACCCTCATCGGTGTGCTTCCCGGCTACGCCAGCATCGGCGCCTGGGCCCCTATCCTCCTGTGCCTGCTGCGTTTCGGCCAAGGGCTGGGGCTTGGCGGCGAATGGGGCGGCGCGGCCTTGCTGGCCACCGAGAACGCGCCCAAAGGCAAGCGTGCCTGGTTCGGCATGTTCCCCCAACTGGGCCCTTCCATCGGTTTCCTGGCGGCGAACGGGCTGTTCCTGACCCTGGCCATGACCCTGGATGACGAGCAGTTCCGGTCCTGGGGCTGGCGGATTCCGTTCCTGCTCAGCGCCGTACTGGTGATTGTCGGCCTCTACGTACGCCTCAAACTCCATGAGACGCCGGTTTTCGCCAGTGCCATGGCCCGCCAGGAACGAGTGAAAATCCCTTTGGTCGAGCTCTTCAGCCAGTACTGGGCGCCCACGCTGCTCGGCGCGGCCGCGATGGTGGTGTGTTACGCCCTGTTCTACATCTCCACGGTGTTTTCCCTGAGCTATGGCGTTGCGAGCCTGGGCTACAGTCGCGAGACGTTCCTTGGCCTGCTGTGCTTTGCGGTGTTGTTCATGGCCGCCGCGACACCGCTGTCGGCCTGGGCCAGCGACCGATTTGGCCGCAAGCCAGTATTGATCGGCGGCGGCCTGCTGGCGGTGGCCTCGGGCTTCCTCATGGAACCCTTGCTGACCCAAGGGTCCACTGGCGGCGTGGCGCTGTTCCTGTGCATCGAACTGTTCCTGATGGGCGTGACCTTCGCCCCGATGGGCGCGTTGCTGCCGGAGCTGTTTCCCACGCACGTGCGCTACACCGGTGCTTCGGCGGCCTACAACCTGGGCGGTATTGTCGGCGCCTCCGCCGCACCGTTCTTCGCCCAGAAGCTGGTGGCGATGGGTGGCCTGAGCTACGTCGGCGGGTACGTTTCCGGGGCCGCCGTGCTCAGCGTGATCGCGGTAATGTGCCTGAAGGAAACGCGTCATAACGACTTGAACCGGGTCGCCTGACGCGCCTCTGCAGGAACTGCCGCAGGCTGCGATCTTTTGATCTTTTGATCCTTTGATCTTTCGCTTGGAACTCAAGCATCAGGAGAAAGATCGCAGCCTCGCTTCGCTCGGCAGCTCCGGACCAACGCGCTCCAATGAAATAGCCGTTAACAATCCCCCCATTGAAACCACCCCCCACCTGCCCCATCTAAGATCCATACTCCATTGCGCAGGTGCCCCATGAGCGACCAGCACTCTACTGAAGCCACGAACGAATACGCTGAATCCGAGCACATCGAACACACTTCCTCCGGCACCGGCCTGGCCCTGCCTGGCCAGAGCCTGCCGGACAAGGTCTACATCATTCCGATCCACAACCGCCCGTTCTTCCCGGCCCAGGTGCTGCCGGTCATCGTCAATGAAGAGCCGTGGGCCGAAACCCTGGAATTGGTGGCCAAGTCCGAACATCACTCTCTGGCGCTGTTTTTCATGGACAGTCCCCAGGAAGACCCGCGTCATTTCGACACCTCGAAACTGCCGCTGTACGGCACGCTGGTGAAGGTCCACCACGCCAGCCGTGAAGCCGGCAAATTGCAGTTCGTCGCCCAGGGCCTGACCCGCGTGCGCATCCGTACGTGGCTCAAGCATCATCGCCCGCCGTACCTCGTGGAGGTCGAGTACCCGCACCAGCCAAGCGAGCCGACCGATGAGGTCAAGGCCTATGGCATGGCGCTGATCAACGCGATCAAGGAGCTGCTGCCGCTCAACCCGCTGTACAGCGAAGAGCTGAAGAACTACCTCAACCGCTTCAGCCCCAACGATCCATCGCCGCTGACAGACTTCGCCGCCGCGCTCACTTCCGCCACCGGCAGCGAGCTGCAGGAAGTGCTCGATTGCGTGCCGATGCTCAAGCGCATGGAAAAAGTGCTGCCGATGCTGCGCAAGGAAGTCGAGGTCGCGCGGCTGCAAAAAGAGATTTCCGCCGAGGTCAACAGCAAGATCGGCGAACATCAGCGCCAGTTCTTCCTCAAGGAACAGCTCAAGGTCATCCAGCAGGAGCTGGGGCTGACCAAGGATGATCGCAGCGCCGACCTGGAACAATTCGAGCAGCGCCTGGAAGGCAAGGTCCTGCCCGCCCAGGCCCAGAAGCGCATCGAAGAGGAAATGAACAAGCTCTCGATCCTGGAAACCGGCTCACCGGAATATGCCGTCACGCGCAATTACCTGGATTGGGCGACATCGGTGCCGTGGGGCGTGTATGGCCAGGACAAGCTCGACCTCAAGCACGCCCGCAAGGTACTCGACCAGCACCACGCCGGCCTGGACGACATCAAGGACCGCATCCTCGAATTCCTCGCCGTGGGCGCCTATAAAGGCGAAATCAGCGGTTCCATCGTCTTGCTGGTAGGCCCGCCGGGCGTGGGCAAGACCAGCGTGGGCAAATCGATCGCCGAATCCCTCGGGCGGCCGTTCTACCGTTTCAGCGTCGGCGGCATGCGCGACGAAGCCGAGATCAAGGGCCATCGGCGCACCTACATCGGCGCCCAGCCGGGCAAGCTGGTGCAGGCGCTCAAGGACGTCGAAGTGATGAACCCGGTGATCATGCTCGACGAAATCGACAAGATGGGCCAGAGCTACCAAGGCGACCCGGCGTCAGCGCTGCTGGAAACCCTCGATCCCGAGCAGAACGTCGAATTCCTCGACCATTACCTCGACATGCGCCTGGACCTGTCAAAAGTCCTCTTTGTGTGCACCGCCAATACCCTGGACTCGATTCCCGGCCCGTTGCTGGACCGCATGGAAGTGATTCGCCTGTCGGGCTACATCACCGAAGAAAAGGTCGCCATTGCCAAGCGCCACCTGTGGCCCAAGCAACTGGCCAAGGCCGGCGTGTCCAAGGGCAGCCTGAGCATCAACGACAGCGCCCTGAAGGCCCTTATCGACGGCTACGCCCGTGAAGCCGGGGTGCGCCAGTTGGAGAAGCAACTGGGCAAACTGGTGCGCAAGGCCGTGATGAAACTGATCGACGATCCAAAAGCAGTGATCAAGCTCGGACCGAAGGACCTCGAGGCCTCCTTGGGCAAACCCGTGTTCCGCAACGAACAGGTGCTGTCCGGCGTCGGGGTGATCACCGGCCTGGCCTGGACCAGCATGGGTGGCGCCACGTTGCCGATCGAAGCAACGCGGATCCACACCCTCAATCGCGGCTTCAAGCTGACCGGGCAACTGGGCGAGGTGATGAAGGAATCGGCGGAAATTGCCCACAGCTATGTCAGCTCGCACCTGAAGCAGTTCGGCGGTGATCCGAAGTTCTTCGACGAGGCCTTTGTCCATCTGCACGTACCGGAAGGCGCCACGCCGAAGGACGGGCCGAGTGCCGGCGTGACCATGGCCAGCGCCCTGCTGTCCCTGGCGCGCAACCAGCCGCCGAAGAAAGGCGTGGCCATGACTGGCGAACTGACCTTGACCGGGCACGTGCTGCCGATTGGCGGCGTACGCGAGAAGGTCATCGCGGCGCGACGACAGAAGATCAACGAACTGATCCTGCCGGACGCCAACCGAGGTAACTTCGAGGAACTGCCGGATTATCTGAAGGAAGGCGTCACGGTGCATTTCGCCAAGCGGTTTGCGGATGTGGCGAAGGTGTTGTTCTGATCGTTCTCTAGTGCTTGTACTGGCCTCATCGCGAGCAAGCTCGCTCCCACAGGGGATTTGTGGTTTTCACAATACTTGTGATCCATCCCAAATTGTGTGGGAGCGGGCTTGCTCGCGAAGGCGCCATCCGCACCCGCGCACTTCCACCTGACACACCCAGTAGCATCTTCGGTTATGCTCGCCGTTCGTCGTGAATGCCGGAGTCTTTATGTCCCTCACCCGCCTGCTCGTCCCGGCCAGCCTCGCCCTGCTGACCGCTTGCGCCACACAGCCGAAACAGAACGTGACGCTGGAAAAGCAAAGTCAGTGCCCTGTACGACTAAATAGCGGGCAGAACCTGATCCTGAGCCTGCCGAGCAACCCCACCACCGGCTATCGCTGGAGCATCCAGGACTCGGCCGGCGGCGTTCTAAAAGGCCTTGGCCCGGAGGTCTATCGCAACCCCGAGGACGCTGGCGTGGTCGGCGCCGCCGGGGTATCGACCTGGCGTTTCCAGGCGTTTGCGGGTGGCACCGGGCGCTTGCGCCTGACTTATCAACAGCCGTGGGCACCGGAAGTGCCGCCCGTGGAAACCTTTGATTGCGCCATTTCGGTGAATTGAGCAGGGGTTGGCTGATAGGCAAACGCCCATTTGAAAGCCGCACAGAACCGATGATTTTCTGGTTAAAATGCCGGCCTTTTCGCCCCCCAGCCGCTGGAACCGCCGTGAGCAAAGAACCCGATCGCCTATTCGCCCAACCCTTGGCCCAGGTGCCTGACTTCGCCTTCAATGAAGACGTGGTGCGGGTGTTCCCGGACATGATCAAGCGTTCGGTGCCAGGCTACCCGACCATCGTCGAGAACCTCGGTGTGCTCGCGGCGCAATTTGCCCAGCCCAACAGCGTGCTGTACGACCTGGGATCGTCCCTCGGCGCGGTGACCCAGGCCCTGCGCCGCCATGTGCGCACCGACGGTTGCCGGGTGATTGCGGTGGATAACTCGGCGGCCATGGTCGAGCGCTGCCGCGAATACCTCAACGGCCAGGACTCGATGTTCCAGGAGTTGCTGCCAGTGGAGGTGATCGAGGGCGACATCCTGGCCCTGGCGTTCCAGCCGGCCTCGGTGGTGGCGTTGAACTTCACCCTGCAATTCATCGCGCCGGACCAGCGCACCGCGCTGCTCGGCCGCATCCGCCAATCGTTGCTGCCCGGTGGCGCCCTGATCCTTTCGGAGAAGCTGCGCTTCAACGATGCCGAGGAACACGCGCTGCTCACCGACCTGCACGTGGCCTTCAAGCGCGCCAACGGCTACAGCGAACTGGAAATCGCCCAGAAACGCAGCGCCATCGAAAATGTCATGAAGCCCGACAGCCTCGAAGAACACCGCGAGCGCCTGCTGGCCGCCGGTTTCTCGAAAGTCGTGCCGTGGTTCCAATGTCTTAACTTCGCCTCGTTGATTGCCTTGCCATGATTGATCTGTCCCCCCTCGCCCGCCATCTGGCCGGCACGCCCCTGGCCGATTGGGCCACGACGCTGCAGGCGCAGCTGGACGCCAAGATGGAAAAGGGCCACGGCGACCTGGAGCGTTGGCAAAGCGCGCTCGATGCGCTGCCTGTCTTGCAGCCCACCACCGTGGATCTGCTGAATGGGCTGACGCTGGATGTCGATTGCTCCGACGAAACCCGCGCCCAGATGCGTACCGCGCTGATGGGCCTGTCACCTTGGCGCAAAGGCCCGTTCGATCTGTTTGGCGTACACGTCGACACTGAATGGCGCTCAGACTGGAAATGGTCACGCGTCGCCCCGCATCTCGATCTCAAGGGCAAGCGCATCCTCGACGTGGGCTGCGGTAATGGCTACTACATGTGGCGCATGCTCGGTGCCGGGGCGGACACGGTAATCGGCGTCGATCCCAACTGGCTGTTCTTCTGCCAGTTCCAGGCGGTGCAGCGCTACCTGTCGCAGCCCAACGCCTGGCACCTGCCCTTCCCGTTCGAGGCCCTGCCGCCGGAGCTGGAAGGCTTCGACACGGTGTTTTCCATGGGCGTGTTCTATCACCGCCGCTCGCCTATCGAACATTTGCTCGCCTTGAAGGATTGCCTGGTCAAGGGCGGTGAGCTGGTGCTGGAGACCTTGGTAATCGAGGGGGACGAACATCAGGTGTTGGTGCCGGAGGACCGCTACGCGCAGATGCGCAACGTGTGGTTCCTGCCGTCAGTGCCCGCACTGGAACGCTGGCTGCGCCGCGCCGGGTTCCGCGATGTGCGCTGCGTCGACGTGAGCCTGACCACCGTGGAAGAACAACGCAGCACCGAGTGGATGAAATATCAGTCGCTGAGCGATTTCCTCGACCCTGAAGACCACAGCAAGACCATCGAAGGCCTGCCGGCGCCGATGCGGGCGGTGATTGTGGCGCGTAAATAACCAGTCCAAGCACCACACCCCCCCGTGGGAGCGAGCTTGCTCGCGATGGCGACCTGACATTCAACAGAGATGTCGCCTGACAGACCGCTATCGCGAGCAAGCTCGCTCCCACAGGGGGTCAGTGTTCAGTCTGAAGACTTGGCTCTTCGGGCCTTGAAGAATTCACTCAGCACCGTGCTGCACTCCTCAGCCAACACCCCACCCTCGAACATCACCCGATGGTTCAGGAAGCCCTGGCTGAAAAACTGTCCCTGGCTCTGCACAATCCCTGCCTTGGGCTCCAGCGCTCCATAGACGACCCGGGCGATACGTGAATGAACAATGAGGCCGGCGCACATGCTGCACGGCTCCAGGGTCACATAGAGGGTGCTGCCCGGCAGGCGATAGTTGCTCACCGCCTGGGCGGCGGCGCGGATGGCGACCATTTCCGCGTGGGCGCTGGGGTCGTGGCCGCTGATCGGGCAGTTGAAGCCGCGCCCGATGACCTCGCCATCCTGCACCAGCACCGCGCCCACCGGCACTTCGCCCAGCGCCGCGCCTTGTGCCGCGAGAGCCAGGGCTTCGCGCATGAAATCCTGGTCACGGCTGCGGTCAATGATCCTGGCGGGGCGAATCTGGCGCATCACGCCACCTCGATGGCGGCCATCAGGCCGGTTTCCATGTGGTCGATCACATGGCAATGGAACATCCACACGCCCGGATTATCCGCCACCAATGCCACCTGCGCCCGCTCGTTCTTGCCCAGCAGGTAGGTGTCGGTGAAATACGGGATGACTTTGTGGCGGTTCGACGCAATCACCTTGAAGCTCATGCCGTGCAAATGGATCGGATGCTGATACTGGGTCATGTTTTTCAATTCAAAAATGTAGCTCTGGCCTTTCTTCAGCGTGGCGATCGGCCGGTCGGCGCAGGTTTTGTCGGTGATGTCCCAAGCCTTGCCGTTGATCTGCCACAGGCTCGGCGGCTTGCCGTTGTCAGTGTTGACCGACACCGAGCCGACCCATTCGAAATTGAAGTTGAGTTTCTCGGCATTGGCCAGGTCCGGCTCCGACACCGGGTTGGGCGGTAATGCAGGCGGCCATGGGCTCGGCGCGTCGTTATTGGGTACCGAACGCAATGTCCCCAGGCGTACCGGGCCATTGCGCAACGACAATTCTTCGCCGGCCGGCGGCGCCTTGATCGCCAGGCAGATGCGCATGCCCGGCCCCAGCCAGTATTCCTTGCCCAATGGGCGCGGCTCGATGGGGTTACCGTCCAGCGCATAGATCTGCGCTTCAACGCCAGGAATGTTGATGCGATAAGTGAGCGTGTTGTCGAGGTTGAGCAAGCGCACGCGAGTGATCTGCCCGGCCGGCAAATCGATGACCGCCTGCGGCACACCGTTGATGGTCGACAACCGCCCGGCCGTGCCACCACGCGCCGCCTCGCGGGGAATGCTGAACTCGACGAACTGGCCCTGCTCGTCCACGTGCCAGCTCTTGAGGCTCAAGGTCTGTTCGAACTTGAAACCGGTCGGCTCGCGCTCTTCGATGATCAGCGGCCCGACCAATCCTCGTCCAAGCTCTTCGCTGCTGTTGACGTGGGGGTGGTACCAATAGCTGCCGGCGTCCGGCACACGGAACTTGTAATCGAAATATTCACCCGGCAACACCGGTAGCTGCGAGACGTACGGCACGCCGTCCATTTCCAGCGGCAAGCGGATGCCGTGCCAATGAATCGTGGTCGCGACCGGCAGGTGATTGATGAAACGCACCCGCAGCCATTCGCCCTGGCGGACCCGCAGTTCGGTGCCCGGCGCTGACGGACCAAACGCCCAGGCCTGGGTCTTGTGCCCGGCCACCAGTTCCACGTCCAAAGGCGCGGCGATCAATTCATAGTCGTGACCGGCGTCAGCATCGGCCATCTTGCCCAGCCAATACCGCGACGCACCGCCTGCACCCACGCCAACGACAACAAGACCGGCCAGGCCACCGAGAATTTGGCGACGGGTAAAGGACATGAACGCGACTACCTCTGCATCTGCGACGGACCGGTGGGCCCGCAAAAGGCGAATACGATACACCCGCAGATGAGAAACGGTAAGGAAACGAAGATGAAAAAAACCTGTGGTGGTCACTTCCCGACAAAAGAATGAACCGAGCGGTCAGCGCGCGTTTACCCCCCGAGGCGTAAAAAAGGCCAGCGCCGCCGCGACGACGAACAAGGCAGGCACATCGCCGAGCAAGTGCCCGTAGTGCGACATCCCGTCCATCCCGACGCCAAACGACTGCACCGCCATGATCGCGCCATGCACGATGCTCGACCACACCGTGAACCCGATCAGGCTCAAGTGTTTCATCGGCTCGCGGGAGGCCCTCAGCAGGAACACGCCGAGCGTCGCGTAGATGCCGACAATCATCAGCGGATAGTCGGAATGGCCGCTGTGCCATGCCCAGCCGGACGGCCACAGGATCATCAGCGGCCAGATCGCGAAAACGGCAATCAGACCAACCAGGATCAAGACGATGCGCAGGGCGGCGAGTTTTTGAACGTCGTTCATGGCGGGCTCCTGGATTGCGACGCGTGTTTCACGGCAAAGGGAGCCCGGAGTATAGAACGCGCCTGAAACCCCACATCGACCTTCCATGTGGCGAGGGAGCTTACTCCCGCAGGGCTGCGCAGCAGCCCTCCAAGATTGTCACACAACCAAAGCGTCCAGCTCTTTAAAAGCCACGCCAGGAAATCGTCGACCTTCTTTCGCCACGTTGACCTGCAAGGCCACCTGCGCGACATCCAGCACGTTCCTGGCAAGCGAATAGCTGCCCTTGGCCTGAAGCCAGCTGAGAACGTCCGCCAAATGCCAAATGGATGTACTGCCCTCATGCACCGGCGTAGGGAAGCTGCCCGGATGAGCCAACATCAGCTTGCGCATGTTCTGCCGAGACACGCCTACGATCTCGGCGACGTCTGTCAGACCGACTAAATCAGGCGCAACCTCGATCAACTTGGCCAATGGCACCGCGCGCTGGACATCGGCCAGAGCGCTAAGCACGGCCTCGACCGCATCAGGCGCATCGCGAGTGAACTCAAGCGCCATCCGTCCGGGCTGCCCGATACCAACCAGGGCATCGTCGCAGCCCGCTTCACCCAGCCGCTCGACCAATTCATCCATGGCACAGCCGTCATCAACAAGCTGATATTTCAAGGTAAAGATATATTCCATCGTTCTATTCCTTAGCATCGTGATCCGCATCGCGCTGATTGCGATGCCTCGAGCAATTCTCCACGACGCGTCTCAACGCTCGCGCGTGGTTGCCTGGGTTCTTCGGCGTGCTCCATATCGAAGTGATGCAGAACTCACCGCAACGGCACTCCACGTCTTTGGACGGGCAGTAAAACCGCCCCCAAGCGTGGCTGCCGCCGACTTCTATGCGCCAGCCGTGCCCTTCGGCATGCCTTAACGCTTCCTCAATCTCTTTTTTCGGGTGCGTTGGACGAGTCATCCGTGATCTCCAGTATTCGCATGAAACGCAGGGTTGTCAAATGACAACCCTGCGCACTCTTTCAAACGCAGCATTCAGCCGCGCTCACGTTGGTCGATAGCAACTTGATGAACTGTGCGCGGACGTCGGTGAGCACGCGCCAGCGTTTGCGAGCACGCCGGCGAAACCAGCCGGGCATCGCCGCCGATGGTAAGCACTCTTCTGCGCCTATTGAGGCAAGAAATCGTAGCGAAAGGTGACGGTGGCGCTTGGCACTCCAGCGGGAGCCAGCTGTCTCGCCGCGGTTCCGGGTCGACGGAACGGTCCTGTGGGGGGAGCTTCCAAGTCCGGAAGCAATTAAAGGAAAATTGCCGGCTGAGAATCGAGTACGTTTCAAGCTATGTGTTTGCCTGACAAGCAGCCCCCACCTTCCGTACAATGCCGCCGTGGCTATGGAACACCTTCCTTCTATCCCTCATGACCTAGGGGTTCCGCTCTCCACACCGCGCCTGCTTCTTGCAGGCGTTTTCATATCGACTGCACACGCGACGCTGCTGCCCAATCACAACGGCGGCCAAAGGGAGAATCAAGCATGAATCAGGAGCTGTTCCTGCGTCGCCGCAGCAAGGTTCACGTCCCGACGGGCACCGGCGGTGCCACGCGCGCCCAGGTCGCGTCGGCTGTCCAGGAAATCGCCGCGTTCCGATGCGTGCTATCGGAGCCACTGATTGAGCGCATCAGCATGCTCTCGGCGGCAGAACTCACACACTGGCTGCGCGAAATTGTCGAGGTACTTCGGCGGCAGACCGGCGCCCATGTGCGCCACAGGCCGCTTTACCCAGCCTTTCCAGAACAAGTACTGAAGGCTTCCCAGGCGGAGTTGTATCTTACCGCCGTCTCGCACTACCTCACGCTTTGGCGTTTGCCACCCGAAGAGCACCCTCGACCTGTGATGTTGGAAGGGAATTTCGTATCCCGGGTCATCGAACTGGGAAGCGTCTCTGAATTCGAGTCGATGCTCGAACCGCTGGTTTCCGCGCGTACCTCGCTCTCCGATGAGGAAACTACTGATGTCGTCTGGTTTATCCGAGCGTACAAAGGCGACGTGTTCCGTCTGCTGCCGGAAGCCGTACCGTTTCGGGAAACCCGTGCATTGGTTGGCGGCGCACTGCTCCGGCATGTAGCCAGCGATGCACGGCTGGACGCCTTCCTGGAACGAAACGTCGAAACGGCGACGGACGTGCTACGGCTGGCGGTCGCGTTGACTGGAGGAGACGTGTCGCTGACGACAGCTTCAACTCGTTTCACGGCGATGAAGCGCGCGACGCGCCGTCTGCTGTTGCGCCTACTCGATCGCGCACCCAGCGCTGCGGAAGATGTGATGCGCCATGCCGAACGCTGGAAGCGCTTGGCCGAAGTGCTGCATCCGGGGGAGTATGCGGATAAGTACCCACGCGCTCTCGCCGCCATCACGGCAGCGCGCCGCAACGACGCGCCGGCCTCGTTTGGATCACGTGTCGAAACACTGCTTGCCCAGCGTCAGATCGCCGCGCTTACGCCCATACTGCAGGATCGTCCCGGTGAGTTCGCTCGACGGCTGGATGTGACCTTGCGCCGTGCGACCGATCCAGATGCCGTGCTCGATGCTTTCGAGGCTGTCGCGACGCAGGTCTCTTCACCCATCCTGCTGCAGGTGCTGGCCCAAGTAAGAGCCCCGCGTCCCCTGCCCTTGCGGGCCTTCACACCGAAAGGAGCCTTGGCCAAAGTCTATGGCATCAAGGATCGACGTGAACCTCTCACACCCGAGGTGTTGGCACGTGCGGCCCAAATTTGCGAGGACGCTCTGATCAAGCGTTTCGCGTCGCTGCCTCCGTTAGGCCGCTGCTTCATTGATCCCTCACTGCACGAATACAGAGTGCCACTTGCGCAGCGTGCCGCATCGAAGTCGCTGCGTACGCTGGTGCGAGGCAGCCGGTTGCCTATGCCTGACACGCGTTTCATTCGCCTGTTCCTCTGGTGGAAAAACGGCGGTCAACGCACAGACATCGACTTGTCCGCTGCTTTTTTCAACACCCGTTTCGTGTTCATGCAAACTGTCTCGTACTACAACCTGAAGGCGTTCGGTGGTTACCACAGCGGTGACATCGTCGACGCGCCCCACGGCGCTTCGGAATTCATCGACCTTGACGTTGATGCCCTCCTCGAGAAGGGTATTCGCTACGTCGTCACGTCCATCAACTCTTATACCGAGCAGCCGTACTGCGACCTTCCCGAATGCTTCGCTGGCTGGATGGCCCGTGCTGACGTGGGCTCGGGTGAAGTATTCGAACCGCGATCCGTGATCGACCGTCTCGACATCGCGTCCGATACACAGATCTGTCTGCCGTTCGTGATGGACTTGCAGGAGCGGCGCGTGATTTGGGCCGATCTAGGGCTCACATCTTCACCACGATGGAACAACGTTCAGAACAACCTGAGTGGGATATCGTTGATGCTGCGGGCCTTGGTGCACACGCCACGTCCGGATCTGGAGACGCTGTTCGATCTACATGTGCGTGCGCGAGGAGAACGGGTGGCTTCGCCGGAACAGGCACAGGCGGTATTTTCGCCTCACCAAGGGGTTACGCCGTTCGATACGGATTTGATTCGAGCAGAGTTTCTCTGATGCCTGAACCAGCCTTCGACATGATCGCCGCGTGCCTGGCCCTGTCAGCCATCGATTAGAACGGGATAAAAATGATTAGATAACAAGCGCCGCGCACAAAAACGATTATTTCTAACAACCGGCTCGTCAGAGTGAAGGAAGAGGCTGAAGACGCCCCTTCCTCCCTCCGATGACAAAATCGACGTTGCATCGATTTCAGAACCGCAGGGGATAATTATCCCCTGGGATGTCCCATCACTCCCACTCAATCGTCGCCGGCGGCTTGCTCGACACGTCATACGTCACGCGAGAAATGCCTTCGATTTCATTGATGATCCGCCCGGAAACGGTTTCCAGCAGCTCGTACGGCAGGTGCGCCCAGCGAGCGGTCATGAAGTCGATGGTTTCCACGGCGCGCAGGGCCACGACCCAGGCGTAGCGACGGCCATCACCGACCACGCCCACCGATTTCACCGGTTGGAACACCACGAACGCCTGGCTGACCTTGTGGTACCAGTCGGCCTTGCGCAGTTCTTCGATGAAGATGTGGTCGGCGCGACGCAGCAGGTCGGCGTATTCCTTCTTCACTTCACCGAGGATCCGCACGCCCAGGCCCGGGCCCGGGAATGGGTGGCGGTAGACCATGTCGTACGGCAGGCCCAGTTCCAGGCCGAGGCGACGCACTTCGTCCTTGAACAGTTCGCGCAGTGGCTCGACCAGCTTGAGGTTCATCTCTTCCGGCAGGCCACCGACGTTGTGGTGGGACTTGATCACGTGGGCCTTGCCGCTCTTGGCGCCGGCCGACTCGATCACGTCGGGGTAGATGGTGCCCTGGGCCAGGTACTTGATGTTGTCCAGCTTGCAGGATTCGGCATCGAACACGTCGATGAAGGTACGGCCGATGATCTTGCGCTTCTTCTCCGGGTCGGACTCACCGGCCAGGTTGTTCAGGAACTGCTCTTCGGCGTTGGCGCGGATCACCTTGACGCCCATGTTCTCGGCGAACATAGCCATCACTTGCTCGCCTTCGTGCAGGCGCAACAAGCCGTTGTCGACGAACACGCAGGTCAGCTGGTCGCCGATGGCCTTGTGCAGCAATGCGGCAACCACCGAGGAGTCGACGCCGCCGGACAGGCCCAGCAACACGTTGTCGGTACCGACCTGGGCGCGGACCTGGGCGATGGCGTCTTCAGCGATCTTCGACGGGGTCCAGAGGGCTTCACACCCGCAGATGTCGAGGATGAAGCGCGACAGGATGCGGCCGCCCTGCTTGGTGTGGGTCACTTCAGGGTGGAACTGCACGCCGTAGTAGCGACGATCATCGTTGAACATGCCGGCAATCGGGCAGCTCGGGGTGCTGGCGAGGACGTGGAAGTCTTCCGGCATCTTGGTGACTTTGTCACCGTGGCTCATCCACACGTCGAGGCCAAACAGGCCATCAGCGTCGACGTGATCTTCGATGCCGTCCAACAGGCGGCTCTTGCCGACCACGTCGACACGAGCATAACCGAACTCACGCAGGTCCGAACCTTCGACCTTGCCGCCCAGTTGTTCAGCCATGGTCTGCATGCCGTAGCAGATGCCGAAGACCGGCACGCCCAGGTCGAACACGGCTTGCGGGCAGCGCGGGCTGTCGGCTTCGTGCACGGACTCGGGGCCGCCAGCGAGGATGACGCCTTTAGGCGCGAATTCGCGAATCGCTTCGTCATCCATGTCGAACGGATGCAGTTCGCAGTACACGCCGATCTCACGCACGCGGCGGGCGATCAGCTGGGTGTACTGGGAACCGAAGTCGAGGATCAGGATGCGGTGAGCGTGAATGTCGAGGGCCATGACTCATTCTCATGTAGTGAATCAGAAACAACTCGGGGCTGAATGAACAGCCCCGGTGATTAACGTTTTGCTGAAGGCCTTAACCTACGCGGTAGTTTGGCGCTTCCTTGGTGATCTGCACGTCGTGGACATGGGACTCGGCCATGCCGGCGCCGGTGATGCGCACGAATTCAGGCTTCGTGCGCATCTCTTCGATGTCGGCGCTGCCGGTGTAGCCCATGGAAGAACGCAGGCCGCCCATCAGTTGATGGATGATAGCGCTCAGGGTGCCCTTGTACGGCACGCGACCTTCGATGCCTTCCGGCACCAGCTTCTCGGCCCCTGCGGAGGAGTCCTGGAAGTAACGGTCGGAAGAACCCTGGGCCTGGGACATGGCGCCCAGCGAACCCATGCCGCGATAGGCCTTGTAGCTACGGCCCTGGAACAGTTCGATCTCGCCCGGCGCTTCTTCGGTACCGGCGAACATCGAACCCATCATCACGCAGTAGGCACCGGCGACGATGGCCTTGGACAGGTCACCGGAGAAGCGGATACCGCCGTCGGCGATCAACGGCACGCCCGTGCCTTCAAGGGCGGCGGCGACGTTGGCGATGGCGCTGATCTGCGGCACGCCGACACCGGCGACGATGCGGGTGGTGCAGATCGAGCCAGGGCCGATACCGACCTTCACGGCGTCGGCGCCGGCGGCGGCCAGGGCCTTGGCGGCAGCGCCAGTGGCGATGTTGCCGCCGATCACCTGCACTTCAGGGAAGTTCTGCTTGACCCAGCGCACACGGTCGATCACGCCTTTGGAGTGACCGTGGGCGGTGTCGACCACCACCACGTCGACACCGGCGTTGACCAGGGCCGCGACACGGTCACCGGTGTCCTTGCCGGTGCCGACGGCGGCGCCGACGCGCAGACGACCCTGGTCGTCCTTGCTGGCCAGCGGGTAGGCCTTGGCTTTTTCGATGTCGTTGACGGTCATCATGCCCTTGAGGGCGAACTTGTCGTCGACGATCAGCACGCGTTCGATGCGGTGCTTGTGCAGCAACTCGCGGACTTCGTCCTTGCTGGTGCCTTCCTTGACCGTGACCAGGCGCTCTTTAGGCGTCATCACTTGGCGGACGGTGGCATCCAGGCGGTTCTCGAAACGCACGTCGCGGGACGTGACGATGCCGACCAGGTCGCCATCGTGCAGCACCGGAACGCCGGAGATGTTGTGCATGCGGGTCAGTTCGAACAGATCCCGGACCGTGGCGTCAGCCTCGATGGTGATCGGATCCTTGACCACGCCAGCCTCGAACCGCTTGACCTTGCGCACTTCGGCGGCCTGCTGTTCGATGGTCATGTTCTTGTGGATGATCCCGATACCGCCTTCCTGGGCCATGGCAATGGCCAGACGGGCTTCGGTCACGGTGTCCATGGCGGCGGAAACCAGGGGGATATTCAGTTCGATGCCACGGGTGAGACGGGTTTTGAGACTGACTTCGTTAGGCAGTACCTCGGAATAACCGGGCACTAGGAGAATGTCGTCGAAGGTCAGAGCTTCTTGGCTGATACGCAGCATCGCGGGGGCTCCCGAGCGGGAAAATGGAAGCGCGCCATTATACTCATGCACCCCGTCTGGCTCAATGTAAAACTCTGTCTATTATTGGCGGGGTGATTGACGGGCTGAAACCACCGCACGCACATCCAAAACACTGGATGCTTTTGTGGCGAGGGGATTTATCCCCGTTGGGGTGCGAAGCGCCCCCAGGATCTCTTTTACTGCAGTGTGTCAGCCCTGACGTCGGGGGCTGCTTCGCAGCCCAGCGGGGATAAATCCCCTCGCCACAAAAGCATCCAGTTGTGTACCTATCTACAACTCCACCTTCACCCAACTCACCGGCTGATCCAGCCAATCGGCGAATTCATCGATGAAGTCCTGCTTGAACCCCGCCTCCAGCCAGTTGTTGAAGATGAAACCCAGGTTGGAGAAAGCGCAGGGTTGCAGGAACAGGAAGCCATTGATGTCGTCTTCGTGCCCGCATTCAGGGCAGGTGAAGTTATCGGTGCGCCCCGGCATCCAGTCTTCCAGGCTTTCGAACAGCGCTTCGCCAATCTCCTTGCGGCACTCGGCACAACCCGCCTCTTCGAGAAAGCCCTTGGCCGGCGTATAGATGCAGCGCTTGGTGATGATCTCCAGGCCGTTGACCGGTTCGCCGAACGGCAACGCGTCGGGATGCAGGACCACGTCGCGGGCACCCGGGGCGATGGCATGGGCCATGCGATTGCCGGTACGTCCGCAGGTGGTCAGTTGTTCTTCGACGATGTTCTTGCGCACCAGCCAACGCACGATCGCCCGGGCCCGAGGCTCGTGGACCGGCAAGGTGGAAATTTTCGGGACGATGATGCTTTGCGAATTCATGGCGAGGCCTGGCGGTTTTCCTGGCGGATCTTATAAAAGGCCGGCAGCTTAATCCTTGGTGGGGTCAGGTCAAGCACTCAGGTAGCGCCCGATCAACGCGAGGCCACTGGCGAGCACCAACCATGTGACCAGCCGCACGAAGGCCTCTCGGGACATTTTCATGGTCAGACGACGCCCCACCCACAACCCCAGCGCCATGGCCGGCATCAAACACAGCGCCAGTACCAATAAGGGTAGCTCGGCATACACACCGGCGATAACGAACAGACTCAAGCGTACCACCGTGCTGCAACTGATCAGCGCACTCTGGGTCGCCCGCGCCGCCTCCTTGGACAAACGGCTGTTCAGGTAGATCGCATACAAAAAGCCGCCACTGCCAAACAACGCGCCGAACAGTCCGCCCACCGTGCCCATGGGGATCGACCACAGCGCCGACAGCTGCGCCGGCCGGGCCTTTATCAATAAGCTGTAGATCGCATAAGCACTGATAAACAGCCCCATCAACAGCAGCAACAGATCGGACTTGAGATTGAGCAGGAAGATCACGCCCAAGGTGCAACCCACCGCCATGCACGGCAGCAACCGCAGCAGCTCCGGCCGGGACACCTCCCGGCGTGAAGGCAACAGGTTGCCGAAGGCCGCGACGAAATCCAGCAACACCAGCAACGGAACGATCTTCGACAGGGGCATGAACAACAGCAGGATCGGCGCCGCCACCAGCGCCGTGCCGAACCCGGCGATGCCGAAGACGACGTAGGCCAGGACGATGGCCGAGCCGATCAGCAGCCATTGCGTGGGGGCGAATGCCCATTCACCTAGCCACGGTAGAAAATTCATCCGGCACTTCCTTGATGAGGAGAGCGGGGACTTTAGCCAGATGCCGAGGGGTACATCCAGCATTTATATCAACCGATCCGACGCTATCGCGAGCAAGCTCGCTCCCACATAGGGAGTTCAGCGCGACATAAATCCAGTGTGGGAGCGAGCTTGCTCGCGATGCAGGCAACCCGGTCTAATTCTCTGCACACTGTCCGCGAATCCCCTTATCATGCCGCCCATGATTAAAGATCCCTTTGCCCGACTGGGCCTGGACCGCGAGGTCCTGACTGTCAGCCAGCTCAACGGCCGTGCACGGGTGTTGCTCGAAGACGTGTTCAGCAACATCTGGGTCGAGGGCGAAATCTCCAACCTCGCCCGCCCCGCCTCCGGCCACGTGTATTTCACCCTCAAGGACAGCGGCGCCCAGGTGCGTTGCGCGCTGTTCCGGCAGAACGCCGCACGGGTGCGCCAGGCCTTGAAGGACGGGCTGGCAGTGAAGGTGCGCGGCAAGGTCTCGCTGTTCGAGGGCCGCGGCGACTATCAACTGATCCTCGACACCGTGGAGCCGGCCGGCGATGGCGCCCTGCGCCTGGCCTTCGATGCCCTGAAGGAAAAGCTCAGCGCCGAAGGCCTGTTCAGTGCCGAGCGCAAGGTACCGTTGCCGGCCCATCCGCAACGCATCGGCATCATCAGCTCACCGACGGGCGCGGTGATCCGCGACATCATCAGCGTATTCCGCCGCCGCGCTCCGCAGATTTCCCTGACCTTGATTCCCACCGCCGTACAGGGCCGCGAGGCCACCGCGCAAATCGTCCGCGCCCTGAAACTGGCCGATGCCCGCGGCTTCGACGCGCTGATCCTGGCCCGGGGCGGCGGTTCGCTGGAAGACTTGTGGTGTTTCAACGAAGAAGCCGTGGCCCGGGCGGTGGATGCCTGCGTCACGCCGATCGTCAGCGCCGTCGGCCATGAGACCGACGTGTCCATCAGCGATTTCGTCGCGGATGTGCGCGCGCCGACTCCGTCCGCCGCCGCCGAACTGCTGGCGCCTGATGCTGGCGACCTGGTGCGCCGGGTCGAAAGCCTGCACCGTCGACTGGTGATGCGCATGCGCGATCGGCTGATGCGCGATCAACTGCGCCTCGAAGGTCTTACCCGACGCCTGCGCCACCCCGGCGAACGCCTGCGCCAGCAAGCCCAGCGCCTCGATGATCTGGACATGCGCATGCGCCGGGCCTTCGAACGCAGCCTCAATACCCGCCGCGAACGGCTGATCCGCCTGGAAACCCGCCTGGCCGGGCAACACCCGGGCCGACAGTTGGCCATGCTGCGCCAACGCCTCGACAGCCTCGCCGAACGCCTGCCCCGGGCGATGCGCGAAGGTCTTAAAACGCGACGCGTCCAGCTACAAAACCAGATGCAGACGCTGCACATCGTCAGTCCGCTGGCGACCCTCGGTCGCGGCTACAGCATCCTGCTCGACGAACGCGGCAACGCGATCCGCAACGCCGGGCAAACCCAGACCGGCCAGCGGCTGACCGCCAAGCTCGGCGAAGGCGAACTGCTGGTGCGGGTCGAAGACAACCACCTGACGCCGGTCACCCTTTCTTTACTGGACTGATTCATGCCGCGATATCTCGCCTCATTGCTCTTGCTGTGCCTGACCTTCAACGCCTACGCCGACAGCTACATCACTCGCCTGCTGAACAAACCGGTGCCCGGCGGCGTGGCCGTGGTGGACCTGGGCAGCGCGGCCCAGGCGCCCAAAGCCACCTACCAGGGCAAACCGGTGCTGGTGGTCAAGGAACAGCAGAGTTGGCTGGCAATTGTCGGCATTCCGCTGACGGTCCAACCCGGCACGCAGCAGATCAGCAGCGGCGGCAGTACCCAGCCCTTCGTGGTCGGCTACAAAAAGTACCCCGAGCAGCACATCACGCTGAAAAACACGCGCCAGGTCAACCCGAACCCGGCGGACCTCAAGCGCATCAACGCCGAGCTCGCGGTGCAGTTGAAGGCCTACCGCAGCTTCAGCCCGAACATTCCCAGCAACCTGTTGCTGGACAAACCGGTCAACGGTCCGCTGTCGAGCAAGTTCGGCGTGCGTCGTTTCTTCAACGGTGAAGAACGCAACCCCCACGCCGGCCTGGACTTCGCCGTGCCCGCTGGCACGCCGATCAAGACCCCGGCCGCCGGCAAGGTGATCCTCACCGGCAATTACTTCTTCAATGGCAACACGGTGTTTGTCGACCATGGCCAAGGCTTCATCAGCATGTTCTGCCACATGTCGAAGATCGACGTGAAGGTCGGCCAGCAACTGGCCCGCGGCGCGGTGGTCGGCAAGGTCGGCGCCACCGGTCGCGCGACCGGGCCGCACATGCACTGGAACATCAGCCTGAATGATGCGCGGGTGGATCCGGCGATTTTTATCGGTGCGTTTCAACCCTGAGTGTTTGTGGTGAGGCTACTGGCCTCATCGCGAGCAAGCTCGCTCCCACATGGGGATCTCAGTGAACAACATTTGCAATCAGCACAGATCCCCTGTGGGAGCGAGCTTGCTCGCGATGACGGCTGTCGCATCACCGCCTCCTGCGGATTGCCAAGCTAAAAACATCGACGCAATTTCCAGGAACCCATTCCCGAACATGCGCGATTAAATCCCGCAAATCAGTTCAAAAACAGAACTTCTCCCAATTTTCCCCGACTGCTTGCAACCCCCCGCCCACGCGGTTAGGGTTGAAAGCATGAAAACCTCTCACACCCTCATTCAGCTTCGCCAGCACCGCAGCCTGTGCCTCGTCAGCGCACGACTGCCGGGCTGAATCGCGGCACCTCGTCCCGGCTGAAGAGCCACCCCATTCGAAACACCGGCAGGCCGCCTTTTTCCGGCCACGACAATAAGGATTCCGCCCATGAGCATGCTCAAAGACCCGTCTTCGAAATACCGCGCGTTCCCGACCATCAACCTGCCGGATCGCACCTGGCCGTCGAAGACCATCACCGCCGCGCCGATCTGGTGCAGTTCCGACCTGCGCGATGGCAACCAGTCGCTGATCGAGCCGATGGACGCAGTCAAGAAGCTGCGCTTCTGGAAGACCCTCGTTGCAGTAGGCGTGAAGGAAATCGAAGCATCGTTCCCAGCGGCGTCGCAGACCGACTTCGATTTCGTGCGCACCCTCATCGAAGAAGGCCACATCCCGGACGACACCACCATCCAGGTGCTGACCCAGGCCCGTGAAGACCTCATCGCCCGCACCTTCGAATCCTTGCGTGGCGCGAAGAAGGCCATCGTCCACCTGTACAACGCCACCTGCCCGTCGTTCCGCCGCATCGTGTTCAACCAGGACAAGGAAGGCGTGAAGGAAATCGCGGTGAACGCGGCCAAGCTGTTCGTCAAATACGCCGCCCAGCAGCCGGAAACCCAGTGGCAGTTCGAATACTCGCCAGAAACCTTCAGCGCCACCGAGCTGGAGTTCGCCAAGGAAGTCTGCGACGCCGTGATCGAAGTGTGGAACCCGACGCCTGAGCGCAAGGTGATCCTCAACCTGCCGGCCACCGTGGAAGTCGCCACCCCGAACATCTACGCCGACCAGATCGAGTGGTTCCACCGCAACATCACTCGTCGTGACAGCGTGCTGATCAGCCTGCACACCCACAACGACCGTGGCACCGGCGTGGCCGCTACCGAACTGGGCCTGATGGCCGGCGCCGACCGTGTCGAAGGCTGCCTGTTCGGCAACGGCGAACGCACCGGTAACGTCGACTTGGTGACCGTGGCGCTGAACCTCTACACCCAGGGCATCAACCCTGAACTGGATTTCTCCGACATTGACGGCGTGCGCAAAGTGGTCGAAGAGTGCAACCAGATTCCGGTGCACCCACGTCACCCGTACGTCGGCGACCTGGTTCACACCGCCTTCTCCGGTTCGCACCAGGACGCCATCCGCAAGGGCTTTGCCCAGCAGAAACCGGACACCCTGTGGGAAGTGCCGTACCTGCCGATCGACCCGGCCGACATTGGCCGCAGCTACGAGGCAGTGATTCGTGTGAACAGCCAGTCGGGCAAGGGCGGCATCGCCTACCTGCTGGAACAGGAATACGGCATCAGCCTGCCGCGTCGCATGCAGATCGAGTTCAGCCAGGTGGTGCAGCGCGAGACCGATCGCCTGGGCCTGGAGATGACCGCCCAGCAGATCCATGCCTTGCTGCAGCGTGAATACCTGCAAGCCAACACCCCGTACGCGCTGGTCAGCCATCGCCTGCAGGAAGAAAACGGCAACAGCGCCGTGGAAGTGGAAGTGGCAAGCAAGGGCCAGGGCGAAACCAACCTGCACTGGCGCGGCCGAGGCAACGGCGCCCTGGAAGCGCTGGTGGCCGGCCTGCCGATTCCGGTGGAAATCATGGACTACAACGAGCACGCCATCGGCGCCGGCACCAATGCCAAGGCCGCGGCGTACATCGAACTGCGGGTCAACGGCGAGCGTGCGGTGCACGGCGTGGGCATCGACGAAAACATCACCACGGCGAGCTTCAAGGCACTGTTCAGCGCACTGAACCGCTCGCTGAGCCAGCCGGAAGCCAAGGCGGCTTGATCCAAGGCTGAAATGCAAAAAGGCCCTGGGGTGTGAACCCTGGGGCCTTTTTGTTTGGCTGATGGTTTTGTGTGGCCTGTTCCGGCCCCTTCGCGAGCAAGCCCGCTCCCACAATGGATCTGCTGCGAGAACAAACTCTGTGCCTGGCAGAAATCTCCTGTGGGAGCGGGCTTGCTCGCGAAGGGGCCCTTTCAGACGACCAAAATGTCAGGCATGGGTATCGATCGAAACAGTCATCGCCTGCAACAGCGCAGCCTGCAGGGTCTGCAAGGTCGCCTGGGTTGCCATGATCTGGGTCTGGATCGCCATGGCTTCCTGGGATTTCTGCTCCTGATCGGCCTGGCTTTTCTGCACGCGAGCCAACTGGGCTTGCTGTTCGGCCAGCAGCTTCTCGGTCCGCTCGATCTGCTTCTTCAACTGCTCGATGACGTCGCTGGCGCCGCTGCTGCCGCCTGCACCGGCGATGTTCGCACCGCTGGTGTCGACTTTCAGTGCCTTGTCTTTGTCTTCGTTGCTGTCAGTCGGTGTCACCGGACTGACCGCCTTCTCTTCCTCAGCCCCGCGAATGGAGACTTTTGGAGCTGACAGCGGATAAGGGTTTACGGTCGTTGCGCTGATACTGGTCATAGAGACTCCTCCTTGGCTGACCGGTTATCGGCACGCAACAGCGCTTCTTGAGGCTGAATCGTTTCAATAAATAAACTCGAAACGGTCGGCGTCCAGGTTGGCCGGAAACCGCGTGCGATAAGCTGCCAGGTCCGCCGCGCTCAGGCACACGGTGAACACTCCGTCGGCTTCGCCAGCGCTGAGCAGGGTTTCGCCCTGGAAGTCCAGCACCTGGCTGTCGCCGGTATAGGCGAAGCCCTTGCCGTCAGTGCCGATCCGGTTAACCGCCGCTACGTAGCACAGGTTTTCGATGGCCCGCGCCGGCAGAAGCCGGTTCCAGTGATGGCGCCGGGCGCCCGGCCAGTTGGCGGTATACAGCAACAGGTCAGTGTCCTCGGCGTCGCGACTCCATGCAGGGAAGCGCAGGTCGTAGCAGATCAACGGGCGAATCCGCCAGCCCTTGAGCTCGAACAGCACCTGCTGGTCGCCCGGTGTGTAGTGGTTATGCTCGCCCGCCATGCGGAACAGATGGCGCTTGTCGTAATGCAGCACTTCGCCGTCCGGCCGCGCCCACAGCAAGCGATTGCGATGGCTGCCATCGGCGGCCTGGACGATCACGCTGCCGGTGATTACCGCATCCAGTTTCGCCGCCTGGTCCTTGAGCCACTTGCTGGCGGGTCCGTTTTCAGGCTCCGCCAGGGTCTCGGATTCCATGGAAAAACCGGTGGTGAACATTTCCGGCAGGATGATCAAGTCCGCCCCGCGCGCCTGCTCAAGCAACGCGTCGAAATGCTCCAGGTTGGCCCGGCGGTCGTGCCAGGCCAGCGTGGTCTGGATCAAGGCAATGTTCAGGTTGGGCAAGGCACTCAGATCACGCATAGTTTTTCCGCCGCTTCACGCAGCGTCTCCTCGCGCTTGGCAAAGCACAAGCGCACCAGGCGCTGGCCCTGCGGCGGGTTCTGGTAGAAGACCGAAATCGGAATGGTCGCCACGCCGTGTTCGCGGGTCATCCACAGCGCCATGTCGACGTCATTGAGGTCTGGGCGGATCTGCGAGTAATCGACCAGTTGGAAGTAAGTGCCGGCGACGCGCTTGAAGCTGAACCGCGACGGTGCCAGCAGATCACAGAACAGGTCGCGTTTGGCCTGATAGAAGCCTGGCAGTTCATCGACGTGTTCGGGGTGCTCGGCCATGTAGTCGGCCAACGCATACTGCAATGGCGTCACGCCGCAGAAGCTGACGTACTGATGCACTTTGCGCAGCTCCGCCGTCAGGGCGGCAGGCGCGACGACGTAGCCGGTTTTCCAGCCCGTGACGTGGTAGGTCTTGCCGAACGAACTGACCACGAAGGCGCGGCGATACAGTTCCTCATGGGCAAGTACGCTGACATGAGGCACGCCGTCGAATACCAGGTGCTCGTAGACTTCGTCGCTGATCAGGTAGATGTCACGATCACGGATCAAGGCCGCCAATTGGTCCAGCTCGGCGCGGCTGATCAACGCTCCGCTGGGGTTGTGCGGCGTGTTGAGGATGATCATGCGCGTGCGCGGGCTCAGGGCTTCGCCGAGCTTCTGGAAATCGATGGCGAAATCGTCCAGGCCCAGTGGCACATGCACGCAACGCCCGCCGGCCAGTTGCACGGAAGGCTCGTAGCTGTCGTAGGCTGGGTCGAAGACGATGACTTCGTCGCCACTGTTAACCACCGCCGCAATAGCGCAGAAAATCGCCTGGGTCGCGCCAGGGGTCACGGTGACTTCCTGATCGGCATCGACACTGGCGCCATAGCTGCGGGCGATTTTCGCCGCGATCTGCTGGCGCAGCACCGGCAGGCCGGTCATGGGCGAATATTGGTTGTGGCCTTGGGCAATGTGCCGGCCGACCGCATCGCGCAGGGCTTGCGGGCCATCGAAATCGGGAAACCCCTGGGACAGGTTCAGCGCGCCGGTCTGTGCGGCGAGCTGTGACATCTGGGTGAAAATCGTGATGCCGACGTTCGGCAACTTGCTGGTGATCATCGAGGTTTCCCTGGGTCTGCACCCGGCTCTGGTGCGGCGCGGGAGAGGTCGAGGATAGCCCAATCGCCGGGCATGAAAAAGGGTGCCCGTGGGCACCCTCTTCAATGCATCTCGTCGCAGAACCTGTGGCGAGGGGATTTATCCCCGCTGGGTTGCGCAGCAGCCCTAGAACCCAACAACTCGGTATATCAGGCGTATTGAGTTGCCTGTCTTGGGGCTGCTTCGCAGCCCAGCGGGGATAAATCCCCTCGCCACAGGGTTCGGCGCGCTGCATTGACAATCAGCGCTTGTCGCGGCGCTTCTTGTCGGCCTTCTTGTGGTGCGACATCAAGCGGCGCTTCTTGTTGACCTGGCGGTCGGTGAGCGTGTTCTTGTTGCCTTCGTACGGGTTCTCGCCGCCCTTGAACTCGATGCGGATCGGGGTGCCGACCAACTTCAGGACGCGACGATAAGTGTTCTCCAGATAGCGAACGTACGACTTGGGCACTTTCTCGATCTGGTTGCCGTGGATCACAATGATCGGCGGGTTGGCGCCACCCAAGTGGGCGTAGCGCAGCTTGATCCGACGATTGTTGACCATCGGTGGCGCGTGCTCGCCAACGGCGTCTTCGAGGATCTGGGTGAGGCGGTTGGTCGGCCAGCGGGTGACAGCCGACTTGAACGAATTCTGCACCGAAGCGTAGAGGTTGCCCACGCCCGTGCCGTGCAGGGCCGAGATGAAGTGGATGTCGGCGAAGTCGACGAAGAACAGCCGGCGCTGCAATTCGACCTTCACGTAGTCGCGCTCGCTCGGCGTCATGCCGTCCCACTTGTTGATCGCGATGACCAGCGCACGACCGGCTTCCAGGGCAAAGCCCAGCAGGTTCAGGTCGTGATCCACCACGCCTTCGCGGGCGTCCATCACGAAGATCACCACGTTGGCGTCCTTGATCGCCTGCAGCGTTTTCACCACGGAGAACTTTTCGACTTCTTCGTGGATCTTGCCGCGCTTGCGCACACCGGCGGTGTCGATCAGCGTGTACTTCTCTTCGTTACGCTCGAAGGGGATGTAGATGCTGTCGCGGGTGGTGCCGGGCTGGTCGTAGACGATGACCCGGTCTTCGCCGAGCATGCGGTTGACCAAGGTCGACTTGCCGACGTTCGGGCGACCGATGATCGCGATCTTGATCCCGTCTTTTTCGCTCGGGCCCGGGATGCGCTTGGCTTCCTCGCCCTCGGCAACGATTTCTTCCTCGCCTTCTTCCGGCTCGTCTTCGTCATCCTTGGGGAAATCAGCCAGGGCGATTTCCAGCATCTGGGTGATGCCGCGTCCGTGGGCACCGGCGATCGGGATCGCCTGGCCCATGCCCAACGGCGCGAACTCGGCGCGGGCCATGTCCGGGTCGATGTTGTCGACCTTGTTGGCGACCACGTAGGAACGCTTGTTACGCTTGCGCAAATGCTCGGCGATCATCTGGTCGGCGGCGGTAAAACCGGCCTTGGCGTCTACCAGGAACAGCACCACATCGGCTTCTTCGATGGCGAGCAGAGACTGCTCGGCCATTTTTTCGTCCATGCCGTGTTCATCACCGGAGATGCCGCCGGTGTCGACCAGAATATAGGTACGCCCTTGCCACTTGGCCTCACCGTATTGGCGATCACGGGTCAGACCGGACAAGTCGCCGACGATGGCGTCGCGAGTCCTGGTCAGGCGGTTGAACAAGGTGGACTTGCCGACGTTCGGTCGGCCCACCAGGGCGATTACGGGAACCATGCGGCTCTCCACTTCGTTATTTCAGAAAATACAAAAGCCGCTGCGAGGCAGCGGCTGGTGCTCGGGGCCAACCTGTAGGAGCGGGCTTGCTCGCGAATGCGCTGGCCCAATGAGATGGATGTCAACTGATCCACCGCTTTCGCGAGCAAGCCCGCTCCCACATGAATGAAGCCGCTTGGGAATTAACCCAAGCATAGTCTTACTTGATGGTCAGGGCTTCCAGTTTGCCGCTGTTGCCATACACATAAATCATGCTGCCCACCACCAGCGGACGGGCACGCAGGCCGTCGCTGTCGATGCGCTCACGGCCGACGAAACGACCGTCCACCTGGCTGAGCAGGTGCAGGTAACCTTCCAGGTCACCCACTGCAACGTAGCTGGAGAACACTTCCGGGGCCGACAGTTGACGACGGGCCAGGGAATCGTTGCTCCACAACGCGGTGGTGGAACGCTCATCGACGCCTTCGACCGTGCCCGAGGACAGGCTCACATAGACGCTGCCAAAACCCTGGGCGACACCGGCGTAGCTGGAAGCATCGCGCTGCCACAGCACGCGACCGCTTTCCAGGTCCAGCGCCGCAACGCGCCCCTGGTAGCTGGCGACATACAGCGTACCGCCGGACAGCAGCAGGCCGCCGTCGATGTCGACTACACGTTCCAACTCCGAACGACCTTGAGGGATCGCTACACGCTGTTCCCAGACCGGCACGCCGTTGGAAATGTCCAGGGCAACGACTTTACCGGTCGACAAGCCAGCCACCGCGAGGCGGTTGGTGACGATCGGCGCACTGGTGCCGCGCAAGGTCAGTACCGCCGGAGTGCTGTCATACAACCAGCGCTGGTTGCCGGTGGCGGCATCCAGGCCGATCAGGCGGTCATCCTGGGTCTGGACCACGACCACGTCGCCGTTGGTGGCGGGCGGTGCGAGGACTTCACTGGTCACGCGGGCGCGCCATTTCTCTTCACCGCTGCTCGCGTCCAGGGCGACGATCTCACCCTTGAGCGTGCCGATCATGACCAGCCCGTAACCCACGCCAACGGCGCCGGACACAGGCAGTTCGAGATCTTTCTCCCACTTCACGTCGCCGTTCATGCGATCCATGGCCATGACGACGCCCGTGACGTCGCCGGCATAAATGGTGTCGCCGTCGATGGCCGGCACCAGCATGTTGTAGGTTTCACCCTGGCCGTCACCGATGGAACGGCTCCATTGCTTCTGCAGCACGACTTCTTCTTTGAAGTCGGTCAGTTCGGCCGGAGGCAGTTCTTTCTTGCTGTTGCTGCTGCAACCCGCGGCCAGAATGGCCAGGGCCAGCAATGCTGCATGTTTCCAACGGATCACGTCACGCATCCCCTTTGGCCAGGTCGTCCAGCTTGATTTGCAGGCCACCGACCGCGGCTTCATCCGACAGCGCAGCCTTGGCTTTTTGGTAGGCCGCATGGGCCTCATCGGCACGGCCCAGCTGTACCAGCAGGTCGCCCTTGAGTTCTTCGCGAGTCGCCAGGAACGCCTTGTCGGCGTCGCCGTCGAGCAGCTTCAAGGCGTCTTCGGTCTTGTTCTGTGCCGCCAGCACCTGCGCCAGGCGCTGACGCGCGACTTCGCCCAGGGTCGGGTTGGCCGGCTTGTCGACGATCGCTTTCAGCTCGGTGGCCGCATCGTCCAGCTTGCCGCTGTCTACCGCGACCTTTGCCACGAACAGGCTGCCGTACTGGGCGTAGGCGGTGCCGCCGAACTCTTTGTTCAGCTTGCCGGCCAGGTCCGCCACGCGGGCCGCGTCAGGCTTGCCGTCCGGGGTCAGGGTGGTTTCCAGCAATTGCTGGTAGAGCATCGAGGCGCCTTGCGACTGGTTGCTCTGGTATTTCTGGTAGGCCTGCCAGCCGAACACGATGACCAGCGCCAACAGGCCGCCAGTGACCAGCGGCTTGCCGTTGCGCGTCCACCAGTCCTTCAAATCCGCCAGCTGTTCATCTTCGGTACTCGACACCCCAATACTCCTTAATCGCTAAATCGGCTGTTTGACAGCTTCAACCCTGCACGACGCAGGTGGCCAGGTGTGCAGCAAGCGCATCCCAGGCAATACTTTGTTGTTCGCCCTGGCCACGCAGGGGTTTGAAACCTACCACTTGTTGGGCCAGTTCGTCGTCACCGAGGATCAATGCGTACAGCGCACCGCTCTTGTCGGCCTTCTTGAATTGGCTCTTGAAGCTGCCGGCACCGGCGTTGATCTGCAGGCGCAGGTTGGGCAACTGGTCGCGAACCCGCTCGCTCAACGACAGGGCGGCCAGCTCGGCAGCCTCGCCAAAGGCGCACAGGTAGACGTCGACCTGACGGGACAGCTCTTCAGGCACCTTGTCCAGCGCCTCAAGCATCAACACCAGGCGCTCGATGCCCATGGCAAAGCCCACGCCCGGGGTCGGCTTGCCGCCCATCTGCTCCACCAGGCCGTCGTAGCGGCCGCCGGCACACACGGTGCCCTGGGCGCCGAGCTTGTCGGTGACCCATTCGAAGACGGTCTTACTGTAGTAGTCCAGGCCGCGAACCAACTTCGGGTTGATCACGTAGGGGATTCCCACGGCGTCGAGGCGAGCCTTCAGCCCTTCGAAGTGCGCACGGGACTCGTCGTCGAGGTAGTCGGCCATTTTCGGCGCGTCCACCAGGATCGCCTGGGTTTCCGGATTCTTGGTGTCGAGCACGCGCAGCGGGTTGGTCTTCATGCGGCGCTGGCTGTCTTCATCCAGCTTGTCCACGTGCGCGGAGAGAAACTCCACCAACGCTTCGCGGTAGCGACCGCGGGATTCACTGGTGCCCAGGCTGTTGAGCTCGAGCTTGACCGCATCACGCAGCCCCAGCTCGCCCCACAGGCGCCAGGTCATGACGATCAGCTCGGCGTCGATGTCCGGCCCCTCGAGGTTGAACACCTCGAGACCGATCTGGTGGAACTGGCGATAACGGCCTTTCTGCGGGCGCTCGTGGCGGAACATCGGGCCAACGTACCAGAGCTTCTGCACCTGGCCGCCGCCGGTGATGCCGTGCTCGAGCACTGCACGCACACAGGCCGCCGTGCCTTCGGGGCGCAGGGTCAGGGAATCGCCGTTGCGGTCGTCGAAGGTGTACATCTCTTTTTCGACGATGTCGGTGACTTCACCAATGGAGCGTTTGAACAGCTCGGTGAACTCGACGATCGGCATGCGAATCTGCCGATAACCGTAGTTATCCAGCAAACGCGCCACGGTGCCCTCGAAATAACGCCACAGGGGCGTCTGCTCGGGCAGGATGTCGTTCATGCCACGAATGGCTTGCAGAGACTTGCTCACATGTATTCCTTAATCTTGCGACTTAACCGCGCGCGATGACCGCTGCGTCGGCTTCGACCTTTTCGGCCGCCTTCTGGCGAATCAGCCGTTCCAGCTCATCCACCAGATTGTCATTCGTCAGTTTCTGCGACGGCTTGCCGTCGATGTAAATCAGGTTCGGTGTACCGCCAGTCAGGCCGATATGGGCCTCCTTGGCTTCGCCAGGCCCGTTGACCACGCAACCGATCACCGCGACATCCAGCGGCACCAGCAGGTCTTCGAGGCGCCCTTCCAGTTCGTTCATGGTCTTGACCACATCGAAGTTCTGCCGCGAGCAGCTCGGGCAGGCAATGAAGTTGATGCCACGGGAACGCAGGTGCAGGGACTTGAGAATGTCGTAGCCGACTTTCACTTCCTCGACCGGGTCAGCCGCCAACGAGATGCGGATGGTATCGCCAATCCCCTCGGCGAGCAGCATACCGAGGCCGACGGCGGATTTCACCGTACCCGAACGCAACCCACCGGCTTCGGTAATGCCCAGGTGCAATGGCTGGACGATTTCCTTGGCCAGCAGGCGATAGGCTTCGACGGCCATGAACACGTCGGACGCCTTCACGCTGACCTTGAAGTCCTGGAAATTCAGGCGTTCGAGGTGCTCCACATGGCGCAGGGCCGACTCCACCAGCGCGGCTGGGGTCGGTTCGCCGTATTTCTTCTGCAGGTCTTTTTCCAGGGAACCGGCGTTCACGCCTATGCGGATCGGGATGCCGCGGTCGCGTGCGGCATCGACCACGGCGCGAACACGGTCTTCGCGACCGATATTGCCCGGGTTGATGCGCAGGCAATCGACACCCAGCTCGGCCACGCGCAAGGCAATGCGGTAGTCGAAATGAATGTCGGCCACCAACGGGACCTTGACCAGTTGCTTGATCTTGCCGAACGCCTCGGCGGCGTCCATGTCCGGCACGGAGACACGCACGATGTCGACGCCGGCGGCTTCCAGGCGGTTGATCTGCGCGACCGTGGCGGCCACGTCATTGGTGTCGCTGTTGGTCATGCTCTGCACAGCGATTGGCGCATCGCCGCCCACGGGCACGTTACCGACCCAGATTTTCCGGGATTCGCGACGCTTGATTGGAGATTCGCCGTGCATGACTTATTGACCCAACTTCAGGCGAGCGGTCTCGCCACTGGTGAACGGAGCGATGTCGACCGGCTGGCCGTTGTAGCTGACCTGCGCGCCACGGGCATAACCCAGGCGTACGGCAAACGGTGGCTTGCCGTTGACAGACGCGCTGTCGCCCTTGCGCTTGAGGCCACTGAACAGGACTTTGCCGTTGCCATCGGTGATCTGCGTCCAGCAATCGGCGGTGAACTGGATCTGGACCTGGCCGTCACCCGCCGCCGGGGCCGCTGGAGCAGCGGGTACCGCCGGAGTCGCCACGGCAGGTGCTGGCGTGGCAGGCGCAGGAGTAGCAGGCGCTGTCGGAGTGCTGCCAGCATGGGCCGGAGGAGCAGGCGCCGCCGGAGTGCTGCCGGCATGGGCCGGAGCCGTTGGCGCTGCAGGCGTGGGAACAGGCGCCTGCGCGGCTGGGGCGGCTGGCTCGGTGCCGGCAGCGGTATCGGCCTCGGCGCCATCCTGGCCCTGGGGCAACGCCAGTGCGGTTTCGCCTTCAGCCTGGCCTTCGGCAACGGCCTGGTCTTCCGGCTCGTCCAGCGGATGGATCTGGGTGGTGCCGTCGGCGCCTTCGACTTCGACGTGCTCGGTGTTCATCGCAACCGGTTCCTTGGTACGCAAGGACGCCTGGTCCTGCCACCAGACAAAACCGCCACCGATCACCGCGATCAGCAGCAACAGGCTGACGATGCGCAGAATGGTGTGGGAAACACGCACGGGCTCTTCGATACGGCCCAGGCTGTGCACGTTGCTGCCCTGGGCGTCGGAACCGGTGTATTGGTCGAACTGCTGGACCAACACGGTCTGGTCCATGCCGAGCAATTTGGCATAGGCGCGGATGTAGCCCCGGGCGAAGGTATGCCCTGGCAATTTGTCGAACGCGCCGGCTTCCAGATTGCTCAGGGAAGTCACGGTAAGATTGAGCTTGTGGGCCACTTCGGCCAGCGACCAACCATTGCTTTCGCGGGCTTGACGCAGGGTCTCACCGGGATTTACGCGAGTCGCTGCTACAACTTCGGGATGCGCCGCTTTCATCATTGCTCCGACAGGTATTGCTGATATTCCGGCGTACCGGGATAGAGTCTTTTGAGTTGCAGGCCGTAACTTGCAGCCTTGTCGCGATCTTCAAACACATGTGCCAGCCGAACGCCGAGCAATAGACTACGTGCATTTTGTTCGCTCAGCAGGCTAAAACGCTCGTAATAGTCACGCGCGGGCACATAATGCCTGTCTTCGTAAGACAACTCAGCCATTTCCAGCAATGCACGCGGTTGTTGGCGGTTGAGCCGCAGCGCCTTCTCAAGCTGCTGGCGGGCCAGGTCGCGCTGGCCGAGTTTGGCAGCCGTCATGCCGAGGTTCTCGAAAACCCGTGAACGCTCAGGATAAAGGGTATCGGCGGCCGCTTGCTCGAAACGTTCGTAGGCGTCCTTGTAACGGGCCTGTTCGTAGAGAAAACTGCCGTAGTTGTTCAGGATACGGGCATCTTGTGGCCGGGCCGACAACGCCTTGCGAAAATGCTCGTCAGCCAGCTCCGATTCCAGCTCGGCCTGGAACACCAGCGCCAGCGCCGCATTGGCATCGGCGTCGGAGCTGTCCAGTTCCAAAGCTTTCTTGAGTGGCACCTTGGCCCGCTCGGTCATGCCCTGCTGCAGATAGCCGATGCCCAGTTGCACATAGGCCTGGCGGGCTTCGTCGCGCCCTTTGCTGGTCTTCATCGGGTTGTAGTCACCCGACAGGACACAACCGGAACAGAGACCGGCCAGCAGCAAAACGAGCGCGAAGCGCAGGGACATAGAGTTCCTCTCTTAGTGACTGTTCGCAGCGTTCTGCACTGCATCGTCGGTGGCGTTCAGTTCGCGCACGGCGATGTAGCGTTCGCTGCGACGGGTGCGATCCAGCACCTGTCCTACCAATTGGCCACACGCGGCGTCGATGTCTTCGCCGCGAGTCGTGCGCACGGTGACGTTGAAGCCAGCGTGGTGTAGCTGATCCTGGAAGCGACGAATCGCGTTGTTGCTCGGACGCTCGTAACCGGAATGCGGGAACGGGTTGAACGGGATCAGGTTGATCTTGCACGGGATGTTCTTGAGCAGCTCGATCATCTCGACCGCATGTTCAACCTTGTCGTTCACATCCTTGAGCAGGGTGTACTCGATGGTCAGCACGCGTTTCTCGCCCAACGCCGACATGTAGCGCTGGCAGGATTCGAGCAGCATCTTAAGCGGATATTTCTTGTTGATCGGCACCAATTGGTTACGCAATGCGTCATTGGGTGCGTGCAACGACAGCGCCAGGGAGACGTCGATGTGCTTGGCCAGCTCATCGATCATCGGCACCACGCCGGAGGTAGACAGGGTCACGCGGCGCTTGGAAATGCCGTAGCCCAGGTCATCCATCATCAAATGCATGGCGGAGACGACGTTGTCGAAGTTCAGCAGCGGCTCACCCATGCCCATCATCACCACGTTGGTGATGGCACGGTCGACGGTTGCCGGGACGCTGCCAAAGGATTTGTTGGCAATCCACACCTGGCCGATCACTTCGGCGGCGGTGAGGTTGCTGTTGAAGCCTTGCTTGCCGGTGGAGCAGAAACTGCAATCCAGGGCACAGCCTGCCTGGGACGAAACGCACAAGGTGCCGCGCTTGCCCTGGGGGATGTAGACGGTCTCGACGCAGCTGCCGGACGCCACGCGTACCACCCATTTACGGGTGCCGTCGCTGGAAATGTCCTGGCTGACCACTTCGGGGCCGCGAATCTCGGCAACAGCCTTGAGCTTTTCGCGCAGGGCCTTGCCGACATTCGTCATGGCGTCGAAGTCGTCGACGCCAAAGTGGTGAATCCATTTCATCACCTGGCCGGCACGGAAACGCTTCTCCCCGATCGAGTCGAAGAATTTCTCCATTTCCGGCTGGGTCAGGCCCAACAGGTTGGTTTTGCCGTTCGATGTAGTCATGGATTCACCTTCACTCAAAAGCCTGGGCTTAGCGAGTGGTTACTTCAGTAGCGGAGAAAAAGTAAGCGATTTCGCGAGCAGCGGCGGCTTCGGAGTCCGAACCGTGGACGGCGTTGGCGTCGATGGATTCAGCGAAGTCAGCACGGATGGTGCCAGGAGCAGCTTCTTTAGGGTTGGTAGCGCCCATCAGCTCACGGTTGCGAGCGATGGCGTTTTCGCCTTCCAGCACCTGAACGACAACCGGACCGGAAGTCATGAAGGCAACCAGCTCACCGAAGAAACCGCGCTCGCTGTGCTCAGCGTAGAAGCCTTCGGCTTCGGCTTTGGACAGTTGCTTCATTTTCGAAGCTACAACGCGCAGGCCAGCGTCTTCGAAGCGGGTAACGATCTTGCCGATCACGTTTTTAGCAACGGCGTCAGGCTTGATGATGGAGAAAGTACGTTGAACAGCCATGGTGTAACTCCAGAAACGGTAATTTGCGAAAAATTAAACCCGCGAATTATACGCGGGTTCAGGGGTATTGCCTAACCTGCCGGGTCGATCAGTCGATTTCGTCGATCCAGAGCTGTTGGACAGCCTCCAGGACCTTCTCGCCACAACGGCCAGAGGTGTTGTCGAAATCGGGTAATTCCATGATCCAGCGCTGCAAATCGACAAAATTTACAGCCTTCGGGTTCACGTCCGGCTTGGCTTCGGCCAGTTCTTCTGCGATGCGTTGTACATCAGTCCAACCATAGCTCATGACAGTATCACCATCAGTGCGGCGCTTCGGCCGCATGGTTAAGCGAATATTTCGGAATCTCGACGGTCAGGTCTTCGGTGCCGACGATGGCTTGGCAACCCAGGCGCGATTGCGCTTCCAGGCCCCAGGCCCGATCGAGGAAATCTTCCTCCAGTTCGTCCGCTTCTTCCAGCGAGTCGAACCCTTCGCGAATGACGCAATGGCAGGTCGTGCAAGCGCAGACGCCGCCACAGGCACTTTCCATCTCGATATGGTGCTCATGGGCCAGCTCGAGAATCGAAATTCCGGGCTCAGCCTCCACGACCATGCCCTCCGGGCAGAACTTCTCGTGGGGCAGAAAAATCACCTGCGGCATCAGTTATTCCTCGATTTCATTCAGGTTGCGCCCCGCCAGGGCGGCTTTCACCGTCGAGTCCAGGCGGCGGGCAGCAAAGGCATCGGTGACCTGCGACAGACGCTTGGTCTGCTGCTCGATGGCATAACCATCGGTGCCCTTGATCAATTCGGAGAGTTCTTGCATCTGAATTTCGATGACCATGCGCTCTTCGGCGTCGAGCAGGCGCTCGCCATCGGCTTCGAGAGCGGCCTGCACGGCTTCGACCAGGCGCTGGCCGTCAACCTGCTGCTCGCGCAGCACACGGGCGACCTTGTCGTCGCTGGCGTGCTGGAAGGAATCCTTGAGCATCTTGGCGATTTCACCGTCGGTCAGACCATAGGAAGGCTTGACCTGGATGCTCGCTTCCACGCCCGAACCCAGTTCGCGAGCGGAAACGTTGAGCAGACCGTCGGCATCGACCTGGAAGGTCACGCGGATCTTCGCCGCACCGGCGACCATGGCCGGGATGCCGCGCAATTCGAAGCGGGCCAGGGAACGGCAGTCGCTGATCAGCTCACGCTCACCTTGCAGCACGTGGATCATCATGGCCGACTGGCCGTCTTTATAAGTGGTGAAGTCCTGGGCACGGGCAACCGGGATGGTGGTGTTGCGCGGGATCACCTTCTCCATCAGGCCGCCCATGGTTTCCAACCCCAGGGACAACGGGATCACGTCGAGCAACAGCAGTTCGCCGCCGTCGCGCTTATTGCCGGCCAGGGTATCGGCCTGGATCGCGGCGCCGATGGCGACCACCTGGTCCGGGTCGATTTCGGTCAGTGGCTGGCGGCCAAAGGCTTCGGCAACGGCTTCGCGAACCCGAGGCACGCGGGTCGAACCACCGACCATGACCACGGCCTTGACGTCTTCGAGCTCTACGCCGGAATCGCGCACGGCACGGCGGCAGGCCTTGAGGCTGCGGGCGACCATGGGTTCGATCAGGGCATCGAAGGCTTCGCGGGTCAGCGCCGCTTTCCACTCGCCATAAACGACTTCAACCGTGTTGGCGTCGGTCAAGGCTTCCTTGGCGGCGCAGGCAGTTTGCAGCAGGTGGCGTTGCGCACCCGGGTCGAGGTCGGCGGAGAGGCCCGCTTGCTCGATGATCCAGCCCGCGATGGCATGGTCGAAGTCATCGCCGCCCAGGGCACTGTCGCCGCCGGTGGCCAGGACCTCGAAAACACCGCCAGTCAGGCGCAGGATCGAAATATCGAACGTACCGCCGCCCAGGTCGTAGATCGCGACGAGGCCTTCGGCGTGCTGATCGAGGCCGTAGGCAACGGCCGCTGCAGTCGGCTCGTTGAGCAGGCGCAGCACGTTCAGGCCGGCGAGCTTGGCGGCGTCCTTGGTGGCTTGGCGCTGAGCGTCGTCGAAATAGGCCGGCACCGTGATCACCGCCCCCACCAGTTCACCGCCCAACGCCGCTTCGGCACGTTGGCGCAGGACTTTCAGGATGTCAGCGGAAACCTCTACCGGGCTTTTCGGGCCCTGGACGGTTTCGATGAACGGCATATGGGATTCGCCACCGACGAAGCGGTACGGCAATTGATCGCCCAGTTGCTTGACGTCGGACAGACCACGACCCATCAAGCGCTTGACCGAGACAATGGTATTCAGGGGATCGGTGGCGGCGGCCAGCTTGGCCGACTCGCCCACTTCAACGCGGTCGGCGTGATAACGCACGGCGGACGGCAGGATCACCCGTCCCTGCTCGTCGGCCAGCGGTTCGGAAAGACCGCTGCGCAAGGCAGCGACCAGGGAATTGGTGGTACCCAAGTCGATCCCGACAGCCAGGCGACGCTGGTGCGGTTGTGGACTTTGGCCGGGTTCGGCGATCTGCAGTAGGGCCATCGTAATCAGGACTTATCTGTAATCAGGCGTGCGACCGGAGCGGCACTGGGTTAATCGTCGAGGCGCTCTTCTAGCTGGCGCACTTCGTGGGTGAGCTTGTCGAGGAACTGCATGCGCCGCATCAGGCGTTCGGCCTGTTCGCGTTGCGCGGCATCGTTCCAGCAGGCTGCGAAGCTTTCGTTCAGTGTGTGCTGGGCATCTTTCAGGCGGCGCTTGAAAACCGCGACACCGGCCAGGTCGGCACTGTCCTGCAGGTCTTCAAGCTCCTCGCGCCATTGCATCTGCTGCAACAGGAACTCGGGATCGTGGACCGTGACTTCCAGGGGCAGCTCATGACCGCTGATGGCGAGCAGGTAACGCGCGCGCTTGGCCGGGTTCTTGAGCGTCTGGTAAGCCTCGTTGAGGTTCGCCGACTGCTCGAGCGCCCGCCGCTGCTCCGCCTCAGAGGCATCGGCAAAGCGATCGGGGTGGACACCACGGGCCAGTTCCAGATAACGCGCGGACAACTGATCGAGGTCCAGCTGGAAAGCAGGCTGCAACTGGAACAACGCAAAATGACAAGGAGTACCCACGAGCAGCCTCAGATGTTGAAGCTTTCGCCGCAGCCACATTCACCGCGCACGTTGGGATTGTTGAACTTGAAACCTTCGTTCAACCCTTCCTTGACGAAATCCAGCTCGGTGCCGTCCAGGTACGTCAGGCTCTTCGGGTCAATGATCACTTTCTGACCATGACTTTCGAACACCTGGTCGTCTTCACCGACTTCGTCGACGAATTCCAGTACATAGGCGAGGCCGGAACAGCCCGTGGTGCGAACACCCAGGCGGATACCCTCGCCCTTGCCGCGCCCTGCAAGAGAACGCTGCACATGCTTAGCTGCCGCTTCTGTCATCTGGATAGCCATGGAAACTCCTTACCGTAACGCGGATCAGATCAAGCCTTTCTTCTGCTTGTAGTCGCGAACGGCGGCCTTGATGGCGTCTTCAGCGAGTACCGAGCAGTGGATTTTCACTGGCGGCAAGGCCAGTTCTTCGGCCAGCTGGGTGTTCTTGATGGTTTCGGCTTCGTCGAGGGTCTTGCCTTTCATCCACTCGGTGGCCAGGGAGCTGGACGCGATGGCGGAACCGCAGCCGTAGGTCTTGAACTTGGCGTCTTCGATGATGCCTTGCTCGTTGACCTTGATCTGCAGGCGCATCACGTCGCCGCACGCCGGGGCGCCGACCATGCCGGTGCCGACGTCAGGATCCTGCGCGTCCATCTTGCCGACGTTGCGCGGGTTCTCGTAGTGGTCGATGACCTTTTCGCTATATGCCATTTGCTTCAATCCTCATCAGTGGAGCCGCTCTGGTGGCGACTTCTCAGTGCGCCGCCCATTCGATTTTCGAAATGTCGACGCCGTCTTTGTACATGTCCCACAGCGGCGACAGAGCGCGCAGCTTGGTCACGGCCTCGCAGACTTTCTGCGCGGCGTAATCGATTTCTTCTTCGGTGGTGAAGCGGCCGAAGGTGAAGCGGATGGAACTGTGGGCCAGTTCGTCGTTGCGGCCCAGGGCGCGCAGTACGTACGAAGGCTCAAGCGACGCCGAGGTGCACGCCGAACCGGACGACACGGCCAGATCCTTGAGCGCCATGATCAGCGACTCGCCTTCAACGTAGTTGAAGCTCAGGTTCAGGTTGTGCGGGACGCGGGCGGTCATGCTGCCGTTGACGTAGAGTTCTTCGAGGTGCTCGACCTGCTTGAAGAAACGGTCGCTCAAGGCCTTGATGCGCACGTTCTCGGCCGCCATGTCTTCCTTGGCGACGCGGAAGGCTTCGCCCATGCCGACGATCTGGTGAGTCGCCAGGGTACCGGAACGCATGCCACGCTCGTGACCGCCGCCGTGCATGGTCGCTTCGAGGCGAACACGCGGCTTGCGGCTGACGTACAGGGCGCCGATGCCTTTAGGACCGTAGGTCTTGTGGGCGGAGAACGACATCAGGTCGACTTTCAGCTTGGACAGGTCGATGTCGACCTTGCCAGTGGACTGCGCCGCGTCGACGTGGAACAGGACGCCCTTGGAGCGGGTCAGCTCGCCGATGGCGGCGATGTCGTTGACGGTGCCGATTTCGTTGTTCACGTGCATGATCGAAACCAGGATGGTGTCGTCGCGCAGGGCGGCTTCGACCATGGCCGGGGTGATCAGGCCGTCTTCACCGGGCTCGATGTAGGTGACTTCGAAGCCTTCACGCTCCAGTTGGCGCGTGGTGTCCAGGACAGCCTTGTGCTCGATCTTCGAGGTGATCAGGTGCTTGCCCTTGGTGTGGTAGAAATGCGCGACACCCTTGATTGCCAGGTTGTCGGACTCGGTGGCACCGGAGGTCCAGACGATTTCACGCGGGTCGGCGTTGACCAGGTCGGCGACTTGGCGACGGGCGTTTTCCACCGACTCCTCGGCCTTCCAGCCAAAGACGTGGGAGCGGGACGCCGGGTTACCGAAGTTTCCGTCGACCAGCAGGCATTCACTCATCTTTTGCGCGACACGCGGATCAACCGGGGTGGTCGCAGAGTAATCAAGGTAAATCGGCAATTTCATGGACTCTCTCCTAAATCAGGCTGGCTGGCGTTCCGCGTGCTCTGCGGCGGTCATTCGACGGCGGACGCTTCGATCTTGTCCAGGTGCGGCGCCTTGCCATTGCAACGGCGCTGGTCCTGACGCTGGGCTACTTCTTGCACCTCACGGCGAGTCACAAGGTCGGCCAAGCTGATACCACTCAGAAATTCGTGAATCTGCAGGCTCAAGTCGCACCACAGATGATGGGTCAGGCAAGTATCGCCGCCATGGCAATCGCCCAGCCCCTGGCATTTGGTCGCATCGACCGATTCGTTCACGGCATCGATCACCTGGGCGACCTGGATGCCTTGCATCTCGCGCGACAGCTGGTAGCCGCCGCCGGGGCCGCGAACACTGGAGACCAGGTTGCTGCGGCGCAGCTTGGCGAACAGCTGTTCGAGGTAGGACAGGGAAATGCCCTGGCGCTCGGAGATATCGGCGAGGGACACCGGCCCGTGCTGCGCATGCAATGCCAGATCGAGCATTGCGGTCACGGCGTATCGGCCTTTTGTAGTCAGTCGCATGGACAATTACCACGGAGTTCGGAATGGGGGCGAGTATGCAATTCCCGAGTATTTAAGTCAAGTATAAGACCTAGTGCTTTACTCGGGTTTACCCGCAAAAGAGCGCGCGAATGATAGCAAAGGTAGGCGGCTAACGACCAGCGATACCGCGTTATCGTTCTTCGCGAGCAAGCCCGCTCCCACAGGGATCATGGATGAGCACACAATGAGCCGTCCAACACAGGTCCAATGTGGGAGCGAGCCTGCTCGCGAAGGGGTCGACCGGGGTTCAGCTGGCCTGGGTCTCATCCTTGTCCTTCACACACGCGAAATCCTCTTCACGCAGCTCAGGCAGGTCCTTGGCACAATAATTACTCCCCAATTCCTTCAGGGCGCCGCACATCCCCTCCAGGCGCCCGTCCACTGCTTGCAGGTGGTCGAGCAACTGGTTGATGGCGCGAGCCACCGGGTCGGGCATGTCTTCGCCAACACCGTAGGCGTCGAAGCCGATCTTTTCGGCCATGGCCTTGCGACGGGCGTCCTGCTCGTCATCGGACTTGACGATGATCCGCCCTGGAATGCCCACCACAGTGGCGCCGGGCGGCACGGCCTTGGTCACCACCGCATTGGAGCCGACTTTCGCCCCGGCCCCGACCGTGAACGGCCCGAGCACCTTGGCGCCAGCCCCCACGACAACGCCGTCTTCCAGCGTCGGGTGACGCTTGCCTTTGTTCCAACTGGTGCCGCCGAGGGTCACGCCTTGATAAAGCGTCACGTCGTCGCCGATTTCGGCGGTCTCGCCAATGACGATGCCCATGCCGTGGTCGATGAAGAACCGGCGACCGACCTTGGCGCCCGGGTGGATCTCGATCCCGGTCAGCCAGCGCCCGAAGTTCGAGACCAGCCGCGCCAGCCATTTCCAGCCCATGTTCCACAGGGCGCCGGACAGGCGATGGATCCAGATGGCGTGCATCCCCGGGTAGCAGGTCAACACTTCAAAGGCATTGCGCGCCGCCGGGTCACGATGAAAGACGCTCTGGATATCTTCACGCAAACGTTCGAACATTTTATTCCTTCCGCTTAATCAGCTCGCCACGGGCCGCTTTCTGGGTTTCCGTGAGGATGCCGCGCAATATATTCATTTCCGCCCGGCTTACCGAGCTTCGTCCGTACAACCGACGCAGGCGCGCCATCAAGTGCCGAGGCTTGTCCGGGTCGAGGAATTCGATGTCCACCAGGGTCTGCTCCAGGTGTTCATAGAATCGCTCCAGTTCGTCCATGGTCGCCAGTGTCTCACTGCGCGGCGACGTCGCCTCGTATTTTTCCAGCTTGCTGGGCTGGCCCTCGGCTTGCAGCCAGGCCATGCGCACTTCATAACTCAACACCTGCACCGCCGCCCCGAGGTTCAGCGAGCTGAAGCCGGGGTCGGAAGGGATATGCACGTGGAAATGACATCGCTGCAGCTCTTCATTGGTGAGGCCGGAATCTTCACGGCCAAACACCAAGGCGATCTGCCCGCCCTGCCCGGCCTCCTCGACCACTTTGGTGCCGCATTCTCGGGGATCGAGCAACGGCCAGGGAATGCGGCGGTCGCGGGCACTGGTGCCGAGCACCAGGTTGCAACCCACCAGGGCGTCTTCCAGCGTGGCGACGACCTCGGCATTGGCCAGGATGTCATTGGCGCCGGATGCCCGGGCATCGGCTTCGTGGTGGGGAAACGAACGGGGCTCGACCAGTACCAGCCGCGACAGGCCCATGTTCTTCATGGCCCGCGCAGCTCCGCCGATGTTTCCCGGATGGCTGGTATTGACCAGGACGACACGAATGTTCTGCAACAAGGGAGGCGCTCTCGAACACGACAAAGGGAGCAAATCTTACCTAAGCACCTACCGTTAAGCTATGAAAGCGAACACCAACCTTCTCCTGAGAAAAAGTTCTGATAGAATGCGCGGCTTTCTTTAACAACCTTAGGTGACACATCCATGCAGCCCATGCTGAATATCGCGCTGCGCGCCGCCCGCAGCGCCAGTGAACTGATCTTCCGCTCCATCGAGCGCCTGGATACCATCAAGGTCGATGAAAAAGACGCCAAGGACTACGTGTCCGAGGTGGATCGCGCCGCCGAACAGAAAATCGTCGACGCCCTGCGCAAGGCTTACCCGAACCACTCCATCCTCGGTGAAGAGACCGGCATGCATGCCGGGACCGGCATCGAAGGCGAAGAGTACCTGTGGATCATCGATCCGTTGGACGGCACCACCAACTTCCTGCGCGGCATTCCACACTTCGCTGTCAGCATCGCCTGCAAATACCGTGGTCGCCTGGAACACGCCGTCGTACTGGACCCGGTTCGCCAGGAAGAATTCACCGCCAGCCGAGGCCGTGGCGCCCAACTGAACGGTCGTCGCCTGCGCGTCAGCGGCCGCACCAGCCTCGACGGCGCCTTGCTGGGTACCGGCTTCCCGTTCCGTGACGACCAGATGGATAACCTGGACAACTACCTGGGCATGTTCCGCGCCCTGGTCGGCCAGACCGCTGGCATCCGCCGCGCCGGTGCTGCAAGCCTGGACCTGGCTTATGTTGCAGCAGGCCGTTTCGATGCGTTCTGGGAGTCGGGCCTGTCCGAGTGGGACATGGCTGCGGGCGCCCTGCTGATCCAGGAAGCTGGCGGCTTGGTGAGCGACTTCACCGGCGGCCACGACTTCCTTGAAAAAGGCCACATCGTTGCCGGCAACACCAAATGCTTCAAGGCTGTGCTGACGGCCATCCAGCCGCATTTGCCGGCTTCGCTGAAGCGTTAAGCAGCCCGGCATAAAAAAAGCACCTTTCGGGGTGCTTTTTTTATGCCTACGTGCTCACCCCACTCACCCGTGGCGAGGGGATTTATCCCCGCTGGGCTGCGCAGCAGTCCCCTCCCCAGCAGCCAAATTTAATCTGCCTGACACACTTGGCTGGCTGCAATTAGGGCCGCTACGCGCCCCAGCGGGGATAAATCCCCTCGCCACGACGGATGACATCTGGAACATGGATGCAGGCTGAACCACTGCTTTCGCGAGCAAGCCCGCTCCCACAAGGAAATTTGGGGTAGGCACAAGATTTGTGCCCACCGCAGATCCAATGTGGGAGCGAGCTTGCTCGCGAAGAGGCCGGCACATTCAATATCGATGCAAGCTGAGCCACCGCTTTCGCGAGCAAGCTCGCTCCCACAGGGGATTCGGGGTGGCGCTTGAACTGTGGGCATGAAAAAAGCACCCCGAAGGGTGCTTTTTCATAGCGGTTGGATCACTGGGCCGGTTCGTTCTGACCCAGGATCAGTTGGCCTTCCTTGCTCACCGGGATCTGGTTGCCCGGGTCGCGGTCCATACGGACTTTGCCTTCCTTGCCGTCGAGCATGTAGCGAACGTCGTAGCCTACAACCTTGTCGCTGATGTCATTGACCGTGTTGCAGCGAGTTTGGGTGGTGGTGTACGTGTCGCGTTCCTGCATGCCTTCCTGAATCTTGTTACCGGCATAACCGCCGCCAGCCGCACCGGCCACGGTGGCGATTTTCTTGCCGGTGCCGCCGCCGATCTGGTTGCCCAACAGGCCACCGGCCACAGCGCCGAGCACAGTGCCGGCGATCTGGTGCTGGTCCTGGACTGGCTTCTGCCGAGTCACGGTGACGTCCTTGCACACTTCACGCGGAGTCTTGATCTGGGTCTTGACCGGTTCCACGGCCAATACTTGCGCATACTCAGGGCCACTTTTTACCAAGCTGTAGGTGGCGACCGCACCACCGGCTGTTACACCGACAGCACCCAATACCGCACCAACCAGCATCGATTTGTTCACTTGAACCTCCTGACCATCACAAGCGGAATAATCCGCGCTTCTCCCAGCCTTGGAGCACAAAAAAAGGCGCGAGTTCAACTCGCGCCTTTTCAGTGGTGACGGACGGAAAACCGAACCTTACGGGCGGTCGTCCACCTCGGTCTCCGTAGCGGCTGGAGGAATCAGGTCCTCGGTGCTCAAGTTCAGCCAGATCAACACCACGTTGGCGATGTAGATCGACGAGTAAGTACCCGCCATCACACCAATGAACAGCGCGATGGAGAAACCGAACAGGTTGTCGCCGCCAAAGAACAACAGCGCGGCAATCGCCAGCAAGGTGGAGATCGACGTCGCCATGGTCCGCAACAGGGTCTGGGTGGTCGAGATGTTGATGTTCTCGATCAAGGACGCCTTGCGCAACACACGGAAGTTCTCACGCACCCGGTCGAACACCACGATGGTGTCGTTGAGCGAGTAACCGATGATCGCCAGCACCGCCGCCAACACCGTCAAGTCGAAGGTGATCTGGAAGAACGACAGGATGCCCACGGTCACGATCACGTCGTGGATCAGCGAGACAATGGCCCCCACCGCGAACTTCCACTGGAAGCGGAAGGCCAGGTAGAGCATCACGCCGCCCAGCGCCAACAGCATGCCGAGGCCGCCCTGGTCGCGCAGCTCTTCACCCACCTGCGGGCCGACGAACTCGACACGCTTGACCTGGGCCGGGTTGTCGCCGCCGGCCTTCTGCAAGGCTTCGGCTACCTGATGGCCCAGTTGCGGGTCTTCGCCTGGCATGCGCACCAGCAAATCGGTGGTGGCGCCAAAGCTCTGCACGACGGCATCGCTGTAGCCCGAGGTCGCCAGTTGCTCACGCACCTTGCTGACGTCGGCCGGACGCTCGTAGGTCAGCTCGATGAGCGTACCGCCGGTGAAGTCCAGGCCGTAGTTCAGGCCCTTGGTGGCCCAGCTGAACAACGCCAGGGCCGTGAGGAACAATGTGACGCCGAACGCAATGTTGCGAACGCCCATGAAGTTGATTGTACGTAACATGGCAGCCCCTTAAATCCACAACTTCTTGACGTCACGACCACCATAAATCAGGTTGACCATTGCACGGGTCACCATGATGGCTGTGAACATCGAGGTAAAGATCCCGAGGGACATGGTCACTGCGAAACCCTTGACCGGGCCGGTGCCCATGGCAAAGAGAATCCCGCCGACCAGCAACGTGGTCAGGTTGGAGTCGATAATCGCAGTGAATGCGCGGCCGAAGCCTTCGTTGATTGCCCGCTGGACCGACATGCCCGCGGCGATTTCTTCACGTATCCGCGAGAAGATCAGCACGTTGGCGTCCACCGCCATACCCATGGTCAAGACGATACCGGCGATACCCGGCAGGGTCAGCGTCGCGCCCAGCAACGACATCAAGGCCAGCAGCAGCACCATGTTCACCGCCAGCGCAACCGTGGCGATCAAGCCGAAGAAGCGGTAGATGGCGATGATGAACAGCGACACGAACAACATGCCCCACAGGGATGCATCGACACCCTTGGTGATGTTGTCGGCACCCAGGCTCGGGCCGATGGTGCGCTCTTCAGCGAAGTACATCGGCGCGGCCAGGCCACCGGCACGCAGCAACAAGGCCAGTTCCGAGGATTCGCCCTGGCCGTTCAGGCCGGTGATGCGGAACTGGCTGCCCAGTGGCGACTGGATGGTCGCCAGGCTGATGATCTTCTTCTCTTCCTTGAAGGTCTGCACCGGTACGTCTTTCTCGACACCGTTGACCACTTGCTTGGTGTAGGTAGTGGTCGGCTTCTGCTCGATGAAGATCACCGCCATGCTGCGACCGACGTTGCTGCGCGTGGCGCGGCTCATCAGTTCACCGCCGTGACCGTCCAGGCGAATGTTCACCTGCGGACGACCCTGCTCGTCGAAGCCCGCCTGGGCGTCGGTCACCTGGTCACCGGTGATGATCAGGCCACGCTCTATCTGCGCCGCCGGACGACCGCCTTCACGGAACTCGAAGCTCTCGGAAGTGGCCTTGGAAGCACCCGGCTCAGCGGCCAGGCGGAATTCCAGGTTGGCGGTCTTGCCGAGGATACGCTTGGCTTCGGCCGTGTCCTGCACACCTGGCAGCTCAACCACGATGCGGTTGGCGCCCTGGCGCTGCACGATCGGCTCGGCCACACCCAGCTCGTTGACGCGGTTACGTACCGTGGTCAAGTTCTGCTTGATGGAGTATTCGCGGATTTCCGCCAGCTTGGCCGGGGTCATCGCCAGACGCAGCACCGGTTGGCCATTGAGGTCGGCCGGAACAATGTCGAAATCGTTGAAATTCTTGCGGACCAGCGCACGAGCCTGTTCGCGGGCGTCTTCATCGCTGAAGCCCAGTTGAATGGCACCTTCGAACTGCGGCAGGCTGCGATAACGCACGCGCTCTTTGCGCAGCAGGCTCTTGACGTCGCCTTCGTAGACTTTCAGGCGTGCGTCGAGGGCTTTTTCCATGTCCACTTCCAGCAGGAAGTGCACGCCACCGGACAAGTCCAGGCCCAACTTCATTGGGTGGGCGCCAAGATTGCGCAGCCATTGCGGGGTGGTCTGGGCCAGGTTCAGGGCCACAACGTAATCGTCGCCCAACGCCTTGCGCACCACGTCCTTGGCTGGCAGCTGGTCTTCAGACTTGACCAGGCGCAACAGGCCGCCCTTACCATTTTCGGCGATGGACGCAGCCTTCACGTCGATATTGGACGCCTTGAGCGCAGCGCTCGCACGGTCCAGATCGGCCTGGGTGACCTGCAGCGCAGTGCTTGCGCCACTGACCTGAATGGCCGGGTCATCCGGGTAAAGATTGGGAGCGGAATAAATCACACCGACCGCCAGCACCGCCAGGATCAGTAGGTATTTCCACAGAGGGTATTTGTTCAGCATCACGCCGCCCGCTTATGACGCGGGGCGCCTTGCGCGCCCCGTCGATTGAAGAGAAGTTGTTACTTAGATCGCTTTCAGCGTGCCTTTTGGCAGCGTGGCCGCGATGGCGCCCTTCTGGAACTTCATTTCAACAGTGTCGGACACTTCCAGTACCACGAAGTCATCAGCCACTTTAGTGATCTTGCCAGCGATGCCGCCGGTGGTGACCACTTCATCACCTTTCTGCAAGCTGCTGAGCAGGTTCTTCTGCTCTTTGGCGCGCTTGGCCTGTGGACGCCAGATCATCAGGTAGAAGATGACCAGGAAGCCGACCAGGAAAATCCACTCGAAACCGCCACCCATTGGCGCAGCTGCAGGTGCAGCGGCATCGGCCATGGCGTTAGAGATAAAAAAGCTCATTTAGCACTCCAGTTGCAAGTATTGAATCTAGGGATCGGAAAACTCAGTCCAAAGGCGGAACAGGCAACCCGCGCTTGGCATAGAAGGCCTCGACAAAGGCGGCCAATGTACCCTGTTGGATAGCCTCGCGCAAACCAGCCATAAGCACCTGATAATGGCGCAAATTGTGGATGGTATTGAGCATGCTGCCGAGCATTTCGCCGCACTTGTCCAAATGATGCAGATAAGCACGGGAGAAGTTCTGGCAGGTGTAGCAATCGCACGTCGGATCGAGCGGCGAATCATCATGGCGATGAAACGCGTTACGGATCTTCAGCACACCGGTGTCGATGAACAGATGCCCATTGCGGGCATTACGGGTTGGCATCACGCAATCGAACATGTCCACCCCTCGGCGCACACCCTCAACCAGATCTTCCGGTTTGCCAACGCCCATAAGGTAACGAGGTTTGTCAGCGGGCATTTCGCCCGGCAGGTAATCGAGCACCTTGATCATCTCGTGCTTCGGTTCGCCCACCGACAGGCCGCCAATCGCCAGGCCGTCAAAACCAATCTTGTCCAGGCCTTCCAGCGAGCGCATGCGCAGGTCGCGGTGCATGCCGCCCTGGACAATGCCGAACAGCGCCGCCGTGTTTTCGCCATGGGCATTCTTCGAACGCTGGGCCCAGCGCAACGACAGCTCCATGGATACCCGCGCCACGTCTTCATCGGCCGGGTACGGCGTGCACTCGTCGAAGATCATCACGATGTCCGAACCCAGGTCGCGCTGCACCTGCATCGACTCTTCCGGGCCCATGAACACTTTGGAACCGTCCACCGGAGAAGCGAAGGTCACGCCCTCCTCCTTGATCTTGCGCATCGCACCGAGGCTGAACACCTGGAAGCCGCCGGAGTCGGTCAGGATCGGACCTTTCCACTGCATGAAATCGTGCAGGTCGCCGTGGGCCTTGATCACCTCCATGCCCGGGCGCAGCCACAGGTGGAAGGTGTTGCCGAGGATGATCTCCGCGCCAATCGCCTCGATGTCACGCGGCAACATGCCCTTGACCGTGCCGTAGGTGCCCACCGGCATGAACGCAGGGGTTTCCACGGTTCCGCGGGGGAAGGTCAGGCGTCCGCGACGAGCCTTGCCATCGGTGGCAAGCAACTCGAAGGACATGCGACAGGTGCGACTCATACGGTTTCCTCGGGCCCGCGTGGCGCGGGGTTACGGGTGATGAACATCGCATCACCGTAGCTGAAAAAGCGGTACCCATGCTCGACGGCGGCCTTGTAGGCGGCCATGGCTTCGGGATAACCGGCGAACGCCGAAACCAGCATCAACAGCGTGGACTCGGGCAAATGAAAGTTGGTGACCAGGGCATCGACCACATGAAACGGCCGGCCCGGGTAGATAAAGATGTCGGTGTCGCCACTGAACGGCTTGAGCACGCCATCGCGCGCGGCGCTTTCCAGGGAACGCACGCTGGTGGTCCCCACCGCCACCACCCGCCCACCGCGGGCGCGGCAGGCCGCCACGGCATCGACCACTTCCTGGCTCACTTCGAGCCATTCGTTGTGCATGTGGTGATCTTCGATCCGCTCGACGCGCACCGGCTGGAACGTGCCGGCGCCGACGTGCAGCGTCACGAACGCCGTCTCCACGCCCTTGGCGGCAATCGCCTCCAGCAACGGCTGATCAAAATGCAGTCCCGCCGTCGGCGCCGCCACCGCCCCCAGGCGCTCGGCGTAGACGGTCTGATAACGCTCCCGGTCCGAACCTTCGTCCGGGCGGTCTATATAAGGAGGCAACGGCATGTGCCCGACACGGTCGAGCAGCGGCAACACCTCTTCGGCGAACTCCAGCTCGAACAACGCATCATGCCGCGCCACCATCCGCGCCTCACCGCCGCCGTCGATCAGGATCGACGAACCGGGCTTGGGCGACTTGCTCGACCGCACATGGGCCAGCACCCGATGACTGTCCAGCACCCGCTCCACCAGAATCTCCAGCTTGCCGCCGGAGGCCTTCTGGCCAAACAAACGCGCGGGAATGACGCGGGTATTGTTGAACACCATCAAATCGCCCGGGCGCAAATGCTCGAGCAAATCAGTGAATTGACGGTGAGCCATGGCACCGCTGACCCCGTCCAGGGTCAACAGTCGACTGGCGCGCCGCTCGGCCAGCGGGTGGCGAGCGATCAGCGAATCCGGGAGTTCGAAAGTAAAGTCAGCAACACGCATGATGGGGTTCGTCTAGCAGGGCCGGAAAGTCTAGCGGAAATATTAAAAATTCACCATGAAACGTGATTGACCAACGGTAGGCACCTCTCTATACTTCGCCGCCATTGAGCCCTGATGGCGGAATTGGTAGACGCGGCGGATTCAAAATCCGTTTTCGAAAGGAGTGGGAGTTCGAGTCTCCCTCGGGGCACCATCTTAAAGAAAGACCTTGAAATTCAAGGTCTTTTTTTTCGCCTGTAGAAAAGTGGTTTGGCCACGAGCAACGCAGATCTCATCTGACGGCGATCCCTTTTGTGGCGAGGGGATTCATCCCCGCTGGGCTGCAAAGCAGCCCCAAATACCAGCCCTGTGCCGAGGAGAAACCCGCGATAAGAAAGAACCGGTACGAGGAAAAACCCGTGGCGAGGGAGCTTGCTCCCGCTTGAGCGCAAAGCGCTCACAAAATAGTCACTCCCCACACCGATACTCCGACTAGCACTCGCCAAGCCATGAACCCTCAACCCAACTCCACCCCACCCTCCCCACCCAGTCACAAAGGATTTCACCCCATGGAATTGCTGCTGGAAACGGTCGCTCTTTACTCGCTCAAACTGGCTTATGAGACGGAAGGCCACAGCCCGATTTTGCGGGATGATCCGTTGATGGGGAGTTGTGATCGGGAGGTTTTTGGGTTGTTGGTGCGGCGGGGGGATTTGGCTGGGATTCAGGGGGAGATAGGTCGGTGTTTGGATTTGGCGTTGGGGGCGGTTGGTGGGGTGGATTCGGTGTTGGGGCGGGAGTTGGGGCGGTTGTCGGCGGATTTCGGTGCTGTGCGGACGACGGAGGGGCTTCGTGGTCCGGCTGACATGCTTAAAAGCTTTTTGCATGATGTTCTGTGAACAGGACATCGTGCCTAGTTCCAAGCTAGCTACGAACGAACAGCCAGCCCATCAAACGCGGTAGCTTATTGATGGCACGATGATAGTTCCTGTGCTAATACCCATTGAGGATAAGGAGAATGGGTATGGCCATTTACGAGGAAGTGTTGGCGTGGGCGGATAGGCTGCCGCCGTGGCGCCACGACGCCCTGCGTCGCCTTTGTGTTCAGGGCGCCTGGAGCGAAGAGGATTTTGGAGAGATTCTTGATCTCTGCAAGCAACATCATGGAATCCCCAGTTCATTTGAACCTGCCCCACAACCAATTAGGTTCGCTGTGGAGCACTTCCCCGCCGGGGCGAATCAAGACCAGACCGTCGTTCTCAGATCCCTGCATACGTTGACCAATGTGGGAAAGATCCCAAGCAACCAAGCTCTGGAATTTCAAGCGCAGGGACTCACCATCGTGTACGGAGGCAATGGCACCGGAAAGTCCGGCTATGCGCGAGTTTTGAAGCAGGCGTGCAGAGCCAGGAGTCCGGGTACCGTCTACGCCAATGCTTATGCATCGGACTATAAGCAACTCACTCCGAGCGCCACTATCGACTTCGAGTTAAACAGCACCCCCGAGCAGGCAATCTGGATTGGTCAACGCGGCCATGTTTCGCGCCCAGAACTCAGGGGCATCTCCGTCTTCGATGGCGATTGCGCACGCCATTATCTTCAATCGAAAGAGACCGCAACCTTTCAGCCCTCCGCTCTGACCTATCTTCAGCAACTGGCCAATGGTCTCAATCAGACACTGCGTCCCCGGATTCAGGCAGAAATCTCGGCGCTTGCTACAGATATTACTCCGTTCAACATCATTCCCGCCGATACCGAGGCAGGCCAGGCGGTGCACCCGATTGGTCCGACCATCGATTTGACGCGTGCAAGAGCATTGTCCACCCTTACTCTGGATGAACAAGCAGAACTCGCGAGATTGCCGCAGGAGATCAGCGAGGCAGACCCCACTGCCAAGGCGACAAACCTCGACAACGCGGCAACGAGGGTCGATGAGCTGGCCAATGGAATCACCGCGGCCGCCGAAATCGTGTCTGATGATGCGATAGATTCCAGGCAATTGGCGCATAGAAGTCTGGCAGAAGCAGAATCGGCCGAGCGCGCGGCGTCTGCACTGCTGCAGACGGAAGATGCCATGCAGCTGCTCTCTGGAACGGGGCAAGGTCCTTGGGCTTCGTTGTTCAACGCCGCTCGCGAGTATTCGACTAGCACGGCATATCCGGGACAGACCTTCCCGGTAACCGACGAAGGAGCTGTCTGCGTGCTTTGCCAACAGGAGCTAGCGCCGGAGGCGAAGGATCGCCTGGAGCGGTTTGATCGCTACATTCGCGACAAGGCGGCAGAGGCCGCCCAGGCTGCGCGCAAGACCTGGCAACAGATAATACACAGTGTTGGCCAGGCGACCGTTGCCTTTACTGCTGCCCCGAACATGTTGGAAAGCTTAGGCGCCCGCGTAGCAACACTGCCGGGCGAGATCCAGTGCTTCCAAGAAGACCTAGACACTCGACTTCAGTGGCTCAGAACTGCCGTTCTCAGCGGCGAATGGCAGGGGCGTCCAACGTATCGCGATGCTGACCCAACGGTTTCACTCCGCCAAGTCGCCGATGGTCTTCGAGCTGAGGCGGCTCGATTGCGGGCGAACCTTGATGCAGCAGCCTTAGCAGCTAAGAGGCTTCGCCTGAAGGAGTTGGAGGCACGACGACTGCTTTCCGAACATATCGAAGCCATTGCGAGAATTAGTAAGAGCCTCGCGCAAAAGGCAAAGCTTCAACGCTGCCTGGACGATATCGGTAACACACGTTCTATCAGCATGTTCGCGGGCCAACTGGCGAGGACATACGTTAGTGAGACGTTGGCCAGAACAATGAACGACGAACTCAGCAGGCTGGATCTGTACCACATTCAGGCCGGTGTCAGCTCAAGCGGTGATGCTGGGGCAGTGCGACTAGGCATCCAACTTCAGGAATGCCAGCTTGATCCGTACCTAGTCCTAAGCGAGGCGGAGCAACGCATTTGTGCGCTCGCGTACTTCTTCGCGGAGCTTCGACAGTCGGGGTCCTCATCAGGGATCGTGTTTGACGATCCGGTTTCAAGTCTTGATCACAACCATCGATCCGCCGTCGCGCGACGGATTGTTCAGGAGTCAGCCAATCGGCAGATCATCGTGTTTACTCACGACGCGGTGTTCTTCGGAGAGTTGGTCTCCCTTTGCCAAGATGCCCAGGTGGCCCCCGAGGTGAGGTCGATCAACTATCGGGCCGAAGGACCGGGCTACATCGATGCCGGTTTGCCTTATGACATGCGAAAACACCGTGAGCGCATTGCGTACCATCGTGCTGACCACCAGCGAGTTGCCGCCAGCTTTAAAAACCCACCGAGGGACGAGGAGCGGCTTGCGATGCGCAACGCTTACGATGACCTTCGCGTCACGATAGAAGTAGGTATTGAGGACACAATACTCAACGAAACCGTAGTGCGGTTCCGCGATGGTATCTCGGTAGGTCGGCTTGATGGTGTGATGATCGTACAGGAGGCGGATTACCGCGAAGTGCAGCGTTTGCATGACAAGTGCTGCCGTAACGTGCGAGCGCATTCACATGCGGCCGGCCAGCAGCGCCCAGTAACGCAACCTGCCGAATTTCTGCAGGATATCGAGGAGGTCAACACCTTGTTTCAGAATATCCGCAAGCGCAGAGGTTAACCCAGCAGCGTCCGATCCAATAACTTGGACCTGCCACGGCACCGCATCTACCCCATTGGTTATGGCTGCTGCGCATGGGAGAAGTGAATACTCAGGAGGCTACCGCGTCAGGTCTTGTCGTTCGACTGTATCGAACATTGCCGCCCCGTCCATCACTGCAAACGCACAACCGAGAGCAGTCGATGCTATAGTTTCCGGCATTTTTCAGGATTGATCGCGCACGGAAGCGCAAGGAGAGGATTTATGACGATCTACACTGCGGGCTACGAAGGACTCGCGATCGACGATTTCATAGCGCGGCTTAAGCAGGCCAAGATCGACAAGGTGCTTGATGTTCGGGAATACCCGCTGTCACGCAAAAAAGGCTTCTCAAAAAAAGCCTTCGCCGAATGCCTGCGTACCGCAGGCATTTTATATGAACACAGCCCACCACTTGGATGCCCAAAACCGATACGCAATCGGTACAAAATAGACGGCGATTGGCCTGCATACTCTCGAGACTTCAAAGCATACATCCAGACTCAAGACACGATATTAAATGAACTGCTATCCGACGCTGCGGAACAGCGAATTTGCATGGTTTGCTACGAGGCTGATGCAAGATTTTGTCATCGCAGCCTGATCGCTGAAGCCGCTCAGGCTTTAGACCGCTCACTACAAACAAAACATCTCCCGATCAAAACAGAGACATTTGCTGAACTGCTTCGCTCTGTCGCCTAGGAGGATAGATCAAGCTGATGATCAGCCACTGCCCAGGGAAACGGTGAATGGTACCCATCAAAAAATGCAAATCCTTGCCGGGAAGCTCGATTTCAAGCTTGTCCCGAAATGGGGCTTCCCAACCATTCACGCCATGCTGGCGGCGAACGTTTCTATAGAGCTGGCTAGCCTCCCAGTCGACGATTTTGTGTGTGTATGACTTGCTCTCCCCCTCAACCATACACTCATATACATAATGGAAATCAAACGGTACTTTTTCCAGCCGTTTGATGCTCATCCGCTCTTGCTGGTCATCAAATAGGCTTGGCTGTCGCTGCATCTGTTCAAGCTTATCAATCTCCTGTGAAGTCCATGCCTCCGAAGCAGCCTTCCGAATAAGCAGCGCTGTTATCCGAGCAGGCCTAACCAGACCCAAAGTGATATGGCTGTCTACCCTCGCCTTTTCTAAAGAATCGAAACTATCGTAGACGGTCAGCTTATCTAGCAATACGCGTCGCTCCTTCCAATCACCAGCAGGTAAAGTTTTGCCAAGTGAAATGGTATCAACTCCGATCTTATGACTCTCAGGTCTCCTATCTCCTGGACTCCTGTCGATATGGGCTTCGATCCACTGCCATTTTGAGAATTGCTGATCTCCGGTTACCAGACGGAACGGAACCGGATAAAGTCGAATTAGATTGCCGTCTTCGTCCATACCCGCAACACATGATGTCTCCGCATACTTAGCACTGGGAGAGGGGTACGTTTTGCAAAGAATTAGAATCCAAGTTTTCCGTCTCATTTGGCCAGGTCCTTTTGAAATTTTTTAACTGTAACTACGCTGCTTCGTAACGGATAGTTGTCACCACGAAATTTTTAGCTGTTCCGTCTGCTGCTTACTCGCTCTGGCGCTACATGGGTCGCAACAACCGCACGTACAAAACCGCTCGCCCCCATTTCTTCAGCCATATCTTGTTCATTAACGAAAAAGGCCTTGCACAGCAAGACCTTTTACGTTGGGTAGTACGCGGCTTGGGCTATCTCACCTCAACAATATCCAAAGCCCGATTCGCCAACAGCTCACTCACCTCGATCACCTGCAAAATCCCCAACGCAACCCGCCTTCGCGAACCATCCAGATCGAACGCAAGATCACCGATCATCGCATTCACCGAAGCCAGGTTTTCACTCAGATTCGCCAGCAAACACTCAGAGTCCACATTCGGATCAATCCGGAAGATGGAGTCGGTTTTGTCTGACTTTTCGTCCTTAGGCTTGGGCTTCAGGTAGTAATCCAACGCCCGCGTGGCAGCATCGTCGATTTTCTTGTTGCGGGCAGACTGAGCACGGGAGACGTGTTCGTCGGTAACTGGGGGATTCGGTGTAATTTTGACCATGGTCTTAACTCTCTATTGAGGCCACGACCCGTTCGCTGCTAAACGAATTGGGAGGCAGCTGTACGCAGGTTAGCAGACCGACGAGTTAAGAAATCGGCGCGCCCGAGGGCGCCCTGCGCACAGCCACCATTAAGTGCAGGGATGGGGATTCCTGACTGATGACGCGTTGTGCGACTTAACTCGGCGAGCTGCTAAACCCGATCACTGATGAGCAGTGACAGGTCCCAAACTACCGACGTAACCCAAGGCGCACAAGCCGGCGGATTCTGGCGTAGTTGTAGGCAAAGGCGCAAGGCGCTGTGGGCTGGCGAGGCTTCGTGGCGGTGTCTGTCGGGCTTTACTGACAAGGCTTCATTTGGCTGGCATGAGCGGTTGGCCGATGGATGGAGAGGGGCTGCTGCGCAGCCCAGCGGGAGCAAGCTCCCTCGCCACGGGGTTCGGCGTTTATTCACCTGAGCAGCGTAGATCTGTCCCCTTTTGGAGACAGCACCTATCCCGGGCAGCTCAACTGTTCAGGACGAAGCTCAATGGAAAAGAGTTTGGTGTTCCTGGCCAGATAGACATGCTCCTGGTGAAACTTGAACCTACCCATCATCGCCAGGAGCTGCGGTTCCTTGCAGACCAGTTGCTCCAGACTACGCCGTATTCCCGCCTCCATGCTGGCCTTGCGTTCCTCGGAGAGGCTGCTTGCTGCCAAGTCGATCCTGTAGCGGTAGAAGATCGTGTCGCCGTAGATGAAACCGACGTATTCAAGTGTGGTTATCGCATCCACTTGCTTTGGGAGGGTCGCGTCCAACTGGGCGAGGTGCTGGACCAGCTGCGCCTGTTGGGCCACCTTCTCCCGCTCGGCCTTGAGCGCGAAATAGCGTCCAACCCCGGCAATCAGTACCACCGCAGCGATACCCAGATAGAAATTACGCGGGTTGCGCCGCTTCTTCGGCGCCAACTTCATCAACATACTAATGACTCGTCCTGAGCATGAAAAAGCCCCTAGCGAAACCAGGGGCCACGGGTGAAAACGGCATAGCCTGACACAATCCCCTGACAGCCTATAGCCGTTGCCGCGACAGAATGGTTTTCAAGGCGTCACAAAATATCTTTCCACTCCATCCCCTCCCGCAAAGCCCCCATCCGCTCCAGCAAAGTCCCCTTCCGTCCCCCACCCCGATAATCCCCCGCTTCACCCACCCCAAGCGCTACAACCGAGCACCGCGTCCCTCCCATGAACCTACGCACTTTCATTCGCAGCTACTGCCTCAACTCCAGGCTCGCCACGAATGCACTCACCCGCCTGCACAAATCGCTCTCCTCCCTGGTCGCCTACCTGGCCCAGCAAGGCTTCGATTCCAACATTTGGCCCGCCACCCGCGATGAAGCCGAGTTGGACCGTCACCTCAACAACCTGTGCCCTGAGCTGGCGACAACGGTGTTCACCCATGCCCGCGAAGGCATCATCCTGGTCGATCCGTTCGGCCGGGTCATTGGCGTAAACGAGGCCTTCACCCGTCTCACCGGTTACGGTCAGGAAGAGCTACAAGGACGCGAGTTGAATTCCCACCGCATGGTCCGTCGCCTCACCGCTTTTTACGCCCCCATGAAAAACGCGCTGGATTTCCATGGCCATTGGTCCGGCGAGATCCAAAGCAATCACAAGGACGGCCGGGAGATGACGTCGCGGATCAGCATCAGCGCGGTGCATGACCGTCACGGCAATGTTCAGCACTACGTGGCGTTGTTCAGCGACATGACGCAGATGAAGCAGCGTTTGCAGTTGCTGGAGCGGGACGCGCGGTATGACGCGCTCACGCAGTTGCCCAATCGATTGTTGTTGGCCGAACGGATGCGGCAGGCGTTGGGCAAGGCGCGGATTTATCAGCAGAAGGTGGCGATCGCGTTTATTGACCTGGATGGGTTCAAGGCCCTGAACGACAGTTATGGCCATGACTGGGGCGATCGGGTGTTGCAGATTGTCGCGGCGCGGATCAATGCGACGTTGCGTGAAGGCGATACGTTGGCCCGGCTCGGGGGTGATGAGTTTGTCGCCGGGCTGGTGGGTTTGCATGCGGAAGAGGACAGCGAGCCGTTACTCAAGCGGATGTTGGCGGCGGCGAATGCGCCGATTGTGATTGGTGCGCAAAAAGTAGAGATCGCGGCGAGTATCGGGGTGGCGTTTTACCCTGAGCACGGGCATGAGATCGATGGGTTGATCAGCAAGGCGGATCAGGCCATGTACTTGTCGAAGAAGGCTGGCGGTAATCGCCTGGCGTTTTGTCCGACGCGGTTTATTTCGCTCAATAGCGAAGTCTGACGGTGCTGCCGACGGTGCGTTCGCTGCCGGTCATGACGCCGTAGTCGCCGGCGCCGAGCAGTGAGTAGACGGCGGTGATGTAGTTGCGGTCGAAGACGTTGCGCACCCAGCCTTCGACTTCCCAGGCACGGTCCTGGCTGCGCAGGCCCAAGCGCAGGTTGGTGAGGCCGTAGCTCGGTTGATAGCTGCCGTCGCCACCTTCGAGCGTGCCGTAGTAGCCGGTGCGGAAGCTGTAGTCGACGCCGCTGTAGAGTTCCAGGCCGTAGGGCAGCGGGTGGGTGTGGTCGAGGCCGCTGCTGAGGCTCCATTCCGGCGCGTTGTAGAGGCGCTCGCCGCTAAGGTCGCAGGTCCATTGGCCCGAGGCCGGCGGGCACGGGGCGTTGGGGAAGCTGCGGTAGCGCGCATCGCTCCAGGCCACGCCCAGGCGGCCGGTGAGTTGCGGGGTGAGTTGCCAGGCGGAATCAAGTTCGATGCCGCGCAGGCGGACTTTGCCGACGTTGATCAGGTTGTCCCGCAGCGGGGGCGCGAACAGCGATGTGGGCGGGCTGTAGGTGAGCGCCTGGTAGTCGTCGACGTCGGTCTGATAGACGGCGAGATCGAGCATCGCGCGCTGGTCCCAGAACCGCGTCTTCATGCCCACTTCCAGGGACGTGGCCCGCTCGGGCTCGAAGGTGGGCGCGGTGAACGGGCCGATCACGTCGAAGTTGATGCCGCCGGCCTTGTAGCCCCGCGACCAACTGACGTAACCCATCATCCCGTCGTTGAAGCGGTAGCTGGCGCTGAGCAGGCCGGAGACGTTATTTTCTTTGATGGAGTCTTCGCGGTAGTAAGCACGGCCGAGGGCGATGTCCCGCAGCAGTTGCCCGCCCACTTGGAACACCGGGGGCAAACCCGTCAGCGGGGCGAGGTTGCTGACGTCGCGGGAGATCCAGCCGTCCTTGCGCTCCTGGCTGTAGCGCAGGCCGCCGGTGAGTTCCAGCGGGTCAATCGGGCGCCAGGAGAGTTGGCCGAAAACGGCGCGGCTGTCGCCGTTCTGCTCGCCGTCGTAGCGTTGCCGCGCACCGTCCAGCAACAGGGCCGGCACTTGGCTCGGATCGGTGATGTTGATGCCCAGTTTTTTCAACTGCTCCAGTTGATCGCCGACGAACCAGGACGCGGCGTCCTTGCCGTATTCGACGTCGATCTGGCGGTAGAGCTGTTGGCGCAGGTAATACAGGCCGGCGACGTAATCGACGGACGAGCCGGCCGTGCCGGACAGGCGCCATTCCTGGCTGAACTGCCGGTGGTCCAAAGCGGCTTCGGATTGCATCACCGAGCGTGCGGTACTGTCGGCGTCACGGTCGGCGCGGTAATCCCAGTCGCGGTAGGCGGTGATGCTGGCCAAGCGCATGGCCTCGTCGAGGTCCCAGTTCAATTCCAGCGAGACACCGTTCTGCAGGGTTTGCGGATGTCCCGGCGCGTCGATGCGGGATTCGCGTTTGTAGGGGTCGGGCTCGGCCAGCGGATAGCCGAGGAATTTGGCGCGCTTGCGGGTTTGCTCGCCGTAGTGATTGACCAGCAGCACGTTGCCGGCTTCGTTCTGCTCGGCGTAGTCGGCGATCAGGCGGGCGCTGAAGTCGCTGTTCGGCGTCCACAGCAATTGGCCGCGCAGGCCGTGGCCGTCAGCATCGCCGAGGCGGCTGCCGTCTTGCAGGTTTTCCACAGAACCTTCGCTGGAGCTGTCGAACACGTTGAGCCGACCCGCAAGCACGTCGTCTTGCAGCGGCCCGGAAACCGTCCCGCGATATTCCCGCAGGCCACGCTCACCGTAGCTGGCTTCGAGGTTGGCTTCGGGCTGGAAGGTGGGTTGTCTGGTGACGATGTTCAGCGCGCCGGCGGTGGTGTTTTTGCCGAACAAGGTGCCTTGGGGGCCGCGCAAAACTTCGATGCGCTCGATGTCCATCAACTCGGTGAAGGCCATGCCCTGGCGCGCCTGGTAAACGCCATCAACGTAGGTGCCGACGCCGCCTTCCAGGCCATCGTTGTAGGCGGTCGCACCGAAGCCGCGCAGGCCGAAGCCGGCGTAGCGGGCGTCGTGGCCGGACACGATCAATCCGGGCACGCGTTGTTGGATGTCTTGCAACCGGTGCAGGCCGGCCTCGTCCAGTTGCTCGCCGTAGAGGACGTTGATCGGGATCGGCACGTCTTGCGGGTCTTCTTCGCGACGGCGAGCGGTGACGGTGGTTGCGTCGAGCGTGAGGGCGCTGGGCGTCTCCTGTTCCGCCTGGGTCGACACCCAGGGCAACGCGCAAAGGCTGCCGAGCAAGAGCAGCCGATAACCCAGACCCGGCATGCTAGAACTCCCGAGCCATCGCGCGATGCACCGTGTCCTGGCAAACCAGCGTTTTGATCCGCGCCAGCAATTCGCGGCTGTCGGCGGGCTTGAGCAGCACCGCGTCGAAGGTCAGGTCTTGCGGGTAATCTTCCGGCCTGCGTGGCGGGATCGCTGAATAGAGCATCACCGGCAGGTCGTGCTCACGGTCGCGCACCTGTCGTAGCAGTTCCCAACCGTCCATGCCGGGCATCATCTGGTCGCTGATCAGCAGGTCGATCGGTTGCTCCGCCAGGCAGGCCAAGGCGTCTTCGCCGTGCGTTGCGATGCTGACGTCGAAACCGTAGCCAGCCAGCAGGTCGTAGAGCCATTCACTGTTCTGCTCGACGTCGTCCACCAGCAGCACATGTTTGCCCTCGCCATCCAGCGGCGTGACGTTGTTATCGACGATGCCGTTTTCCAGGTCGTGTTCCTGGGCGCATTTGAGTTGCAGGCGAAAACTGAAGTGGCTGCCCTGCCCCGTGGCCTGGGGTTCGAGGCGGCTGTCCATGCGCTCCAGCAATTGGCTGACGATGGACAGGCCCAGCCCGCTGCCTTCGTAGCGTTGCGCGTTGCGGCCACGGCGGAACGGTTGCAGCAGTTGTTCGAATTCATGCGGGTCGATGCCGATGCCGGTGTCGATCACGCTGAAGCGCAGTTCCACGGTGTTTGCGGTTGCACCTGGGCCACCGTTCACCTCGAAACGAATCTGGCCGTTGCGGGTGAATTTCGCCGCGTTCGCCAAAAGGTTCATGAGCACCTGCCGAAGCCGTTTGAAGTCGGCCTCCACCAGCGGTGGCAGGTCATCCGCCAGTACCGCGTTGAAGCTGTTGCCCTGGCGCGCGGCGAGAAAGCCCGCCTCGCCTGCGATCTCTTGGAGGAAGCCGTACAGATAACCCGGCGCGAGGGCCAGTTGCATCTGCTCCAGTTCGCCACGGGCAAACTCGAGCATCTCGTCGATCAGCTCCAGTTGCTGGCGGGCGTTGCGCTCGATGGTCGCTTGATAGTCGCGGTTCGGCCCAGCGTGGAGCAGGCGCGCGTAGTCGATGATGCGCACCAGCGGCGAGCGCAGGTCGTGGCTGATCCGCGCCATCAACGCACTGCGCGCCTCGAGGGATTCGCGCAATTGCGAGGTGCGCAGCGCCACGGTGCTTTCCAGGCGTTCATGCTCGGCCTGGCGTTGTTGTTCGAGGGTGGACAGGGCGTGCTTTTCGCGGTGGCGGCTGCGGGCGACTTCCGTGATCAATGTGCACACCAGCAACACCACGCCCGGCAGGGTCGACGACAGGCTGTATTTACTTTCCGGCGATTGCCAGGGCAATTGTTCTTGGGGAAATAGAATCCGCATCAGCAGTTGCGTCAGCAATAGCCCCGGCACCAGCCATGCCATCCAGTTGTAGGCCAGACGCCTGCGCCACGCCATAAACAAGGTGGGGAGCAGCGCGCCGTAGAAACTCATCAGCGAGATTTGGACAATCAGGGCGCCCTGGGCCGGGTCGGCCTTGAGCCACCAGAGTCGGCCGAAGACACAGCCCAACAGCGGCACCCAGTAGCTCCAGCCAATGAGCTTGGGCAGTTGGGAAACCTGCAATAGCACGCGCATGTAGGCCAGGAACAGGACGATCGAGGTTGCACTGGCGAAGGTCAGCAGCTCGCGTGTCCAGCCCAGTGCGCTGGGCCAGTAGATCAGGTAGCCGTTGAGGATGCAGCTCAACAGGATGTAGCTGAGTACCGCGCCGGCATTCACCGTCAGCAGTCGGGAGCGGAGGATCCTGCCGACGATAAAGCCGAACGGCACCACCAGCAGGACAATGCCGAGGGTGAGTCCGTCACTCAGGTAGGTCTGTTGCTGACTGCGCAACAGCGCGGGCTCGGACCACAGTTCCGGCTCCAACAGCATCTGGAAATTGGTCGCCACCCGGACGAACACCGTGGTGCTCTCCCCCGCCGCCAACGTGACGGGAAACGCCGGTTGACGCGCTGCCGGCCGAGGCCATCCGGCCAGGGGATAGGCGGCTCCGCCATGGGCATCCTGCCCCGGCTGGTAGACGCGGATGTCTTCCAGGCGCGGCGCGCCGATCACCAGCAGGCGCGAACACGTCGCAGCGCTTGAGTTGGTCAGTTGTAATTTCAACCAGAAGGCCGAGCGACTGTAACCCTGCGTCGGCCAGCCTGGAGTCGCCACCTTGAAATCGGCGTCAGGCCGTTGCGCGACTTCTTGCAGGCTCAGGCGTGCCTGGGTGTCCTCGAAAATCTGCACCACCGGCATCAGGTTCAGATAGTCGGTGCGGCAGATATCCACAGGCGCCGCACGCAGCACACCTGTGGATAACATCATTATCGTCAGCAACAGTAATTGTAGAAGCCGCATCAGGCGCGCCCGGCCGACTCGGTTTCAACGATGCCCAGGGCTTGCTGGCGAAACTGGCTGGGCGTCATGCCGATTCGCTGGCGGAAGGCGGTGGTGAAATTGCAGGCGTTGCGAAAGCCCACCAGCTCGGCGACGTCCTGCACGCTCATGGCGCTTTCGCAGAGCAGATCCTGGCCGCGTCGCAAACGCGCGTCGCGAATATAGGCGAACACGGTCATGCCCAGGTGCTCGCGAAAAATCGCGGTGAGACGTTTTTCATGGGTGCCGACCTTTTGCGCGAGGCTGGCCAGGGACGGGATGTCGTCCAACTGGTTTTCAATCAGTCGCATCGCCGCGCGCAGGACGATTTCGTCGCCTTGCGGTTCCGGATCGGCCGGGCTGGCTTGAACGGTTGGCGGCGCGCGCCAGGTCAATTGCAGGTGGATCTTGATGCGTGCGAGCACTTCTTCCGGGGCGCAGGATTTGGGGATGTAATCGACGCCACCGACGGTCAAGCCTTCAAGGCGTTCCATCGAGCTGTTGCCCGACGACAGAAAGAGAATGGGCGTCTGCCGGGTCGCCGGAGCCTCGCGCAGAAGCCTGCACAGGCTGAAACCGTTCATATGCGGCATGTGCACGTCCAGCACGATCAGGTCCGGGCGCAAGGCCAATGCGCGCTGATAACCCTGGAGGGCATCGCTGGCCAGGGAAACGCGCCAGGGCTGCGCCTTCAATAGAACAAGCGTTGCGCGGATGTCCTCCGGGACATCGTCAATCAGCAGAATATGCGGCGGCTCGGATGACACCGCCGCGCCCCCAGCCATCGCCGCCCGCCTTTCGTATCGTCCGTCGTCCATTCGCTACGTTCTCTTATCGTGCTTTTTCCAATTCAATTGCCGGAGCAACAGGATTTTTCAAAACAATTCGATGGATCAGTAAAAAATCGTTATACCGATAGCGGCAGGTCCGGCGAAGACTTGAAGGCGCCCAACTATCCTTGGTCGCTATGCTGAGGCGATCCCACTTCAACAGGCAGGCTGCGATGATCCAATGTAAACGCGCCTATGAAACAGCCAGCGCCGAGGATGGCGTGCGGGTGCTGGTCGACCGGCTGTGGCCGCGTAGTTGCCCCAAGGATGCCCTGGCGATTGCCGAGTGGCTGCCGGAGGTGGGGCCTTCCCACGCACTGCGCAAGGCGTTCAAGGCGGGGGCGGTTTCGTTTGCCGAGTTCAGGGCGGCCTATCGGCGTGAGCTGGCGGCCCGACCGGAGCATTGGTGGAAGTTGGTGGACGTCGCGCGGGGCGGGACGCTTACCCTGGTGTATGCGGCCAAGTCGACGCGCGAGAACAATGCGGTGGTGTTGGCGCAGTGGTTGGAGGATGAGGTGGATAAGCGCGCGGAGGGGAACTCGCCGGTGTGTTATCTGGATGAGTTCCCGGAGCTCTGAGATAGGCTTGCTTTGACCCGTGGCGAGGGAGCTTGCTCCCTCGCCACGGGTCATTGATTTGCCTAAGATCGGCGCAGAGAAATCAACAGGAAGACCACCGTAATGCAATCGCAATTCGATCCGTTGGTCCACATCGATTGGAAAACCCCGGGCAGCGACCTGCTCGGGCTGTTGCAGCATTACTATCCCGACATCGATGTGTTCGCCGGTCCGGGGTTCGAGGCGTTGCTGGACGAGCTGTCCAACGAGATGCCCGAGGTCTGCTTCGAAGCCCTGGCGCCGGTGCTGGCAGGCCGGGGTTATGACCTGTGGAACCTGGACGCCGGCGCTGATGATTACCGACCGGTGATCTTCCCCTCCGATCAACGCGAGGCGTTTGCCCAGCATTGGCAAAGCCCACGTGGCGAGCCGAGGTGCACGCCGATTTTGATCGAGCCGCAGAAGCCTGCCGCCACCGAGCAAAAGCCGGCCAAACCCAAGCGCGGCAAGCTGAAGTGGTTGCAGAAAGTCCATGACTACCCCGGCCCTACCTACGTGCATGAATACAACTACCGCAACGGCTGGGCTGCAATCACCGAACAGGATGAAGATCGCTGGCTGTGCTTTTTGATCGACTACAACCAGTGGCCGCCCGCCGAACAGGACATGCTCGAACAACGCACCGATGAAGTGGATGGCGCGGACCTGCGCCTGATCGACGCCAACGCCCGGCGCAGCCTGTGGAGACGCCAGGTCAAACACGGCGATTACAGCGCGGATGATCGGTTCAAATACGAGATTCGCCGGGGCGATGCCATCGAGGACTTCGGCCCTGCCGGGCTGCAGTGGCCGGCATTCGAAGAGCCCTGCGTCGTCGTAGACGATGAGATATTCGAGCGCCAGCGCATCTACGAACCCGAGCACCTGACAAGGATCTGGCGGATCACGGCGGACAGCAGCGAGGTGATTTTCGACGACTCGGACGAGCTCACCATCCTGCCTGTCGGCGGGCGTCGATTGTTGTTCATGCAGCACAACGGCAAGTGCTGCTGGGTCTGGAACCAGGACACCCAACAGGCCATCGTCGCCAAGCCGATGCCCACCGAGGCTTATAAGCTACGGGCATCGACCGCGTACTTGGGCGGTGACGAGATTCTGCTGTTCAGCGAAGGCGCGCGGCAGAACGTCGAGCACTCGGGTTATCAAGAGACCGTGCTATTGGCGTGGCGCTTCAATTTCATCACCGGCGCCAAATCGAAGGCGACGCTGGACGGTTTCGGCAGTGAGCTGCGCCAGGACACACGTCTGCTCGTCACGCAGCCCAAGCAGGTGATTACGTTGCGCACGTTCCATGGGCAACTGCAGGTAGCGCGCGGGCATGGCGATTGGTGGGTGTGGAGCTACCGCGCCAACACCTTTGGCACACACACGCAGGCCTGGTTTTGGAATCAGCGCAGCAATGAGGTGGTGAAGCTGACCAGCAAGGATATCCCGCGCATCAAACCGGAGATTCGTTATCTGCCGTCGCTGGATCGGTACCTGGCGTTCGAGGCGGATTTTGTGGCGCAGTTGCCGGAGTTTAGCGAGATCGTTGAGGCCAAGGGGTGTGAGGTTCTGACTTTCAAGTGATGCAGCGCTGACGTACCGCATTTTCTAAATCCCCGGCCCCTTTGTGGCGAGGGGGCGTTTCCTAAATATTCAGCACCCCACGAAACCCACGCGCCGCGTAATACGACTGCACACCGTTGTGGTAGATGAACACCCGACCATAACGGTAATCGCCAAAAATCGCCCCATCGAGCGCACGAAGTTCCGGAGGCGTCGCCAGCCAACTGGACGTCTTGGCATCGAACTCACCGAGCGTCTGCAGGGCTCGGTATTGCTCCTCGGTCAACAGGGTTATCCCCATGTCGTCAGCCATCTCGATCGCGCTGCCCTTGGGCTTGTTCTCCTTGCGCGCATCCAGGGCCGCGCGGTCGTAGCAGAGGCTGCGGCGACCGGTGGGGCTCTCCTTTGCGCAATCGCAGAAAGTGACGGCGCCGGTCTGCGGGTCGAGTCCGATCACGTCGGGCTCGCCGCCGGTGGCGTCCATGGCTTGGAGGGTTTTCAGGGCATTGGGGTTGTTTTCGAGCCGGGTCTGGATGTCGGACCAGGGAATGTCTGGGTGACGGTTCGGATGTTGTTCGAAGCGGGTTTTCAGGGTTTGAAGCAGCGCTTGTTGTTCTTGTTTTTTCATGTCGTGAAATCCCTGGTGATCGATTAATCGTTTCTAAAGATTGAAATTTTCAGGCAGGACATATGCCGCAAAGGTCCTCGCATTGCCGGCCATGGCGCGCCTCACCAGAATAGCCCGCCTATTTAACCGCAAGGATCGCAATGCGCTTGATAAGGAGTGCGGAAAAGGGGCTTGAACCGACCGAGTCTCCCGACATTGCCGCACGTTTGGTCGATGACGCCCTGATGCGCGGCCATGTCATCGACGGGCTCGATCAGTTTGGAATGCGGGCGAAGATCAACCGGGACAACGATATCGTCGAGGCCGTCCGGAACGGCGACCTGCTGCTGGTGAAGTCGGGGCTCGCCAGCTCAGGCGGCGGTTTCATGCCGCGCCTGGCGCCGGAGCCAGAACCGCTCCCCGCCCCCCCCGGAACAATGGCCGTTGCCCAAGCCCCGGCAAGACTTGGTCTTTGCCAAATCCTGCATCGCCGAGAACTGGTGCCAAACGGGCGCCGGCACAACACCTGAGCCCGCCTCGAATTTCGGCCGGATCATGGTGGCGGGCGCCATGCTCATGCCTTCGGCAAGTACCGCAATCGCCTCGGCGCTTGGCGCAGACCTCGCGCTGGGCCGCATCGCCGGCGGCGGGATCATGCAACAGCGCCTCACCTGGGCGGTACGCGGCGCGGGCGGCCCTGCCAACGTTTTCGTCCTGGGCATGCTGCCCACTAAAATGGCCGACGGCACCCTGTACACCGACGACCAGCTACGCCGCCTGAACCACGCAACCACACGTGTCCGCTTCCAATTCCGCCGTGACGCCGACGGCGCGCTTCAGGTGTACGGCATCCACAGCGGTCCCTCGGCCGACGACTCGGTGCGCACCGTGCAGGTGACCTGGAACACCGACCAGACGGCGATGGAGGCGACGCTCAACGGCATCACCCTCATCTGGACGCCGCAGCAGACCCCGCTTGGTTCGCTTCCACCGCTGACCTACCCCGACGATATCGGCAAACAGCTGGGCACGATCCTCGTCCATCCGATCGCGGAGGACGTCGACAGCCAGATTGATGGGCTGCCGGGAGAGGATGTTACGACGGATGACGGTATCTTGGTGTTTCCGGCGGATACGGGGCTGAAGTCGCTTTATGTGGTGTTTGCTCGGCCTTTGGGTGGGGATCATAGCTATCATCCTCCGCCAAACAATCTCCCGGCGTTTCCTGATGCGCTACTTAGCCCTTCCAAAAGTTCAGTCAAAGGTGGCGGACAAAGGCGTAAACGTTGGAAGGATCGCAAGGGCCGCATCTATGAATGGGATTATGAAAACGGCAGGGTAGAGCTATACAACAAACAAGGTAGACACCTGGGAGAATTCAACCCTGACACAGGAGACAGAACAAAGGACGCCGAGCCAGGCAGAACTACACCTAAATAAACACAGGAGCAGCAAATGAAGCATGAAATCGTGGCGTTCGACAAAAGCAGCGAACATTTGGTTTTCCGCATCGAAATCAGCAATACCCTATCTGATGAATTAGCTGCGCTGATGGAGTGGACTGAGCCGAAAGATGCAATATATGAGTACGAATTAACATCGGAGCAGATAAGCCGCCTTGAAAAGATGACGGGCGAGGCATTCAATCATCCGGACTATATTTTCCAATTGTCTTGCAGCGCGTAGGGCGACGCCAAACGTCCGCAAGGGTATCCAGTCATTAGCAATGGGTGGACTAGCGCTACTGCCACACCTTGAGTCGAACCGCCGCCTCGGGGAATACCACGCTGAGACTGGAGCGCAAACAAAATCGGCCAAAACCGGCCGCAAAGTAGAGAAATAGGAGCTTTCATGTACTTATCTATCAGCGGTTTTTTACCAGCCGAGGATGAAGATGACTCACTCAAATTCGATCTTGATTTGAACGAATCCTACAACAGCCGAATCCTGCAGCTTCTAGGCCATAGTAGCCTTAACGCGATGTCTGAAGGGGAGTGGCTGCTGACGAAGGAGCAGGTAATCGAGCTATCGCAAATTATCGGGGAATCTCTACCGACAGATCTAGATTTGTATATTGGCGTCCTGGCGTAGCTGACGACGGAATCGGGACGGAGCAAGAAATGGAACATGAGATGCTGGCACAACATGGCATGTCATATATCGTCGAGGTCTTCGACAAAAAAAGCGAGACGTTAATTTTTGAAGTAAGACTGCCTACTGGGAGCGATGCACAACTGGAACAAATCATGGGATGGTCCACCCCCCAACGCGGCGACGAAGGTTATAACCTGAGCCCCAGCCAAGCCGCAGCGATTTAAGCATTGGCCGGCAAGCGTTTTTACGATGACGATCATGTATTTCAGCTCACCTGCAATAGATTAAGGAGCGACACGCAGAGTGTATTTGGAGATCACGGGCTATTTTCCTGAGGACCACGAAGACGACTTTATTCAGTTCGAGCTCGACGTGAATCCCGAGTACGAGACAGCGATCAGGATTATTTTGGGTTGGGAGAGCTTGGCAGCCGAGGTCGTCGGCGAATTGCCCCTGAGCATCGCGCAGATCAGGCGAATAGGACGAGTAATACAGCAACCGCTACCTGAAAATCTCGATCTGTTTATCGGCGTACGGGCATGACAGATCGGAAAAACGAAAGCATCCGTTGAGAACAACTTGCGCAGCGCCAGCACCGCCTGTCGGGCGTGGGGCACCGTTCGGATCAAGTTTTTCGCACGGTATCAGGTACCTTGATAGCGCGCGCGAAACCTGTTCAAAGCGCCCCCACAATTGATCATCAGCCTCGCAGCATTTTGTTTCACCAGTCCCCTGCAGGCGATGGACGCAATAGTGGCACTTAAGTAGCATTCACCCCCTTTCATCGATCTCCTCAAGGATGACTCATGCTCGCCCTGCCTCGCTCCCCTGCCCCGTTGCTAGCATTGTCCGCGTTGTTTGTTTTGCTCGGCGGTTGCAGCGTCAATGGCAGTTACCCCGATGCCATCGAACCGGACGCCGCCAAGTTGCGGTTCGTCGCCAATACCAGCAACGCCACCCTGGATTATTTCGACGCGGCCCATTGCGACGGGCAGACCACGGGCATTCTCAACAACATGCTGCTGAGCGATACCGCGCGGCGGGTGGGGATGAGCGTTCCGGCGCCCAAGGATGCCAGGGGTTATCTGGAGGTCAAGCTCAAGCCCGGCGAGCAGATTCACCTGCGCACCAACATGAACAGCGGTTATGCCGTGTGTGGCAAGGGCTTCAACTTCACGCCCGAGGCCAATGCCGAATACGAGGTGACGTTCAAGTCCGAGAAGAACTTCTGCCTGACTCAGTTGCAACGCTTGCAACGGATCGACGGCAAGGACGTGCGCACACCGATCCCGATCCTGAAAAAGGATTTTCCCGCCTGCGCCGGGCGCAATGCGCTGTTTCCCAAGATCTACCCGGACACGCCCCATCGCTTGGAGTTGATGAATCGAGTCATCGACAAAAGCCTGGTCGTCACGGTGAAGACGGATCCGGCCAAGGAAAAAGTCGAGAGCTATTCGCCAGAGAAGCTGGACACCCTGATCAGCGAACGCAAGGCCAAGCTCGGCTTCGACCTGCCGGCTGACTACTGGACGCTGTACCGGGAAAACCTGAAGACGTTTGGCGATGACATGGCGCAGAACAAGGCGCACTCGATGGAACGCTTCAAGGAGGAATACCAGGCGCGCCTGCGGCAGTTGAAGGACGAGCAGTTGGAACAGTGGGCGTTGCCTAAAACCGCCAATGCCAAGCCGGAGAAAGCCGAGGTCGACCTGGACGTCGCGATGATGGTGGAATATTTCCGGATCGTGAATGTGGTAACGGTCGAAGCGGTGGGTCATCACCTGGACAGGATGGCGCTGATGGATGAGCGTTACGGGGTGTGCGCGCGATACGCGGAGTGCTGGAAGCGCAACTAGCAAGAGGATGGGCCACCATCTTCGCGAGCAAGCCCGCTCCCACAGGGGGGGACGGCGGAAGGTTACTGCGCGGTCAACTCGGTCAAAGCACGAACCCGCTGCTGCACATTGATCAAATGCAGCCGCATCGAAGCCCGCGCCGCCTCGGCATCACGGCGCGCCAACGCCGCGTAGACCTGCTCCCGCTCACGCACCACCAACGCCCGGTTCTCGCCCGTCACCACCGGCCCGGCCTGTTGCACAACCGCGAGCAATGTATTGCCGACATGGGCGATGGCATCGATGAAGAAACTGTTGCCGGTGCATTGGGCGATCTGCAGATGAAATTCGAAATCGGCCCGGGCGCTGTCGTCATCCGTTGGGTCAAGCGCATTTGCTACGTCGAGCGCTTCGCGCATCGCCAGCAATTGCTCCGGCGTAGCCCGTTGCGCGGCGATGCCCGCGGCTTCCACTTCCAGGCTCAGGCGCAGTTCGATGACGGCCAGCGCATCGTAGGCGCCGCCCTTGACGTGCTTGCTGCCCTGGAAATCCCCCGGACGGGCGGTGTCGACCACGAAGGTGCCGATGCCGTGGCGCGTCTCGACCAAACCTTCGGCCTGCAGCCGGGACATGGCTTCACGGACCACGGTCCGACTGACGCCGCGTTCCTTGATGATGACCTGTTCGGTCGGCAGCTTGCTGCCCGCGGGCAGCTCGCCGGCGAGTATCTGCTGCGTCAGGTCGACCACCAGTTGCTGAGTCATGCTCAGGCGTCGATCGGTTGTGACACGCTCCATTGCACCTATCCATCAAGCCAGACGATCGCGGCATTATAGCCGCGACCTTGCCCCAAAACTCACTATAATGCCCGCTGATCACACTAGAGCACGCCGATGACGGACCAAGCGTTATCTCCATTGAACAAGCCGCGCCGCCTCGCCGAGACACTGGTCGACCGTTTTGCCCAGCGCATGCGCGACGGCATTCTGAAATGCGGCGAAAAGCTCCCCACCGAAGTGCACATCATGGAAGCCGAAGGCGTCAGCCGTTCGGTGGTGCGCGAGGCATTGTCGCGCTTGCAGGCGGCGGGGTTGGTGGAGACGCGCCATGGCGTCGGCACCTTTGTGCTGGACATGCCGGCGCCGGAAGGCTTTACCCTCGGGCCGGCAACGATTGCCACGTTGTCCGATGTGCTCAATTTGCTGGAATTTCGCCTGAGCCTGGAAGTACAGGCCGCCGGCATGGCCGCCGAGCGCGCCACGCCCGAAGCCCTGGCCGAGCTGGCCCAGGCGCTGGAAGCGTTGTTGCAAGGGCCTGAGAAATCCGGCACCACGATCAATGCCGATTTCCAGTTCCACCTGAAGATCGCCAAGGCGGCCGGCAATTACTACCTGATCGATATCATGAAGCACCTGGGCACCAAGCTGATCCCGCGTACCCGGATGAACTCCGCCTATTCGGGGCAGAGTGATCGCAGCGCCTACCTGCAGGGGATCAATGCCGAACACCAACAGATTTTCGATGCCATCGCCAGTCACAATGTCGACGCGGCGCGGGCGGCCATGTACCTGCACTTGAGCAACAGCCGCATGCGCCTGTGTGAAACCCAACAACGCCAGGCGTTCTACAACGAGTAACCCCCCGCAGTTTTGTGGCTGCAGTGACCACAGCATTTGTATCCTCCACCGCCCCCTGTGGGAGCGAGCTTGCTCGCGAAGGCGGCGGCACATCCAATATCATCGGCACAGGCAGACCGCTATCGCGAGCAAGCTCGCTCCCACAGTTTTATTCAGTGTTGACTACCTCTCCCACAACTCAGAAAAAGTTGTACTGGACCCCCACCCGCAACCGCAGCTGTCGATCACTGTCCACCGAGTTGACTTTGATATCACCCACTTCAAAGAACGGTGCCCAGCGCTTATCCCATTTGTACTTGACCACGGCATTCTGCTCATAGTCATCGGTGCCGCCGTTGTAGCGGATGTAATCGGCATCGAAGTAAGTCAGTTGATACTCGTAAGCCCAAGGCCCTTGGTTTGCATAGTTGATATAGACGTCGTAGCGATGGATCGTCTGGTCGTCCTGGCCGTTGTCCGGCACGTCGCGATCGACCTTGTCACGGTCCAGCTTGCTGACGTCGTAGCGATAGCGACCGGCGATGCTCAGTTCCTTGGTGATCTTGTAGCCCAGGCGCATGCCCGTCTTGTAGGTGGTGGATTCCTCGTCGCTTTCCATGGCGAACGAAGGCGTCAGCGTCCAGCGATCATCGATCTTGTGCTGGTAGTTGACGGTAAATTCGTGGCCGCTGCCGACGGTGTTGTCGAAAGCGACATCTTCCCGGTCACCAGCGGTCTTGTATTTGAGCTCACCTTCCAGGCCCACACCGTTATCCAGCCTGATGCCGAACTTGGCGCGGTCGGCGTGCATGCGGGTCTTTTCAGCGTATTGATGGCGGACGTTGATATAACCGGTATCCGCCTGAGCGACAACCGAAGTGAACAGCGAAGCGATCGACAAAACTACCAGGGTCTTTTTCATGTTTTTTATTCTTGTAAGTTGAAATCAATAGTTGGGTTGAACGCCAAATCGCAGGCGAGCGCGTGCGCGCATTGAAACGTGCGGTTCAACGTGTTCTGCGGTTTAAAACAGGTACAGCGGGTTAGTTACTTCAAACGGCGATAGGGACTCGTTGTATGTCGCGACTGGCTTGCACCAGCAGGCGTGTGTATTCGTGGGCGGCGCCATCGTTTGCCAGTCGATGACTGTCGAGCGTCTCCACTACCCTGCCCTGCTGCATCACCGCCAGCCGATCGCACAAATGCGCAACGACGGCCAGGTCGTGGGTGACCATCAGATAAGTCAGCCCTTCCTGGCGGCGCAGTTCGGCCAACAGGTTGAGGATTTCCGCCTGCACCGAGACGTCCAGCGCCGAGGTTGGCTCATCCAGCAGCAACACCCGTGGGCGCAGGATCAGCGCCCGGGCAATCGCCACGCGTTGGCGCTGGCCGCCGGACAATTGATGCGGGTAACGAAAGCGAAAGCTGTCGTTCAAGCCGACCTTGCGCAGGATCTCGCTGACCTTTTGCCCACGCCCGTCGATGCCATGGATGCGCAGTGGTTCCTGCAAAGCGGCGTCGATGGTGTAGCGCGGATGCAGTGAAGCGTATGGATCCTGAAAAACCATCTGCACGGTGCGGTAGTGGTCCAGCGGCAGCTTGCGCGTCACCGCCCGGCCGGCGACTTGCAATTGTCCGGTCCAGTGCTGGTACTGTCCGGCCAGGCAACGCAGCACGGTGGTCTTGCCCGAACCGGACTCCCCCACCAGGCCGAAGGCCTCACCTTCGGCGACGCTCAAATCGACGTCGTGCAATACCGCATTCAGTGCCGCGCCCGTGCCGAAACTGAGGTTCAGGCCGGTGATTTCGATCATGCTCATGACAGGCTCCTCAAGGGTTCAACCAGTGTGGGTCGCGCTGCAACACCGGCAGCGTGGCGCGCGGATGGTCCAGGCTGGGCAACGCCGCCAACAGGCCTTGGGTGTACGGATGGGTGGCGTTGTCCAGGTCGGCGGCGGCAATCGACTCGACCACGCGCCCGGCGTACATCACCAGCACCCGATCACAGAAATGCCGCACCAGGTTCAGGTCGTGGCTGATGAAGATCAGCCCGAGGTCACGCTCGCAGACCAACTCTTCCAGCACGTTGAGCACCTGCCGGCGCACCGACACGTCCAGCGCCGAAGTGGGCTCGTCGGCGATGATCACCTGGGGATCGGTGATGACCATCATGGCGATCATGATCCGCTGGCCCATGCCGCCCGACACCTCGTGCGGATACAGGTCATAAACCCGCCGAGGGTCGCGGATGTGCACCTTGGCGAGCATATCCAGGGCCCGTTCCCGGGCTTGGTGATGGGGCACCTTGTGGTGGGCGAGATAGGCTTCGGCGATTTGCTCGCCGACGCGCACCACCGGGTTCAGCGAGTATTTCGGGTCTTGCATGATCATCGACATGCGCGCGCCGCGAATCGCCTGGATCTGCTTTTCGCTCGCACTCAGCAGGTCGATGTCGGCGAAGCGCAGGGTCTTGGCGGTGACCCGCGCCGTCGGCGGATGCAAACGTAGAAGGCTGCGGCCGACGGTGGATTTACCCGAGCCGGATTCACCGACGATGGCGAGTTTTTCCCGGCCCAGGGTGAACGACACATCGCGCACCGCCAGGGAGGTTTTGCCCGCGTTGCGAAACTCCACGCATAAATCCTGTACGGCCAGTTTTATCTCAGTCATGGGACTTTCCTCAGGATTGGCTGCGGGGGTCGAGGACGTCGCGCAAGCCGTCGCCCAACAGGTTGAAGGCCAGGCTGACCAGCATGATCGCCGCACCGGGCGCCGCCACCAGCCACCAGCTTTCGAGCATGTAGCGCCGCCCGGTGGAGATCATCGCGCCCCACTCCGGCAGCGGCGCCTGGGCGCCGAGGCCGAGAAAGCCCAGGGCAGCGGCAGTGAGGATGATGCTCGCCATGTTCATGGTCAGGCGGATGATCACCGACGACAGGCACATCGGGATGATGTGGCGCAGGATGATCCGGGTGCTCGACGCGCCTTGAAGTTGAACCGCGACGACGAAGTCAGCGTTGCGCAGCGGCAGCGTTTCGGCGCGAGCGAGCCGGGCAATCGGCGGCCAGGCGGTGAGTGCGATGGCGATCACCGCGTGCTCCAGGCCCGGGCCGAGGGCGGCGATGAAGGCCAGCGCCAGGACCAGGCTGGGGAACGAGATGAAGATGTCGGTGATGCGCATGAACAGGCTGTCGACCCAACCGCCGAAGTAACCGGAAACGGTGCCGACCAACAGGCCGATGGGGCCGACGATCACCGTCACCAGCAAAACGATGTACAGCGTGATGCGCGAGCCATACACCAGCCGGGCGAACACATCGCGACCGTATTCGTCCGTGCCGAACCAATGCGCGCTGCTGGGCGCTTGCAACGCGCCGGCAAGGTTCTGCAACAGGGGATCGTGACCGGCGATCCACGGCGCGAACGCCGCAACCACCATCAAGGTCGAGACCACAACCAGGCCGGCAAACGTCATCGGGTTGCGCAGCAAAAATCGCAGCAGTCGAGCGGCGCTGGCCACCTGGGCTGCCGTACTCGAAGCGGGCAGCGCGGCGCTGCCGGCTGCGCTGGAAGCAAGGGGCAGGTTCATTAGCGGGTCCTCGGGTCGAAGATCTTGTAGAGCGCGTCGCTGATCAGGTTCAGCGTCACGAAGATGAGGCCGATCAACAGCACGCACGCCATCACCGCGTTCATGTCGCCGAGCAACAAACTGCTCGTCAGGTACTGGCCGAAGCCCGGCCAGGCGAAGACGGTTTCGATCAGCACCGCACCTTCGAGCAACCCGCCGTAGGCCAGCGCAACAATGGTCAACAGCTGCACGCGGATGTTGCCGAAGGCGTGGCCCCAGACGATCCTGCGCTGGGACAGACCCTTGACCCGGGCGGTGATGATGTATTCCTGGGACAACTGCTCAAGCATGAAGCTGCGGGTCATACGGCTGATGTAGGCGACCGAGTTGAAACTGAGGATCACCGCCGGCAGCAGGATGTGCCGCAGTGCGCTGCGAAAGGCTTCCCAATCGCCGGACCAGGCAGTGTCGATCAACAACAGCCCGGTGTGCGTCGGAATCAACCCGTCATAAGCCAGGCCGATGCGCCCAACACCGCCGGCCCAACCCAACCAGGCGTAGAACACCAGGAAAGCCATCATGCCGATCCAGAAAATCGGCGTGGAGTAGCCGAACAGCGTAATCAGCCGAGCAACATGATCACCGACACGGCCCTGATGGGTCGCCGCGTAGACACCCAGCGGCAGCCCCGCCAACACGCCAAACAGAATGGCCAGGGTCGCCAGTTCCAACGTGGCCGGAAACACCCGGGCGATGTCGGTGATGACTGGATTGCCGGTCAGCAAGGCCATGCCGAAGTCACCGTGGAGCAGGTCGCCGAGGTAGATCGCAAACTGCGTCCACAACGGTTTGTCCAGGCCCAGCTCCTTGTAGACCTGGGCATAGGCCGAGGCGTCGGCGTCCGGGCCGACGATGGCCAGCACCGGGTCCAGCGGCATCACCCGTCCGATAAAGAAAGTCAGCAGCAGCAACCCCAGCAGCGTCACCGCCACCGAGCCGCCGCGCCGGGTCGCCGAAGCGGCCCGGGTGGTCCAGATTGAAAAGGATGCAGTCGACATATTCATTCCTGCCTTGGCCTTGGGGCCGTCGATTTCAGCGCTGCTTATAGACGTCGCGAAGGCGCGTGGTGGCGGCGGTGTGGCCGATGTAGTTGCGCACGTCGGCGTGGATCACCACCTCGTCGACCATCTGCGAGACCGGCATGATTGCCCCGGCTTGTTGGTCATAGAGGGTCTGGACCTGGGCGTACATTTGCCGCTGGCGCTCGGGGTCGCGCTCGCGCTCGGCCTGTTCGATCAACTGGTTGAGCTGCGGGTCGAAGAACGAGGTGCGCCAGCCCTGGAAGTTGCTCAACTTGGCTTCGGTGCGGTTGTCCGGGTTGTACACCAGGGCGCGCAGGCTCGAATGCGGATGCCGCTCCGCCCCGCCGCCGCCACGCCCGACGAGGATGTCGAATTGACGGTCGCGCATCGCCCCGTAGATCTGGTTGCCGGTGCCGGTGATGATCGTCGCCTGGATGCCCGCTTGGGCCAGCGTCGCTTGCAGGCTGGTGGCGATGTTGATGAACGGTGGATCGGTCAGCGAGCGGATGCTCACCTTGAAGCCGTCGGCGTGACCGGCTTCCGCCAGGAGGCGCGTGGCCTTGGCTACGTCCAGGCGATAACCCGGATCGTCCAGGCGCGCCGCCAAGCCCAGTTGCATCGGCCGTTGGTTGATCACGCCGTAGTGCGGCATCACCACGTCGTTGATGCCCTGGTAGTCGATCAGCAGGCGGATCGCCTGGCGCACGCGGATGTCCTGGAACAGCGGCTGCTGCATGCTCATCGCCACGTAGTACAGCGTGCCGCGGGCGATGCTCTGGATGCGCACTTCATCGACCTTGCCCAGCGCCTTGATATCGGTGGCGGCCATGCCGCGGGCGACGTCCAGGTCACCGCGCTCGACCATCAGCCGCAACGCCTGGGACTCGGTCATGTTGCGCATGATCACTCGGCGCAACTTCGGCGCGCCGCGCCAGTAGTCATCGTTGCGACTCATGAGGATCACATCGTTGGCGCGCCAGATATCCAGCTTGAACGCACCGGAACCTGCCGTATGCGTGGCCAGCCACGCCGCGCCCTGATCGTCACCGACCTGATGCTGCAAGGCCACCGAGCGATCGACGATGAAAGCACTGGGCGAGGTCGCCAGCGTGTTGAGAACCAGCAGCGGATCGGTGCTGCGCGGCAATTCCATGACAAAGGTGTGCGGCCCTTCGGCGCGCATCAGTTTGACGACGTTTTCGGCGGTGAAACCGTAGGCTTTCCAGGTCGAGGCCAAGGCGCGGTTGAGGACGACCACACGCTGCAACGACCAGGCAACGTCTTGCGCAGTGAGCGGCGCACCAGAGTGAAAGCGCACGTCGTCGCGTAGTTGGAAGGTCAGGCGCATACGGTCCGGGCTGATTTCCCAGCTTTTCGCCAGGGCGGGAACCAGCGTATCCGGTTGCGCCGCGTCTTGCTCCAGGAGCATGTCGTAGACGTTGGCGTTGACCTCGGCAACCTCCAGGCCCGTCGCGGCAGCCGGGTCCAGGGACAACAGGTTGATCATGCTCATGCCCACCACCAATTGGTCGGCGGGCGTTTCGCCTTGGGCCAGGCTGACGGGTACCTGCACTGTGCACAGGGCCACGATGACACACAGCAGCCTGGTCAGGCGCTTGGGCCAGAGTTTCATGGTTCAGTCCTTTCTTATATTTATAAAGACTTTGTCGTCCGGGCCGTTCAGCCTCGGACGCAGTGCGCCATCAGTGCCGGGATAATGTATTGGCTTCGATATACGCGAAGTTGATGTCCTCGCCCAACCCCGGCCGATCCGACAGATGCACATAACCGTCGGCGTCCATCGGATCGACGAGGCTGTTGAGGTGCGCCGGCACTTCCTCGTAGTCGAGAAACGGGTGCAGCAGGCCACGCTCGTACCAACGGCAATTGCTGATCGCCCCGACCACGGCGAGGTTCGCCGCGCCGTTGCCGTGGACTTCGCAATCCATGCCGAACGACTCGGCCAGATGCGCCACTTTCAGGCACGGCCCGATACCGCCGACGCCGGCCACGCCGGCGCGCAGGATGTCACAAGACTTCTGCGTCACCCAACTGGCGCGGCTGTGGAATTTGCCGGCGATGCTTTCCGGGCCCAGCACCGGGATGTCCAGGTTCGCAGCGAGCCAGGCGTAAGACTCGGCGGAGTCTTCCATCATCGGCTCTTCGAACCAGGCGAAATTCAGCTTCTCCAAGGCCTTGCCGATGGTCAGCGCATCCATGCGGCTGTACCAGTGGTAGCCATCGAGCATCAGGGCGATGTCCGGGCCAACCGCCTCGCGGACGGCGGCGCAGGCCTGGATGTCCATTTGCGGATTTGGTGCGAAGGAAATCGGCGGCATCCAGGTGTGCAGCTTGATTGCCTTGTAGCCGCGCTTGACCAGCTTCTCGGCAAACTGGCCGTACTCATCCGGCGTCGACAGACCACCCGGCAAATCGTCACCGCACATCGTCGAGCCATAGGCCAGGACCTTGTCGCGGTAACCGCCGATGAGCTTGTGCACCGGCAACTTCAGCTTGCGCCCGGCCAGATCCCACAAGGCTTGTTCCACCAGGGCCAGGGCCCGATCGGTGAATTGCCCGGCGCTGCCGCGCTGCCAGTGCGCCAGATCCTGCCAGATGCTCTCACGGTCCATCGGGTCGCGGCCGATCAGCACCTTGCGCACGAAGGATTCGATGATGTGCGGGCGAATCAATTCAGGCGTACCGAAGGCATAACCCTCCGATCCGTCGTCGCAACTGATTCGCAGCAGGGCCATCTTGATCATGACTTCGTCGCCGGGATGGGCGTGGCCGGCACTGTCCTGGGCGCGACGCGACGGGGTGGAAAAGATTTCGACGTTAACGCCTGTGATTCTCATGGGAGGGCCACCGTGTTGTTATTTTTTATTTGTATGTCGTCATACAACGTAACGGATTATTCGAATGTTTCAGCAGGCGTGTCAACCCACGAAGCCACACAAACAGGAGATTTTTTCGTCAACTCATCTTTCTCATGAAGATGACGATTGCAAAAGTCGTCATACCACGCGGTACGTCATCGCTGGGAATCAGCTCGCTCCCTCTGCGGGAATTGTTGGACTAAAGTGACTGGGTCATTGGCGCGACACCCCATGCGGAGGCCGGTATGAAGGACTTCACCATCGAACGCATCGACCACATCGTCCTGCGGGTAACCGACATCGAGCGCAGTCTCGCCTTCTACACCTCGGTGTTCGGCTGCGAGCTCAGGAAGCGTCGGGACGATCTGGGATTGATCCATCTCGGTGCCGGTGCATCGATGATCGATCTGGTGGCTGTCGATGGCCCGCTTGGCCGCCAGGGTGGCGCGGCTGCCGGCAAGCAGGGCCACAACGTCGATCACTTCTGCCTGCGCATCGAGCCGTTTGACGAGCAGGCCTTGATCGCTCACTTGCGCAAAGCGGGCCTGACCGTCGAAAAAGCGCAGATGCGTTATGGCGCGGAAGGGAAAGGCTGGTCGGTCTACTGCTTCGATCCGGATGGCAATCAGATCGAGTTGAAGGGGCCAGCGTTGGAGGCTTGAACTCCAGCCAGCCTGATGCGGTCGGGCCAAGAGGTGCCTGGAGATGACTTTGGAGATTTCAACTGCGTGGTTAAATCCTTTTCGTGCGCCGCCGGCTCCAGATAATGCCCGCCGCAGCCGCGATAATCATCACTCCGATATTTCCGAACAGCCAGATCGCGAAATTGCGGCTCTGGTCCGCATCGCTTTCATACAGCGGACCCAAATAGGTTCCGATCAGTATGAAAATCAGATTAAAAGCACCCATGGCCGAAGCGACCAGCAGCAAGACGAACAAGACTCCTTTGATGACCTTCATATGACCTTCCAGAACCAGATGTCCTTGGACTCATGGTAATCCTTGTGTCGGCGCCTGCGCGCCGCAGGGCCACGCCGAGATTGATTGCGCATTGATCGCTAAAGTTCTTGGAACCATTCGTCCTGCAAGGCGCGGCGTCGCCGAATATTTCGGGATGACTCTTCCATAACTTATCAAACGTAAACATCCTGTTCCCCCCTGCAGCTTTTGATCCTGAAGGCCTAGCCTAGCAGATGGCGAAACGGCTTCATTTTGCCTATCACCCAATCACCCGCGTTTTTTCTCCTAGACTTGCCATGTTTGCAGTTCGCCGGGGCTGGGATGAGCCCGCACGATAAACATAATTCCAAGAGAATCGCCATGCTCAGACCCTTATGGAACGCGCTCGCCTTCACACTGGCTTTCACCACGCTGGGCACCGCTGCGGCGGACCCCATCGTTATCAAGTTCTCCCACGTGGTGGGCGAGCAGACGCCCAAGGGCCAAGGCGCCTTGATGTTCAAGAAGCTGGTGGAGGAACGCTTGCCGGGCAAGGTCAAGGTGGAGGTTTATCCCAATTCCACGCTTTATGGCGATGACAAGGAAATGGAAGCGTTACTGCTGGGAGACGTGCAGATCATTGCGCGTTCGCTGGCCAAGTTCGAGCAGTACACCCGCAAGGTACAGCTGTTCGACTTGCCGTTCCTGTTCG